>JBNKKC010000124.1:0-2975 GCA_050291625.1 Desulfobacteraceae bacterium
GATTTGCTATGGATAGGGAGGTGCCTTTTCTTCTAAATCAAAAGATCAATGGAAGTAATTACTTCTGATTTAGAAGAAAATATCATAAGATACACGTTATATACCCTTTATATGATTATCAAGTCTACGTTTGACCTTTTATTAGAAAGAAGGCCGGCAGCGATGATCAAACGCCGGCCTTAGTTCCTATTTCTCAATGACTATATCATAAATTCTGGTGCAAAGGGACCGTGCGTAGAAAATTTTGAGAAGTGGCCTCAATGCTTTCATTTCCGTAATATGACCACGGATATTGGGAGCGCATATCAGACAGACAATGGCAAGGAGGAAAACAACAAACACGGCAATGAATTAAAGTCAATCGTAGACTTGACCCCCCTTTTTCCACCAGCGGCAAAAACCTCCCCGGAAACAAGCAAAAGAAGTCCGGCCAGAATCATCAGCGTCAATCCTGAAACATGCTTTCTAAAAACAACTTCCATTTATCCATCCCCCTACATCAATTGCGCACAATACTTATCAACGCCTGTCTTATATTTCCGATGGTGACGGAAGGATTAAACATTAATCCCTCCGTCACCTGTTTACCAAAAGCACCGGTTCAGATTTGGATAAGCCGTCACTGCAACGGAAAGACATCGAACGTGAAGATGCCCTCGGTCACGAACCCTGCCTCGTCATGATGGAGAGCGTTGGTGACATCGAAGCTGATAATGACGGGACCGGAGGCGGTGGCTGGTACAACGATGCCGACCACCCATGATCCGCTGGCGCTGTCCTTCCAGATGATCCGGTTGGGTTGCTCCTTGTAGATAATGGGATCGGTCAACACCAGCGTATCGTTGCTCTCCGTCAGGGTCAGCACACCGCTTTCGTCCAGCGTGATGCTCAACGAGACCTCCTGCTGGTCACCGTTGAGATACGGCGTTCCGAAGATGAACGGATAGTCGTTGAACACGGTATAGGCGGCGGCAGCGCCCTGGATGGCCATGCTTGCCACCACCGGGTATGCTGCCTCACCGCCGTTGGGCCAGTCGATCGGGTCGCCGATGTAGACGCCGGCGGCATCGATGTTCTCATCGAACACGAATGCGGCATTATCGACCACCTGGAAGGTGTAGCCGCCCATCTGCACATCGACCACGACGTCGATGCCATCGAGCACCGCGTCGATTCCGCTCGAGTCCGCGTCGAACGGCTCCTTGACGAAATCGTAGCTGTAGGGATCCAGTCCGGCAGACTCCATCTCCGCTACCAGGTTCGCGTTGATCTTCGTCTGCGCGGCGACCAGGTCGATCTCGTCGATCCCCGTACCGTCCCAGCTATCATAGATCGCCGCGAGATTGGCTTTGTCGCTTGCCAGGAATAAGGCGAAGTTGGTCAACGAGGTGGCGTTGGCGATGCCTTCGGCCGAGGCGAACGAGTACAACGTATCGCTATTGTCGTTGGGGACGACCTTGATCATGAACGGGGCCTGCATCCCATCGACATCGATGCTGAACTTGCCGTCCGCATCGGTCGCGACACTTACCTCGGTGCCTTGAGAATCCTTTACATAGACGGTACCGGCGATCGGCGCGCCCACGGCGGCGGTTCCCGACACCTGGTGCAAAGCGACTGAGCCGGTATCACTGCCACATCCTGTCAATACGGCCAATCCGAGGATAGCGGCAGCGGCCATGATTCGAAATAACGGGTTTATTTTTTTCTCCTGTAACGGGTTCAGTTATTAGAAGTGGTTTCAAAACCTTCAATCGGGCCCAAAATCAAGGCGGGCATTGGATACATGTCCAGGCCAAGAGTATCAAAATAGTCAATTCTATTTGGTATGGTTTGCAGGATTATTTCTCTCAGCGACGCGCTGATTCGATCGGCCCTGTATCGTATAGCCAGATAAGGGACAAAAGACTCTGCAACATCTTCTCTGTCCGGATATTCTTCTGCATATGCGGATATAAACATACCATCAGCCGATTGAGCATCTTGCCATCCCGCATCAGAAGCAATGGCAGCATCAAGAGATGTGTGTACAGCCTCATGGACCAGGGCTTCCTCGAGAATACCATCCAAGTTATAATCATCGGCTTGATCGACATGGATAAGAATATTGTCATTGCCGCCGCCAAATGGCTCAAACCCCTCATGAATCCAGACGGTTTGCACATCCGCACGGAGTGCTGCGGGTAGTCGGCCAATGACTTCTGAATAATTCTCCGCCGCACTGAGTGCTGACGCAGCAGAGCCGAATTCGGGATTCACCTGAACCTCGACCATATCACCTCCGTCGTAGCTTGCTTCAAACAAATAGGCATTAACGGTGACCCAGCCATCCACACGACGGTCGAACATCGTGCGCATGCCTTGACCGATATAGGAAATACCCTGATATGCGGTAGGATCTGCTGCTGTAATGATGTCCGGATCAATGAAGATTGTCCCTGAAAAGGGCGGCCCGGAATCCGAATCCGAACACCCATTTAAACCAGCAATAAAGATAAGTAGTAAAACCAGCAGATTATTGCGCAAAATTTTCTCCTCTGACTATCGGTATTAATACACTTGATCCCTGTGTTTTACAGGGTGCCGATAAAGCACCCGCCTCCGCCGCTATCGTTGCTAGCATTAAATGCGTTAGCGACCATAGGAAACAAGCGGCGGACGTTACGGCGCGGGCGCCAGCGTTGTGTAGAAGAGCGCGGTTTCGCCGTTGATGGTGTTGAAGTCGCCACCGACGTTGAGGACGGTGGCGGTGCCATAGGTGGCGACGTTGATGGCGTTGACGGCGTTGTCGGGTTCCGGTGCCCAGGTAGTGACGTAACCGTCGGTGCCGATGGCGGCCAGGCCTAAACGGGTCTGCACCCCTGCCCCCTTGCCATCATCCACTTCGCCGAAGGAGCCACCCGCATAGACCGTGTTGTTCCAGACGTTCAGCGCATACACCGTACTGAAAATATTCGTATCGGCAGAGGGCACCC
>JBNKKC010000125.1:0-29797 GCA_050291625.1 Desulfobacteraceae bacterium
CAATTACCGTATCCGAATTGACGAAAGTTCGGGCGCGAATTGGAGCTTAAAACGTCAAAAGCAAAACACAAAAAAATACAACCGAATGCTCAGGGAGAGGTGTTTTTTCTATTGACGAACCCTTTAATGGATGACCCCATTACATTACCGGCCCCGCTACCCTTGACTCTCAGACGCTATCGATTTAATCTGAAGCTATAGCCGGCATTCAGATCGTTCCATCTGAGCAGCGAGGCCACTCAGCATTTAAAAAAACAGCGCACGTCCCTTCCCGATCCCCAAACGCGTAGTGCCAGTCGGATCATTGAAACGAGCAAAAGGCAAACTAAAAAGCAGGTCGGCCGACAACCCCCTCGGGGAATACGTGAGGTCTCTATGCATATTGCACCTGAGAGAGCCGCTTTCAGAATTCCAAACAAAAAAGAGGGCGTCGATCATTAAAAAGGGAGGGCATATACCATGAACAACCAAACAGAAGGCTGGGAATTCCATGTTACGGAAATGGACCTTTTTAAGGGGTTGGATTTGAACGTCATGGGCGAGATCGCTGATAACGCCTGCACAGAGGTAAGTTATGAAAAAGGGACGGTGATGTTCAACGAAGGCGATACGGCAAATGCCCTTTATATTCTTTATAAAGGCGCGGTCGAGCTTAAAATTGGCGGGGTAAAAACGGTCTATCGCCTGACAGCGACGAGCGATATATTCGGTTGGTCCAGTCTGGTTGAAAATGCACAATACACAGCAACCGCCATCGCCGAGACGGATATTCAGGTAGTAAAGATCGACACCCGAAAAATGAATCGGCTGTTTAACGCCAATCCTTTGTTCGGGCTCACGGTTTACCGCCGGCTTTCAGCGATATTCAATAAAAGGCTTGCCAGCATTTATCATCGGTTTCTGTCGATCTAGATGGAGAGAATGCGCCTGTCAAAGGGGGGGGCAAGTCTACGATTGACTTTAATTGCCGTGTTTGTTGTTTTCCCCCTTGCCATTGTCTGTCTGATATGCGCTCCCAATATCCGTTTTTCTCTGGGTAATTTTGGGTAGTCAACTTGCCCAATTGTAACAAGACAATCATTGCCAGTCTAATCATGTTCAAGACACAATGAATCGCCGGGTGGTTCGAAATATGGTTGTCCTGGCCATCAATGCGTTGTATCCAATTGATATATAATCAATTTGTCTGTCCAGAGCCAATTGGACGGTTAAAGGCAGTCATTTTAAAATTCAAGCCGGTATATTCCTTGCACTCATTCTTTTTCTTCCAGCGGTTGTAAATGATCAATACTTGATCGGGTGGCTATTTGCGAATGACAACAACTAATTTCTCACGGAACGGCTCTATATGGAGAAGCAAAATGCGAAGAATCATCAGAATGAACCTGTGTTGTTTGTTTGTGATAAGCATGATTTCATTTTTTACTATGGCGATTGTCTCTTGCGATGAATCAACTGATTCTAATACCGGTGGACAATCCGACGGCGGCTCCGATGATACCGGCGATTCCGGGCGCTGGATGCCCCGAGTGGGGGACACCTGGCAATGGCAGTTGCAGGGGACGCTCAACACCAGCTATGATGTAAACGCCTATGATATCGACTTGTTCGACAGCTCAGCGGCCACCATTCAGGAGCTTCATGATGCTGGCCGGCACGTTGTGTGTTACTTCTCGGCCGGGAGCTATGAGGATTGGCGTCCGGATGCCGGTGATTTCAACTCCGCCGACCTGGGAAACACCCTGGACGGATGGCCGGACGAGCGTTGGCTGGATATCCGTTCGACCAATGTGCGCAACATCATGGAGGCTCGGCTTGATCTGGCTGAGCAAAAAAGCTGCGATGCCGTGGAGCCGGACAACGTGGACGGATATTCAAACGCTACAGGTCTGTCTCTGACTGCGGCCGACCAACTGGACTACAACCGTTTCCTGGCCCGGCAGGCCCACCAGCGCAATCTGGCCGTTGCACTCAAAAATGATGTTGATCAGGCGGCGGCCCTGGTGGATGATTTTGATTTCACAGTCAACGAAGAGTGTCACGCGTACGACGAGTGCGATCTCTTGAACGTCTTTATCGAGGCCGGCAAACCGGTGTTCAATGCCGAATACGACAGTCGCTACGTCGAAGACCTCTCCGCCCGGCAGAGCCTTTGCACGGAAGCGCTGGCGGCTGGTTTCAGCACCCTGATACTGCCGCTGGAGCTGGATGACAGCTTCCGTTACAGCTGCGGCGCTCCCAGTCCGCAAAACCGTGATACTATCCTAATGAAAGGTCAAACGTAGACTTGACCCCACTATTTAATTTAAAGCAGTGCCTGAACGAAAATGTCCCATTATTTCCAAGTTCAAAGCGGTAGTGAAAATTATACTCCTGAGGATACCATTTTCAGAGAGGTGCAGCATGGTTAAGAAAAGCGTCTATTTGCCATGGTTATTCCTGTCGGTTTTGTTTTCGAATCATCTCTTTTCCCAGGCTCAATCAGATACCATCGTGAGCGCATCCACCGGCTCCGGTAATGCGGTTTCAACTTGCGATGCGGTAGGCAAGGAAGGCGCGAAAAGATTACAAAACACTGCCGCCATCACTGTTTCAGCCGCAACAGGCCCCGGCCCGGTTATCAATGCTTCAAGAACTTCGGGGGTTGCGCCCCTGTCGGTATTCTTTGATGCGTCATCCACGACAGGGCTGACCGACGGTGACTTTTTGCAGGCTCATTTCTCTTGGGATTTTGGCGACACCGCCGGAACCTGGAGTCACAGCGGAAGGCCCATGAACGAGGCGTCGGGGTTTGTCGTTTCCCATGTATTTGAAAATCCGGGAACGTATACCGTTACCGTCTCGGTTATGGATACGGGACGACAAACCGCAACGGAAACCGTAACTGTCAATGTTTCAGATCCCGATACCGTTTTTGCGGGCGCAAATACCCATTGTGCATCTCTAAGCGGCGATTGTACGGGAGCGCCTTCGGGAGCGGTCTGCGTCGATCCATCCGCTTATGCATCCGAGACCGACTATTTCGATGCCCAGATCGCTTGGCTTGATGCTGCGCCCAATCGCAGACTCCTGTTGCGCAAGGGCGAGACCTGGAACAATTGCGTCATCGTGCTTTCCAACGCCGGGCCTAAATATCTGGGGGCTTTTGGGGACGGCGCCAATCCTCGTATCGTTCTCGCCGCCCAGGATGAACTGGTTTTTCCGTTTTTTCTCCCCGGATCAGACATAAGAATCTTTGACCTGGATATTGACGGATCTCAATTACTGAGCCATGGAGAAGGCAATGGCGTCGATGACATTGGATGCCAGGGAGACAATATTTTATTCGGCCGGGTATCCATCCATAATGGAACGATTGACGATTTGCACGGATCGGTGGGTTGGGGAAATGGAGGAATCAATAACACCATCTATCAATCTGAAATCACGAATACCGGTTATTTTGCCATTTACGTGGATGGAATCAACAGTTCCATACTAGGATGTACGGTTCATCAAATTCGGATTGCCACCAGTTTCATGGACCCCCCCGCGGCAAGAAACAACTATATTGCCCATAATTATATCGACGCTTCCCGCCAGGCCCCGACAACCGGTATCAAGTGGCATTCCCGAAGGGGAGTGATCACGGATAACATTATCGTTGCCGGAACATCGAGAATATCCTCTGGAGACAGTGGAGAAGATGCATGGCATCCGGTCAATGACAACCTGGGCATCGTTTTGGTGGAACGAAATATTTTGATGCCCAGCGGAAATACGCATACCGATAGCGGGGGCCGCACCAATGACGATTATATCAGCACGGGAATCGGAATCGGAAATCCGAACTTTGTTGCCAGAAATAACTTGATTTTCAACATGGACATGGCTTTTGACGGACACAACATGCCCTGGGGGCATGATCCTGCAACCAATGTCCACATCTATAATAACAGTATTTATATGGGAAACAGAGCGCCGGGGCTCAATGCCGGAGAAGGCGATTTCCTGCATATCGTCAATTTGGAAGGCGCGGCATCGGTATCAGGCTGGGATATTAAAAATAATATCGTGTACTCCGTAAATTCAGATGGTGACGGAGGTGGAACCTGCAACGGCATTGGCGCTTTGTTCCAAATACGAAGCGCTGAAGGAATTGACTCGGATTTCAACCTTCTTTATAAAAATGTCCCCAATTCTCCTCCCTTTGCGGTAGTGGGAGAAGTAGGCGATTATACTGTTTACAGCGGGCTTTCCGATTGGAAATTGACGGGAAGAGACCCGCACTCAATTTCAGCTTCTCCATTATACCAGGGAGAAGAGGATCTTAATGAAGATGCTGAAGCCCCTGAAAGCTTCCTTTTTACAAGTGCTTCCTTTTTTCAACTGGCTTCCGGCAGCCCGGCCGTCGGAGCGGGAACCAACAGCGTCCCGGTTTTTGAAGATTTTAACCGCAATCAAAGAGAAGCCTCGCAGCTGATGGACTTGGGGGCCTTTACATCCGGCCAGAGTTCCGGACCGGATATCACGGCTCCAAGCGTACCGCAACGTTTTAACGCTACCCCGGCCTCCCATTCCCAGGTTGACCTGACCTGGAACGCCTCCATCGATAACGTGGGGGTCGCCGGCTATCATGTCTTCCGCGACGGCGTTGAAATCGCTACCATGACATTCACCAGCTATTCTGATACCGGTCTGAACGCCGACACCGAGTACACTTATCGCGTCACGGCGTATGATGCCGCCGGAAATGAAAGTGCGCCAAGCAGCAGCGCCTCGGCGATCACCGATTCAAGCAGTCATAGCCCCGGCAGCGGAGGCAGCAGTGACAGCGGCTCCGGAGGCTGTTTTATTGCCACTGCGGATAGGTGAAAACAGGCAATACAAACATAAATAGAAAATAGGGGTCAAGTCTACGATTGACTTTACTTGTGTCCTGTTTTTGCTGTTTTCCCCCTTGTCATCGAACGGTCGATCACGTAACCTTGGACAGTATTTGAATCTGCAAACAGCGGAGGTGTCTGATGAGCCTGTTGTCCATCGATAAAGACAAATGCAAACAGGACGGCCTTTGCGCGGCGGACTGTCCTATGGGGATCATCCGTTTCGAGGGGCCGGGCCACCACCCGGAGCTGGTACCGGAGGGGGAAAATTATTGCATTCGCTGCGGCCATTGCGTAGCCGCCTGCCCTCACGGCGCCATGGACCATGCGGATGTGCCCCTGGCGCAATGCAAGGACATCGATCCGGCCTTGGCCATCTCTCCGGACCAGGCCGGGCAGTTCCTGCGTTCGCGCCGGTCCGTGCGGCGCTTCAAGGACAAGCCCATCGAACAGGATGTCCTGCAGCGGCTCATCGAGACCGCACGCTATGCTCCAACGGCCAGCAATGCCCAGCCCCTGGCCTGGCTGGTGATCAACGATGCGCAGCGGGTGCAGGAAATCGCCGGCGAAGTGATCGGCTGGATGCGCGACCTGGTCGCAGATCCCAACGTCGCGGTCATGCCCTACATGCCCTTGCTGGTCAAGGGCTGGGACGCGGGCATCGATACGATCCTGCGGTCCGCCCCCTGCCTGGTGGTGGCCATGGCGCCCGTCGAAGCGCGCAACGGCATGGTGGACCTGACCCTGGCCCTCTCCTACCTCGAACTCAGCGCGCCCCTCTACGGCCTGGGTACTTGCTGGGCCGGTCTGCTGCAGGGCGCGCTCCTGTCAAAACCGCAACTCAAGCAACAAATGGGCATTCCAGCAAATTACACCCATCACTACCCCATGATGATCGGCTACGCCAAAACGCGCTACTACCGCCTGCCGCAGCGCAAGGCGCCCAGGATCACATGGGGGCAGGAGGGGTAACCGCACGGTTGCTTGACCATGCGGTACTCAACGGAGCCGCTATTGGGCGACCGGCGCCATCACGTCGCCTTTGGAACTTTCGAGGATGGCGATGATTTCGCCCTGCTCTTTGGCCGGCACGTTGAAACTGTCCATGCTCTCATGAAATATATTGATGAGCGCCTTCCAGTCCTTTTCGGTGATATTCAGGCGCTGATGGGCTTCCTTCAGGCTGCGTCCGGTATAGACCTGGGGGCCTCCCATCGCCTGGCAGGCCAAGGCCGTGGCGTTGTATTTATAAACCGCTTTGGGAAACCGTTGGTGGGCGGCATGAATATGCGGGTTGGCGGCAAAGACCGGGTCGACATAAGAGCGTTCGATAACATCGTCTATTACCGGCGCGATGTTGTTGATCCCGCCGAGGCGCTCATACAGGGTGGGGCCCTGGGGCGCAGGCGTCTGATGTGAGCACCCGATGGAGGCGCTCCATACCATGATCAGCAAGGCCGCCGCCGTTGCAAACCAGGCAAGTTTGTATCTGGCATCCAATTTCATTTCATACTCCTTTCCATTCGTTCTGAATTTAGATCCTATCGTCAGGTTGGGAAAATTATGGAATGCTCTTTCAAGGTTCTCAAATGTTCAGCGACGAAATGGAATAATCGGGGTGTAAAGTGGAAGGGGATCCGCGATATGTTCGCTCTATGTGGTTTCGGATTCGTAAATGGCGAGCGCGGTTTTGAACGTCCATGATACGGTTAATATGATAATAAAATAGATGATCGACCTTGCTGCAGCGGGACTGAAATTATACGAAACAACGTCTCTGGCCAGATCCATGGCCAAAAACGTTGTCGAGCTGCGGGGGCCGCCGGCATTAAGGTGGAACGGTTCGGCAAAGACCATGAAGCTGACGATAAAACGCAGCAATATGGCCATCAACAAGACGCGTCTCATTTCAAAAGAAGCCCCTTTAATCCGGGTTTTCCAACCAGTTGGGGGACAAGCGTGTTGAACAAAAAAATAAACGGCATACATAGCGCCAGGCTTGCCACCGTCACAATCAGACCGATGCCGAATATGCCATAAGCCGTTTCAGTCAGGTTCGCCTGCACCCACTGAGCCAGTGGCGGATTGATATAGTGATAGAAAATGCCATTCAAACACATAAGTATGATTGTGTTTTGCCCCAACCAGGCGATGGCTTTCCGGGCACGCGTCATCCCGGCGAGCAGGAGAACGAGTGCACAGCCCGCTATGGCTGTCAAGGGAAACAGCAGGAAATGGCCATGCGAAGAAAACAAAATCACCACATAGTTGTACACATGAAAATTAAAGGGGCCCGTGTTCAGATCGTATGTAAACAGGACGATTAAGAAGGCGGCCACGGCTCCCGGCAGCAGGATTCCCGTCGGAGCCGGATCGGCGAACATACGCCTGCGACGCAGGTATATGCCCAACAAATAAAACGCGTAAAGCGTTACCGCTTCGTGAATGAAAAAATAGTTCCAGCCGACGATCCGGCCTTTAAGGGGGTTGAATAGATCGAGCTTCAGGTTGAGCCAATATCCCGCGACATAAAACACGATTGCCGCGATCAAGATTTTTGCATTAGAGTCTTTTATGAACCGAAAGGCTGTGTAGTGAACCAATTCGACGCCGATAATCAGCAGCAGGAACCACGACGGAATGCAAAACGAGGGCAGACCGAAAAGGGTGTTGACAAGCCCCTTGGTGTATCCCTCGACGCTGGGCAATACCAGGCCGTAAAATTTGCCGTTAAGAAAAACCGGCGGAATCATCATCAATAATGTGAAAAAGATAAAAGGCAGAAGGCGGGTGAAAAACCGGTGCTGCAAAAACCTGCCGAGACTCCATTCGATATGGCTTTCCTTGGCGACATATCCCGCTAGTACAATAAACAGCACCATATGAAAGGAGTAAATAAACTTGTATTGACCAGCCGCCGCCGGGTTTTTGAGCAGCATCAGCTCTTCGATAAAGTGACCGTAAAAAACCAACGCCATTGCGTAACAGCGTGCGATGTCGATTGTTAATACTCTATTTTTTTTTGAACCACCATCCATGAGACCAAATGATCTGAACATTGGATTGGTTGAGAGTGCCCTGACGTAGCTCAACCTACAGATATCATGGTTGGTGGCCGTCGAGTCAAGGAAATCCTGACGGGATGGTCGGCCCAGGCCGATAAACATGCATATGCGACGATCTACAGTACGCTCATGAGCTTTGGAACAGTATCCTTGGGACTGATCTTGTACCAGGCAGCGGCGATCCTGCCTTTGTCGTCTATCAGAAATGATGAGCGCACGATTCCCATAAAGGTCTTGCCATACATCTTTTTTTCGCCCCAGACCCCGTAGGCCTCGGCAATATGATGCTCGGTGTCGCAAAGCAGGGGAAATCCCAGGTCGTGTTTATCATCGAACTTCTTCTGCTGTTTTTGCGGATCCGGGCTGATGCCGACAACCGCAACACCGCGCTTTTCCAGTTCGGGCAGTGCGTCCCGCACCGCCTTGGCTTGAACGGTTCAGCCGGATGTGCTCGCCTTTGGGTAAAAGAAGACAAACAGACGCTTTCCCTTGTAATCGGCCAATCGTCTAAGCGTTCCATCCTGGTCCCCTGCCTCGAATGCCGGTGCCTTGTCTCCTGCGGTCAATGTCGCCATGAACGCCTCCTTCGGTTGTGTTTAAATACTGAGACAAAGCTAAGACAAGCTCCATAAAGATCAAGCGCCGTTGAGGGGCCATCCGATCGGATGCGGGAGAGACACTCAATTCAGCCAAAGCAAAAAAATACCGGCGTTTACGATATGATCTTGTGCTGTGACCTTTTTCCCGTCTTGATTCCCGACAGATCAATGACCATCATTGGAGCATGGTATGGCGGTCGGCCGTTTGCTGCTTTACATCCCGTCGGCATTGAGGCCGGCTCTCCACTGATGCCTTGCCTGCGGCCGGGCAAACAGCCCGGGCCGAAGCATCGAATGTCCATTGGCGGATTCGGGAGGTTTTGAGAGATGACTATCTTTATGAAGATATTCAAAGTAACATGGCTGCTGGTTCCCTTGGCCCTGACCGGCCATATCGGTTATGCTGGCGCCGATGACATCAGGCGGAATCCTGAACTGGATCGCAGGGTGGAAGCATTTTTGGAAAGCCGGCGGTCGAGCTGGCACGATATGAACGTGCCCGTGGAGGACGGCAAGCTCCTGCACGACATCATTGTCAAGCATCGATACCGCAGTGCGCTTGAAATAGGCACATCCACAGGTCGTTCGGCCATCTGGATCGCATGGGCGCTGAGCAAAACCGGAGGCAGACTCATCACGATTGAAATCGATGAACAAAGATATGGACAGGCACTGAAAAATTTCGAGCAAGCCGGCCTTTCGCCGTATATCGATGCGCGGCTTGCTGACGCGCATGATCTGGTCAAAGTATTGCAAGGTCCTTTCGACTTTGTTTTCAGCGACGCGGACAAGGACTGGTATGCCAATTACTTCAGGGAAATCGCCCCGAAAATGAGCGTCGGGGGCTGCTTTGCCGCCCATAATATGTCCATGGCAGGATGGAGCAGTGGGATACAGGAATTCATTGACTATGTTCGCAGCCGACGGGATTTTGAGACAACCATCGATAATTCGAGCCGTGCCGGAGTTTCCATAAGCTATAAACGATACGAAATGAACCTGAAGTGAGCTTTCCCAAAGGGGCCGCTCTCGACCCGTTCGGAATGTCAACATGCGTCGGTTGTCCCCCTCCATGCCATGCGCTCTTTTTGCTTTTCGTCGATTCGACATGTCACCGGAGCGCGCCGATTTTTTCACACGTATCCAGTTTTTTCACACCATTCACCCCATGCCGTTCAATCAATTTTATTTTGTTTGGAAATTCAGACACCTGTGACATCGGATATTTGGCATGGAATCTGCCTTTAAGGTCCGCAAATCTATATCGATAGAAGGACGTCATGGGACAATCATCTACCGTGAAAGAACATACCAGCAGCGCGATCGGTACTTGAAGCAGGAGGGATTGGATGCGACGGGCGAAAGGATTTCATTTTCTTCTATGGGGTCTGTTTCTTGTTTCTTTCACCAATATCGATGAAGTGCGGGCGGCGAAACTTGTCGAGGTGAGTGTTCTCGATAAAGATTATTTGATCGTGCACCTGTCGGACGGCGACGTGATTCACCATGAAGGCGGCACCGGTGAAGAGATCATCCGATACACCCCTGAACTGGATACCGGTGCCGCACTCCAAACCGGCAATTGGACCATAACATCTTCGGACGATTCGAATTACAGCGGCTCGGGACAGAACCCGAAGAGCTGCTGCCGCAAGAAGAAACTGAGCGGCCACGCCCAGTTGGGCTGGTCCGGCAGCGATTATGTCTACGAGTATACGTATGACCATTGGATCTATCTTGAGCTTCCCAGCTCTTTGCAGCAAGGGGCGACCTATACGTTGACTGTAGATCCGGACGTTAACAGCGACACCGCCTCGGCTTCGATGACGTTCGATATCTATCAAAGTCGATCAGAGGCTATCCACATCAATCTGGTGGGTTATGCACCCGGGGCAAGGCATAAAGCCGCAGATCTTTATTATTGGATGGGAAGCGGCGGGGCACGAAACTATGCCTCATTTCAGGGCAACCATATTTATCTTTTCAATGTGGACACCAAGGATTCAACACAGGTCGGGGTTGTCAATTTCTGGATGGCCGGTGGAAGCGATGTCGGCTGGTATAATTTGACCCGCTCGGATGTATGGCGTCTCGATTTCCCGAATTTTACCACTGCCGGCACCTACCGCCTGGTTGTCGAGGGGGTTGGCTGCAGTCAGGATTTCAGGATTGCCGATGATGTCTATGCCGATCCTTTCCTGGTTTCGCTTCGCGGCTATTTTTATATGAGAATCGGCGAGAGCAACCCGACAGGCATCACACCTCCTCCCCGCACCCCGTTGTATATTCCAGGGACAAGCCCGGCCGACACGACGGTTTATCTGACCACCATGCATCCTTATCACCCGGATTGGGACACGTTTGCCAGCGGCGATAATTGGGACAGGCCGGATTCCTGGGCGCCCTATGTCAAAAGCGGGAGCCCCACCAACGGCGATGCCTGGGGCGGGCACTCCGATGCGGCGGACTGGGACCGTCACCTGATGCACGTGGTCAACATTTACGACATGCTATTACCCTATCTGATGACCGATGGTGCGCTCAACGATGATGATAGCGGCATCACCGAGAGCGGCAACGGTATCCCCGATATCATAGACGAAGCCAGAAACGAGGTTGATTTCTGGCTGCGTCTGCGGGATGGGGACGGCTATTCCCATGGGCTGACCAATCCCAACAGCGGCAACGAATTGTTTCAGGCCGGGCCCACGGCGGTCGCTGCCTGGGCCAATGCCGCCAATGCGGCCATGCTGGCCGATGCCTTGCACATCGCCGGACTGACCAGCCTGGTGACGGACTACGCAGCCAAAGCCGCTGCCGCCTATCATTACGCGGACGGTCTCGCAGACCCGATGCTTGATCGGGGATTGGATCTTGATGACGGCTTTCTCCGCGGCCGCGACCTGAAAATGACGGCGGCAGCCTTTCTTTACAATGTGACCGGAGACCGGGCCTATGAAGACGTTGTGAATAGTGAAAGCGTCTGTTCCGCCAATCCCTCAACTTTGAAAGACAGCAACAGAAACCAGCTCTATGCAGCGGCCGCGTATCTGGTGACCCGTCAGCCGGTGCATTATCCGACGCTGCAGCAAAACATGAAAACCCAGATCGTCAGTGAGGCGCTCAATACCGAGGCCGGGCTGAGTGAATCGAGACCATCCAGGAGATCAACGGATCAGACACCGTCGTTCTGGCGTACCGCCCATTTTGTCCAGCGGACAATAATCGCTCATGCCGTTGCCGGTGATCCGGCTGACAAGGATCTGTTTCGTAAAGCACTGGACCTCGAGGCGGGTTGGGGGTTGGGCCGGAATCCGTTGAACATGATACAGATGACAACGGCTTTTACTCCCCTCGAATCAAAACGCAGCGTCAGGGAGGCCTATACTTCCGGCAGGGATGACGGCTTTGCCGGGGTTCATCCCGGTCATACACCCTATATGAACCTCAATGACTGGGCAGGGATGGTGATGGGCAGGCCTTCGGCCCTGTACAGCAACAGCTATCCGGCCGATGTGACGACAACCTGGCCCATTGGTGAAACCTGCTATCCCTCCAGGTGGGTCTGGGCGCACAGCGAATTCACTCCGCGACAGACCATGCGGGGCAAAATGGCGCTTTATGGATATCTCTATGGATTGGCGGAAAACCATGGCCCTGAAAATCCGACGATGACCGTCACGAATAAGGCGCTTGACGGCGGCAGCGGCACTGTGACATCGCAACCCGGCGGCATCGATTGCGGCAGTGACTGCGATGAGGCCTATCAACAAGGTGAATCGATAACCCTTACGGCAAGTGCGGCTAATGGTTCTGTTTTCAGGAGCTGGAGCGGCGCCTGTTCAGGAACTCATCCGACATGTGAGGTCATCATGAGCATGAATCGCTCGGTGACCGCCACATTCGAACCGGAAGGCTCGGGGACAACCCCCCCGGATTCCGGTGGAGGGGATGAAAATGGCGGCGGATGCTTCCTATCCATCCACCGGGACTTTTAGTACAAACCAGTTCAATCGCACCCCTATCTTTTTTCTGAATTTTCCTCTCAACACCATCCAAGGCCCCTCATATTGTAAGGCCGAATTTTACGCCCATGGATTAACTGGAATATACATCGTTGGCGGAGGGGGCGGGATTTCCTTCGCCTGCGGAAGCAGTCGAAGCATGTCATTTAAATTGTTTTTGCTGACCGTGGTTCTATCCGTTTCTCCGGTGCCGCTGCTTGCTTTTTTGGGTGTAATTCAATTAGAATCGTTATTGCATTCCTGAAACCCGGTGCTGGATCCCTCCTGACAGGGCTTTAGGATATTGCCAATGAACACTGGTTCATAGGGGGCGTGCGTCAGAAAATCGGTTTTGTAATCCTTCCAGGATCGCGTCGGCGAAAAGTATCGCCAGACGTGGGGAAAAGCGATGGACAGGCCCCCGTGTTTGCGTAAACATGAATCAGCAAAAGTTGAATGAGTCCGGTGGTCACATGATCATGATCAATACGATTCACCGGGCTGGCCATGATAAGTACCCAATAATACCATGCTCGAGGACCATCATACATCCGGGGGGCGATTGGCAGCACCCGAAACAGGCTCCTCGCTTGGGATACGTCGCTGGCTGCGCCCTGTATTGGACGATAGAAACTCGGCCCTGGCCAATTGGCGCGAAAAAATCTTATTTGCCGTATTGGCCACGGCGTTGACTCTGTCCCTGACGGCTCTTGCGCCGGCCGTCATGATTGGCATGCGCGAGGGGCTCTGGGGCCTGGTCATCGTCGATTCCGCCGTTTATCTGGGAACCTGGTCTCTTTTCATTTTCAGAGGGATCCGCTACGACATTCGCGCCTGCGGCGCTGTCATCCTGGTCTATCTGGTGGGTCTCAATGTCTGCGCTCAGGTCGGCTTTTTGAGCGGAGGCCCGGCCTATTTGTTCACCTTTGCCGTTCTGGCAGGATTGCTGGTTGGATTAAGGGCCGCCATAGCTGCCGTGGTCATCAACGGCCTGACGCTCGTGATCCTGGGGGTATTGATCTCCGGCGGCCAGCTTCCCGGCCAGCATCTGTTTTTCCCCAACCTGGCGAGGGCCTTTGCCGCCGGTGCCAGCTTCATCCTGGTCAATGCCGTCAGCGCCATATCGGCTGCCGTTCTGGTCAGGGGGCTGCACCATGTCACCACCCGGCAGACCGCTTTGACCGAAGAGCTCTTTCGTGAAAAAAAAGAGCTGATCGAAACCCGCAGCCGGCTTAAAGAAGAAAATATGGAGCGACGGCGTTCCGAAGAGGCGTTACGCCGAAGTGAAGCCCAGTACCGGCTGCTGACTGAAAGCATCAAAGACGTCATTTTTACTTTGGACATGGAATTGAATTATACGTATGTTAGCCCGGCCATGGAAAATCTGCAAGGCTGGCAGCCCCATGAAATGGTGGGAACCAATATCGCCAACACATTGCCGCCGCACTCGGTCGAACTGGCGGCCAGAACCCTTGAGGAACAGATGATTTTAGCGGAAGACGTGGGTGACTACAATCGTTCCGTCGTCCTGGAGATCGAATTGTTGTGCAAAGACGGCACGACAGTGTGGGGCGAAGTGACGGCCGCCTTTTTGCTGGGAAGCAATGGCCGGCCCAAGGGGATCCTGGGGGTCGTCCGTGACATGACGCAACGCCGTCGAGACCGTAAGGAAAGAGAGGCGCTTCAGGAGCAGCTCGTCCGATCCAAGAAAATGGAAGCACTGGGGTTGATGGCCGGTGGCGTGGCGCATGATTTGAACAACGTGCTGTCCGGTATCGTCAGCTATCCCGATCTGCTGATGATCGATATGGACGAGGCCCATCCCATGTACCATCCGATCCGGGCCATCCGCGACTCAGGACAGAAGGCGGCGGCGATCGTGCAGGACCTGCTGACATTGGCCCGCCGAGGCGTGTTGACTACGGAGGTTATCAATCTCAATACCTTGATAAAGCAGTACCTCATATCACCGGAGCACAGGAAGATCGAGTCCTTCCATCCGGCTGTCGAGATCCGGACCGGGCTTGAGGATCATCTGCCCAATGTCTCCGGTTCCACGGTGCACCTTAAAAAAACGCTGATGAACCTGGTATCCAATGCTGCCGAGGCGCAGCCTCATGGCGGCATCATTACCATTGAAACCCGCAGCCAATATCTCGACCGCCCCGTAAAAGGATACGATCGCGTGGATGAAGGCGAATATGTCGTTCTGACCGTCAGCGATCAGGGTGAAGGGATTGCGCCCGCCGATCTGCCGCATATTTTTGAGCCCTTTTATACCAAAAAGATCATGGGGCGAAGCGGTACCGGGTTGGGACTGGCCGTTGTCTGGGGAACCGTCCAGGACCACCACGGCTACATCGATGTGCAGAGCAAGACCGGCAAAGGCACCCGCTTCAGCCTGTTTTTCCCCATGACAAGAATGGCAGCATCCGCCGAAAACGCCCCCTTGCCGGTGGGGACCTACAACGGAAATGGAGAGACGATTCTGGTGGTCGATGATGTCGAGCTGCAAAGGCAAATAGCGGTCGATCTGCTTGTCCGCCTTAATTACAAAGCGACCTCCGTTTGCAGCGGTGAAGATGCCGTTGCCTATACTCAGGACCACAAGGTTGATTTGCTGGTACTGGACATGATCATGGATCCGGGTCTGGACGGACTGGACACCTATCGCCAAATACTTGTTCATCGGCCGGACCAGCGTGCCGTCATCGCCAGCGGGTTTGCCGAAACCAGCCGTGTCAGGGAGGCCCAGCGCCTGGGAGCCGGTGCCTATATACGAAAGCCCTATACCATCGAGAAAATTGGCCTGGCCGTTCATCAGGCACTGAACAGCCCCGGGAAATAGGTCGCAGGGACAACCCTGAAAGGAGCTTATCATGGCCTATGTAAAAATTGTGTTTGCCTCCCATGCCGGAGAGACAGAGGCCATAGCGAACCTGATTGCCGAGGGTGTGCGCATCAGCGGCCACCAGGCGACGGTCGTGGATGTCAATGCCGTTAAAAAGGCGGAGGAGCTGAACGACTGCGACGCCCTGGTGCTGGGATCGGCCACCTATCATGGGCAGATGATGAAGAGCATGAAGACGCTGCTCTTTTTAGATGTTCTCTAAAGGCATCGATTGACTTCATTTCCCAGCCCGGCACTCTCGGCAATATGTTTGAATTTGGCGACGCCGCTTTGTTCGGGGTCGCTTTGGACAGTGATCCATTGGCATAATTTTTCAAAAGCGCGGCCGCTGTCGATCAGCCCACGACTGGCCGCGACACCGGTTGGAAGATCATCCGCCCGTCCGGCCACGTACAGGATGGCACCGGCATTGGCGCAAACCAGATCGATGCACTCGCGGTGATCCATGCCGCTGACAACCCGCACAAAGCGTGCGGCTTCTTTTCCCACATCGCCTTGGGCGGCGATGGATGCATAAGTGGAGCGATGCAGTCCCAACTGTTCGGGTGTGATACGGTAGGATGTCTGGCGGCCGTCGGGAAAAAACTCTTTAACGACTGTCTCACCCAGGGTGGATATTTCATCCATGCCTTTTTGCCCGTCGCGGTCATACCCGTGCACCACCATGGCCCGCTGGTAGCCGATGGCGCGCATGATCTGGGACACCCTGCCGATCACCGGCTCGGCAAAGACCCCCCGGAGCCCATGGGTGGGGCGGCAGGGGCTGGCCAGCGATGCGGCGATGTTCAAGGTGGAGCCGAACCGAATCTGACTGAGAATGCGAAACAGGGCATTGGGATGGATCTGCGGGCTCATGCCGTTAAACAGACCGATGCCGGCCTCTTCGATACTGCGTCCCACCTGCTCGACCGAACACTCCACGTGGATACCCAACGCATCCAAGAGGTCTACGGTGCCGCAAACCGAGGTCAGGGCCCGTGCCCCGTGGCGAGCCAGTTTGACTCCGCCGGCGGCAGCCACAACCGCCGCAGCGGAGCTGACGTTAAACGTTTTCAGCGCGTCCATGCCTGTCCCCGAGTTCTCCAGCAGGGGGGAGTCCGTTGGCATGTCCAGAGGGCAGGTGTCCAATTCAACAATGGCTTGCCAGGCGCCGGCAATTTCATCTACGGTCTCGCCTTTGGCCGCCAGGGCGGATAAAAAAGCGCCCTGGTGCAGATCGGGTTGGCTGTTTTCCATCAACTGACGAAACATGCCATAGCTGGCATCGCGGCTGAGGTCCTCTTTTTCAATGAGTTTTTGAATCGTCCGGCCAAATTCCCGAAGTGTGGTTTCATGTGCAGACATAACGATTCCTTTATGATGGATAGAGTAAAATTTTGGTGCTCTCACGGTTTTCTACGAGTTGCAGAGCCTCCTCCAACGATGCCAGGGGCATGCGGTGGGATATCATGTCCTCGACCGGGATGGTACCTTCGGCCAGCCAGTCCAGCGCCTGAACTCCATGGCGATAGGCGCATCCGTAGGCTCCCACCAGGGATTGCTCGTGATAGTGCAGTTGGTTCAATGTCACATCGACGCAATCATCAACCGGCAACAAGCCGGAAAACACCACCAGAACCCCTCGTGGCGCCAAGTGGGCAAGGGCCTCCCGGTAAGCCAGGACCGAACCCACGGCCACGACACAAACATCAAACAGTTGATCTTTCTTGCAGCAGGCAACGCCTTGGGCGAATGTGCGCCGGCGCTGATCCGGTTCGATATTGACCACAGCCGCGCCCATGGCCTTTGCCGCTCGTGCCAGCAGCAGGCCGGCCGGACCCGCCCCCCAAATGCCGACGTCATCACCGGGCCGGACGCGGCCCAGTTCCAAGGCGTTCAGGCAGCACGAAAGGGGTTCGGCCAGCACCGCCGTATCCGGCAAGAGAGGGCCCGGCACCTTTATCAGGCTTTGGGCCGGCGCAATTACAGCGCCGGCAAATCCGCCGTCGCGGTGAAACCCCATGATCCGCATTTCGCAGCAGAGGTTCTGGGCCCCTTTCAGACAAGCGGGGCACTTGCCGCACCAGATGCCGGGATAGACATAGACCCGGTCGCCTTCATTAAACCCGTTCACGGCTTGGCCTTTGCTGACAATGCGCCCCACCACCTCTTCTCCCGGAATCCGTGGGAGCACCAGGTCCCGATGTCCGTGGCGGATGATCTTGAGATCGGTGCGGCACAATCCGGTGACCTCCACCTCGACCAGGACCTCGTCATCTTGCGGTGGCGGCAGCTCTTTTTGGGTCCATTCGAATCGTCCGATCTCCGGAACGAGGATGCATTGGGTATTGATCAATCGTCTTATCCTTTCCAAACAAAAAAGGGTTCCAACAGCCAAATAAAACGGCTGTTGAAACCCTTTACCTTCGAATCTCAACTCTGCGCTCGGATCGTCTTCTGACTTTCCCCCTTTTGCAGCAGCCTTCCCATCATCCATTCGAACAACAGTGGCATTAAAGTACTGCAGAAGTTCCCCAAAAGGGGCGGGATTACAGCGGCGGGTCCGTCACGGAATTGCACCGTGTTCCGTAATCCATGCACAGCTCTGATAAACTACGTCAGCTTTTATACATTCCACAACGCTGGTGTCAAGGACCTTCTTGACCTTTCCCCAAGGGTGATCTGTATCGATGTCATCTTCATCACGGAGACCTTTATCCAACGGGTATGATCGTCCAGGGCGGCGAGTTGGGGACACCCGGCCAATACCAGCCGCATCTGAATGGCGTCGCAGCGGCAGTGAACGTACCATCCCAGCTTAAAATCGGAATCGGCAAAATCGATCTCGAGGCATTCGCGGCCGTGGGTGGCGGTCCGATCGACCCCCGTGAGCCATCGGCTATCCGGGTAAAGCGTTCCGGACAGGTAGGCCTGCCGGTCGCCGATTTCAAAGCGGCGGGCCGCGTCCAGTGCAAATCGAAAATGGGTTGCCGGCAGCGCCATGTCTGTTCACCAATCTTTTTCTATTTCAGCAAAATGGCCCCCGTTATTGCGGAGGTGTAAAATAATCGTCCGGAATAGTAACGAATATTTCCTCTTTTTCAAGGCGGATTTTCGTCATTATCAAAAAAGGGTCATTGGTGCATGGTAGATGCGCCAAACAATCGACTTGTGATTTCCGGATATCTCGCTACGCAGGACTGGGCTTTCTACGATCCACAATCCGTCTTACCGGGAACCGGCGATGAAACCGCGAATGAGGCCTTCGCAATGAGGCTCAAGCGCATCGAACGCGAAAGCCTTGAACGTCTCCATGAAAACGGTATCTTCTTCGTCAAGGCCGTCAGGATCGATTATCTGCAGGTTTTCAAAGCTGATTAAGTGTTTTCGGCGTCATGGGCTTCCGATTGGACATCCTGCTCAAAATCAGTTTCGGTGGGTGATAGAAAGGCCGAATAATAGCGCTCAAACACGTTTCGTATCTCTTTCAAAGGGACGTCCGCCATTTCTCCCCGGTAGCGAACGTACTCCATGTGCTTTTTGCCCAACTGATCGAAGGGGTGATGGATCGAGTCGCTGCATCCGTCGAATTCAAGGGGTTTGAGATTGAAACGCTCACAGAGCTGGATATTGAAAGCGGGAGTGGCTTTGAGCCACCTGCGGTCGAGATATATGGCGGCATATCCGTGCCAGTGAAAGATATCGGTGCGCATATACCGGCGCATGCGGGCGGTGGAGAGGTGGTTGCGGACATCGGCAAAACCGAGTCTGGCGGGAATCCCCAATGCTCGGCAACAAGCGGTCAGCAAAGTCGCCTTGGGCACACACCAACCCCGGCCCGATTTCAGGGTCGTGCTGGCCCGCATGCCCGGCACCGACAGATCGATCTGATAAGGATCATAACGGATCTCATCGCGAACCCGATAGTAGAGGCGGATCGCCCGGTCCTTGGGCGTTTGCAACCCGGTGGTGCTGTTTCGGGCAAAATCGACGACGGCGCCATGGTCGCAGTCGATGATCTCCGTGGGTATGAGATACTCGGTTAAACGGCTTTCTTTATCTGTTTTATGTTCCATGGCTCATCTATACCCTATTATCTGCCATGGTGGCAATCGTCCGCTTTTGCAGGCCTCGTCTCTTTTCCCGGCTATTGGCCGCCGCTTTGATAAAGAGGTTGGGCCGACGGCGCTTTAGTGGTAATTTGGTGTGACACCCAAAAACTGTACAATTGAGAATCAATTGTGTCACTGAACAGAGATGCCTATACGATGAACGAAAGAGACCAGACAGAGATCGAATTTCTTTCCGTGGGCGGCGCTAAGCTGGAAGTCAAACGTTTTCCCGGCGAGGTCGGCAAACCCACGCTGGTGTTTTTGCACGAAGGCCTCGGTTGCATCGACATGTGGGGGGATTTTCCGGCGCGTCTTTCGAGCATCAGCGGTTGTTCCGGGCTGGTCTACAGTCGTCGCGGTTACGGCCGTTCGGACCCCTGTGATGTGCCCAGGCCCCTGACATATATGCACGATGAAGGTCTCGACGTATTGCCCGATCTGCTTAAAACCGCCAAGATCGGCGACCACATGCTGGTCGGTCACTCGGATGGGGGATCGATTGCGTTAATTTATGCCGGCGGGACATCGGCACCGGGACTGAAAGCCGTTATGACCATGGCCGCCCATGTATTTTGTGAAACCTTGTCTGTCATGTCCATTGCCAGGGCGAAACTGCAGTACGAAGAAGATGATTTGAAGGCGCGTTTAACGAAATATCATGGAGATAACGTGGATGGCGCTTTCCGGGGTTGGAATAACGCCTGGCTGGACCCGGATTTCATGCAGTGGAACATTGAATCCTACCTGCCGCACATCATCGTGCCGCAATTGGTCATACAGGGTTATGACGATCCATACGGTACCGTTGCCCAGGTTAAAGCCATTGAAAACCGCTCTTCAGGTCCGGTACGGGTTTGCCTGCTGGAAAACTGCGGTCATGCACCCTACAAGGAGCAGGTGCGGAAAAGTCTGGAGGTCATGGGGAACTTTATCTCAAGTGTAATGATTTAATATCCCGGCCCCCAGCCAACCCTGTGAGCCGGGATATCTTTTTTCTACTATGGTTCGCGGAAATGAGAACGGGAATAAGATGTCAACCGATCAATGCATAACATCTATATGTACGGTTGCGGCCTTTTCTACTCTGGAGCGCTAAGCGCCGGTGTTACGGGCGTCCACCCGATGTGGACCGGAAGGCCGGCATCGTTCCAGGAAGCAGACGGCGTCTCCTGCAGATTCGTATTGCGGCCCGGATATCCACGGTATCCGTTGTACACATCGCCGTAGGAAGTGCCCTGGAAACCGCCATGCCCGTTGGTGCCGTTGGGATCGTCGATTTCGTAAACGGCCTGAAACAGGGAAGTGTCGAAGGCGCGGGTATTTGAGCGTTTGCCGCTGCGGCACATCAGGATCAGAACATCGTAGTCGGCGCTTAGCGATTCGATGGTGGTCACAAAATCAGGATTGGCGAATTTTGTGCAGTTGGCTTCATCCCAGATATGCGTCGGTATATGGATGGAAATATCCACGGTATCGATCGAAGCGACCTTTTTGACAGGCAAAATAACCGGTCGTAGAAGGCCGTGGTGGCCTTCGACCTTGAAACAAAGCATGTTGCCCCATTTCATCACGACCTTGCCGTTGTACGGGAAGAATTCATTACCGGAAGTCGTTGTAATGCTTTCCACCTTGCCGCAGGCGCCGACCCAGAAGTACTCCGCGGTTGTGCGAACATCGATCAGGGCGACGCGCATATTCTCGCCTGTTGCCGGATCTACCTGCTTGACGACGGCGTCAAACGCCTGATCTGCCGTAATGGGAATGTTTACATCATCTTCCGCCGCCATTGCATGCGCAGCGAAAACGACTGCGAAGACAAACGCCGCTACCACTACTGATGTCAGTTTCTTTTTCAATGTCGACCTCCTTGATCAAGTTTCGCGTGAATTCGATTCAAACAGTTCATTTCAACTCAATTCAATAAAGCACTTCATTCTATTGCTTTGCCTGAACGCCTCCTTTCTTCGACTATGGTTCGAACAAAAGTTATTTTACATATATATTAATGCCGACACCCTCTCCAAGGCCGGGATGTGGTGTATATTGCCGGTTCCGGACTCCTGCAGTCGCCGGTATAGCCTGCTGCAGAACGTTTTACGCGTTCGTCGGTATTAAATTATTAATGGTACAGGAGTGCTTAAAGTAAAGAAATTTGCAACCTATGATGGATCATCACTTCCTTGTTCATGTTTTGTATAGCAGAGTGATGATTGTGCGGTCAAATCCTTTTTTAATACAGTCTGTTGTATGGCGGTCGATTCGGCAAAGCATTGATGCGGACTCATCTGCGATTCCGTGGTCTTTACATGGTCTGTCGGGTTTTTTACTTATGATTTCTGAGAAATAGGATCGTTCTCAACCGGAAAGCGTATTTATCCGCAGATTTCAGCCGATAGAATACCGTTTTTGTATGATTCAGCTCCTTTTCAAAAAGACTTGATTCAAGAAGATCTATTGGCATATATTAAGTCCAATAGGTTTCTAAATGATTTCCATAGGATTGCGTGTCGCTGATTGCCCTATAGAACGGAAGATGAATTGATGTTCACTAGAGCTGTTTCCAGGTTATATTTTTTCTCCTTCCCCAAACCTCAACAGATTCCCTTTCCGTTTACCATAAAACAATGTCATAAAAAAACAGCTGTCTCACTTGACTTGAACAGGCAGATCGGATTGCTGCCAGGCAATTTGCAGCAGAGTTCTTTGCTCGATTGAAAAGGAGATGAACATGGAGAGTCTCATCAAAAACACGCCTAAACAACTTCTGGTTATACTTGCGGCCTGTCTCGTCGCGTGCAGCAGCGGCGGCGGCGGAGGCAACAAAAGGCTGCCCGGCCCGCCGACGATTATATCGAGTACACCCGCAGATGGGGCGGCCGCTGTCAGAGTGACCACGTCCCAGATCCAAATTACTTTTTCGGAAAGCATCGATGGCAGCTTTGCTGACGCCATGATTGTCGGCACCTTCAGCATGGGGCAGATGGCTTCGGGCTATAACCTGATGAGTTACGTCAGTTATGATGACGACAGCCGCACCATGACCATCGATACAAAAGGATTCACGGATCTGCAATCGATACTCATGGGAGAGCTGGAGGCGGGGTTTTTCGGCAGATACCTGGAATGGGATGCACAATACAGGGTCGTGCTGTCCGGGATCAAGGATATGGACGGCGAAGAGATGCCCTTGTCGGATATTTCTTTCAAAACATACAGAAATCCGGAATACCGGGATATCTCCTATTCAGGGGGGGGCGTCGTGTCCTATTATTCGGAATACACGTATGACAGTCAAAATAACCTCACACGGGAAATTGACTATAGCGGTGCAGGACCGGATACCGACTGGTTTACCGGTGATGATATCTTTTCAACATACGATGCTCATACCTACAATTCCGACAACGACAAGATCATCAGTACGTATTACAACGGCACCGGCGTAGATGGGACATGGTTCACATCCGACGACAGCGTCAATTTCTATAACACCTATGAATACGATACCAATCACAATATGATCCGAACGGTCCGATACAATGACCCGGGAGCGGATGCCGCCTGGTTCACCGGTGACGACGTGGTGGATACTTATAGAACCGTTTCATATGATGCCTTTGACCTCATCACCCAGGTCAACGTGTATGATGACCCCGGCGCGGATACGCAGTGGTTTACCGATGATGATGTGATGGGCGGCCGGATAGCCTTTACGTATAATGAATACACTGTCTTTACCAGAGCCATCATGTATATGGATGCCGGCGCCGACGGGCAGTGGCTCACCTCCGATGACACGGTGGGCAGCTACATGGGCGTTGGCTACAATGCTCGGAACTTCAGAACGTCATGGGGGCAATATATTGGCCCCGGCGCGGACGGGACCTGGTTTACCGGCGATGACGATTTTGCCGGTTTTTTTCACCTTGTCTACGATTCCAACGACAACCTGACCCGCTTGAGCGGGTACGCCGGTCCGGGACCGGACGGCATCATGTTTACAGACGACGATGATGTCAGCGGATATTTCGGCGTTACCTATGACACCGGGAATGCGATTACCCGGGTAGCGGAATTTGCAGACGCCGGAGCCGATCTGCTCTGGTTTACAAATGACGACGTTCCGAGCGGCTATATGGAGCCGACATGGAACGCGGACGGCTTTGTGGAACAGTCCGTCGATTATAGCGATCCGGGGCCGGACCTGACCTGGTTCAATGGCGACGACCCCATCAACAGTTATCAGCTCTGGACCTATGGCAGTGCCGGCCTGGCGACCCGGCAAACCCGTTACAGTGCCGTGGGGGCCGACGGCAACTGGTTTACGTCCGACGATGTCATGGGCAATTATACGGATTATGATTATGGGGCGAACGACAACCGACAGACTATATCCGAATACAGTGATCCGGGCCCGGATCTGAACTGGTTCACCTCGGATGATGTGCTGGATGGTCAAATTGTCTATTATCCCGACTTTTAAAATAAGCAGCAGCTGTCTCTCTTGACTTGGTTTGGCACATCGGATGACTGCCGGGCCATCTGCGTGATTGTTCTTTGTTCGATTGAAAAGGAGATAACCATGGGAAGTCTCATCAGAAAAACACCTGAACGACTATTGATTTTCATTTTGCTGGCTGCCTGTCTCGTTGCGTGCAGCAGCGGCGGCGGCGGAGGCAACAAAAAACTGCCCGGTCCGCCAACCATCGTATCGAGTACTCCCGCAGATGGTGAGGCCGATGTCAGAGTGACCACCTCGCAGGTCCAGATTACGTTTTCGGAAAGCATCGATGACAGTTTTGCAGATGCCTTGATTGTCGGCACGTTCGGCTTCGGCAATAGCAGCGAACGCTTTGTTATGGGCTATAACCTGATGAGATACGTCAGCTATGACGGCGACAGCCGCACCCTGACCATCGATCTGAAAGGATTCCGGGATCTGCAATTCGTCATGATGGGAGAATTCCAGGCGGGTTTTTTCGGCAGATATCTGGAGTGGGATGCAACATACACCATCGTGCTGTCCGGGATCAAGGATTTGGACGGCGAAGAGATGCCCTTGTCGGATATTTTTTTCAAAACATACCGGAATCCGAAATATCGGGATATTACATACATAACGCCGGGTGTCGTGTCCTACTATACGGAATACACGTATGACAGCGAAAATAACCTTGTCCGGAGAGTTTATTACAGCGGTTCGGGAGCGGATGCCACCTGGTTTACCGATGACGATGTTTTTTCAAGCTACAGGGGCTATACCTACAACGGCGATAACGACATGACCTATAGTATTCTATACAATGGAGCCGGCGCGGATGGAACATGGTTCACAACCGACGACGACATCAATGTCTATACGGCATATGAATACGATATCAATCACAATAAAATCCGATCGGTCGATTACAATGACCCTGGCGCGGATGCCCTCTGGTTCAACGATGATGATCTCGTGGATGACTATCGAACCTATTCGTACAATGCCTCAAACCTCATGACCCAGGACAATCCATACGACGACCCTGGCGCGGATGGCCTGTGGTTTACCGGTGATGATGTGATGAGTTCCCGGATCGGCATAACGTATAATGAGTTTAATGTATTAACCAGGCGCACCCGATACGTGGATCCCGGTCCCGATGCGTCGTGGTTTACCTCCGACGATGTGGTGGACGACTATACCGGCATTGGTTACGACGATCGGAGCTTCAGAACGTCATGGGGCAGTTATAGCGGTCCGGGAGCGGATGGGACCTGGTTTACCGGTGATGACGTTTTTTCCAGTTATTACCGCCTTGAATACGATGCCAACGACAACCTCAACCGATTCAGCGGCTACAATGGTCCGGGGCCGGACGGCATCATGTTTACAGACGATGATGATATCGATGGATATTACGATTTCATTTATGGCACCGGGGATATCATAACCCGGTTTGTAGAAATCTCTGGTGCCGGTCCCGATCTTCTCTGGTTTACGGATGATGATATTCCGGCGGGTTATATGGAGCCCACGCTGAATGGGGGCGGCTTTGTGGAACGGTCCGTCGAATACGGCGATCCGGGACCGGATCTGGTCTGGTTCAATGGTGACGATCCCGTCGGCGGATATCAGCGATGGACCTATGGCAGTGCCGGTCTGGCGATTCTGGAAACCCGATACGATACAGCCGGGGCGGACGGCAACTGGTTTACGCCCGACGATGTCGTGGGCAATTATACGGAATACAATTATGGGTCGAACGACAACCGCCAGGACGTATCCAACTATAGTGATTCGGGACCGGATCTGAACTGGTTCACCTCGGATGACTTATGTAATGATCAGACAGTCTATTACCCCGACTTTTAAGACCGGTTGAATGGCAGTGGGGGGCTGAGATACGCCCCTCACTTGATAAATTGGCTTGACAACTCAGCCCAGGTTAGCAAAAATTGTAATAACCCATGCATTTAGCCCATCTGCGTTCTTCTCTAGAATGATTTGATCGGCCTTTCTATTCGACTGCATCCATGTTTTGTTTCCAAGAATTTGTTGTGCATTTGCAGGCTTTCGATCGCGAAAGCAAAGCAAGGAGATATGAAAATGATTTTTCTGGGAGCGAGTCGAGACACGGATTCTTTTCTCGCCGGCCAGCAAGCCGCCAGACGAATCACAGGCAGGATGGGAACGGATGATGCCGCCGGTTGGGTCCTGGCTTTCTGCGGCGGTCGGCATGATCCGGAAGCCGTTCTGGAAGGGCTGCGCTCTCATTTAGGCCCGGTCCCTGTACTCGGTGGCGCAGCCGTCGGTACCATCACCAACCACCGCATCAGCTATGTGGGTTATGAATGCGCTCTGGCCGCTTTTCCCGAAACAACGGACAGCATATCCATATTAACCGCTCCAAGGATAGACCAGGGCGAAACCCGGGCCGGTGAGCGGCTGGGCAGACAGCTCCGTGAATGTGCGGCCGACAATGCCACCGTCATTCTTTTTTACGATTCCGTCAAATCCGGGCCGCCGCCGGTCCTCAATGTCGCCAGCCGGCTGATGGATGGAATCTATGCCGGATTGGCCGACAAGCCGCTGAAGCTCTTCGGCGCCGGCCTGCTGGGAGATTTTCAATTGTCGAACAGTTATGTGTTCGACGGCCGGTCCCCTGCAAAGAACATGGCTGTTGCGCTTGTACTGCCGCCTGTCTGGTCGAGTCACATCACCATCATGCATGGGTTCAAACCCATCAGCGCATTTATGGAAATAACGCGTATCGACGGTCCCGTTATCTATGAACTCGACGGTCGTTCGGCATACGACGTACTATATGAGATGACCCATTTGACGGATGTAGATCAGGCCGATGTGAATTTCACCACCATGGTGGCACTGGGCAAAAAACTGGGCAATCCGTTTGATCCATATAAGGAATCGGCCTATATCAACCGACTGATCGTCGGTGCCAACCCGGAGGATGGTTCCATCTCCCTTTTTGAAGCCGATTTCCAGGTGGGCATGAGCATCCAGATCATGTCCATCGACCAGAAACTCGTGCGCGAATCGGTCCGCAACCGAACCAGAAAACTACTAAGTCAAATCCATAACGGCCAGGGCCTGGGTGCGTTGTACATCGATTGCGCCGGCAGGGCGTGCGCCTTTTGCGGGGATGAAATAGAAGAAGCGTCCATTTTGCAGGCGGCCATCGGCGATGCCATGCCGCTGTTAGGATTCTATTCAGGAGTCGAACTGGCTCCCTGTATCGATCGGACCCGTCCCCTCGATTGGACTGGGGTGCTTGCTGTGTTCACCTTGGAGCCTTGAAAATGGATGAGCCCACTATTCAGGAGTTAGCGTATTACCGAAATCAGTGCAATGAGTTGGGGCGGCATATCCTGCACCTGCAGGCGGAAAAAACGCGCGCCCGCCTGGACGCCACCCGAAGCCGAATGCTGGCCGAACTCGTCAGCAATGCGTACCAGTTGGAAAATGGCTGGACAAGATCGGATGATGTCGAGCTGCCGTGCCTGCGGGTCATCTTGAAGACCATGCAGGTGGATTGCGCCGCCTTGTTGGAATTCAATCCCGAAAAAGCTTGTTTCAAGCCCGTCAGCACCTTGGGTTTTTCCCGTGAGTTGCCGTCCGAATTTAAGCCCCCGGTGTTGCCTGGGGAAAATTTCCATATCAATTCAGACACCTCTCCCAACCCGGTGGCCGATTCCATGCGTGACTTTGCCGGCATGCCGTATCTTTTATGGTCATTTGTGCCGCGCGCCAACCTCGCCCTTCTGGTATGCAACAACACCGAGGATCAGCACCTGCACCGGCCCTTTCATGAGAGGGATTATGAAATCGTCACAACCGCCCTGATTGTATTTATCGATATCGAGGATCGAATCCGTTCCAAAAGCGCCTTGGTGAAATCGGAAGAGAAGTATCGATTGCTGGTCGAAAACGCCAATGACGCCATTTTTGTCGTCCAGGGCGGTCGGATTAAATATGCAAACAGCAAAACGACCCGGATGACCGGCTACGAGCCTGCGGAGCTGATCGAGATGTCGTTTGCCGGGTTGATTCACTCCGATGACCGGGACCATGTGATTTCCCGGCATATGGGGCGCTTGCCGGGCGACAATCCGCCCGATCGATACTCCTTCCGAATCATCGACGCCGCCGGTCAGATCCTTTGGACCGACCTCAATACGGTAACCGTCGATTGGGAGGGAAGCCCCGCCACCCTGAATTTTGCACGGGATATCACCCGCCAGAAACATTTGGAGGCGCAATTGCGCAGTGCTCAAAAAATGGAGGCCATCGGAACCCTGGCCGGAGGGATCGCCCACGATTTCAACAATATTCTTTCGGCCATCATCGGGTATACGGATCTGACGGCCCTCATATTGCCGGAAGACGATCCGGCCCGCTCCTCTCTGAGTGAAGTCATGAGTGCCGCCCAGCGTGCCAAGGAGCTCGTCTACCGGATTCTCAGCTTCAGTCAAATGCACGAACAAGAGCAAAAACCGGTCAGAATAGACCTGATCATCCAGGAAGCGCTCAAACTCTTACGACCCTCCTTGCCTTCCACCATTACCATTGAGCAGCAGATTGACTGCCAGAGCACCATCCTGGCCGATCCCACCCAAATGCACCAGGTGGTTGTGAACCTGTGCACCAATGCCTACCAGGCGATGCAGGAAGAAGGCGGCCTGCTCAAGGTGAGTTTGGCCGAGGTTCAATTAAGCCCGGATGACCTTGTCGACCTTGTCGATCTGGAGGAAGGCGACTATCTGAAATTGACCATCGCCGACACGGGACATGGGATGAGCGAACAAACCATGCAGCGCATTTTCGATCCCTATTTTACGACCAAGGAAGATGGTAAGGGAACGGGTTTGGGTCTGGCCGTGGTGTATGGGATTGTCAGCGCTCACAACGGGGCGATTCAGGTGAACAGCGAGCCGGGCGCGGGAACGACGTTCGATGTGTTTTTCCCCATCGTCCGAACGGCTACAAGCCATGAACCCATATCCTACGAGCAGCCGTCCAGGGGCGATGAAAGCATCCTCTTCGTGGATGATGAGGCCGCTTTGGTGCGACTGGGCACCCAATTGCTTGAAAGATGTGGATACCGGGTTGTCGGTTATACCGATCCTCTGGAAGCATTGGAGCTCTTTAAAAGCGATCCCGACAAATTCGACCTGGTGATTACCGATATGACCATGCCCCATATGACAGGGAACCGACTGGCCCAGGTGCTTCAGGAGATTCGGCCGGATGTCCCGGTCATCATAACCACCGGTTACAGCGAAAAAATTTCTCCGGAAAAAGCGCAAATGAAAGGCGTCTGGGATTTTATTATGAAACCGTTGAGTTACAGCGATCTGACAAAAAAGATCCGCCAGGTCATCGACCAGAAGGAATCAAATGCTGTGGATAACAGCTGACGGAAACCGCTTGTCGCAGTCGCCTGTAATTCCATCGCTTTAAGATCTTCGACAATAGGGCAATAATCCATCATTAGCTCCCTGGCAGACCTCAAGTTTGTGCCCCGGCCGGGCACCCAATACCCTCTTTATTCATTGCTCGCAAAAGGTATTAACTTTTGCGCTTTTCCATAAAACTCAAGTCGACGGTTTTTGCGCTCAAAACGAATGCTTAAGGTGGTGGTGATGTGGGGTTGTCGAATGTAAGCCATGCGGTCTTAGTGGGGCTTAGGGGCAGCGGAGGATCAGCGCCCCGCACTGTTTGAGCGATAGTGAGTTTGCGGGACGCCCGCAGCGCCCCT
>JBNKKC010000126.1:0-63579 GCA_050291625.1 Desulfobacteraceae bacterium
TTGCCAGCGCCTGAAATCCTTCATCGGCCAGATGAGCCAACTCCGGCCGAACGGCTGAATCCAGATTTTCTACCAGCAGCACATCGCCCTTTTCCACGATTTGTTTTATCAGCTTCATATAGTCGCTGGAAGATTCGATGGGGGGCAGCCGATCCGGCTTGCCGTAGTGGTATTTCAAAAAAATCGACTCGGGATTGTCTTGAATAAAGATACAGATGTCATCCGCGGCAAGAAACGAATGAATCTCCTTAAGGGCCGCCTCAATTCTCTGGTCGATGGTTTTCGGCGCGCTCAGTGCTGTATAAATGGAGCACAGGGCGGCCAGCTCCTGCGTGTGCAACTCGCGCTCTTGCTCGGCCTTTTTATCCTCGGTTTTATCCCACAAGGTTTCGATGGCACCCACAATCGTGCCGTCCGGAGCTTTGATGGGGGCCGCCGTAAACCAGAGCCATTTTCCGGACTCGCCTACCGTCGGGAAAAACACCTCGGCTTCGTAAGCCCCTTCGATCAGCATCGATTTGCGCCAATGGGAGCCGTAGAGTTTCTGGATATCCTCCTCGCTGATTTGGCCCAGAATGACATCCGCCATGGTGGGGCGTTCGTTTTGCCAGAACGGGGCCCACTGGCGGTTGGTGCCCACCACTTCACTGGCGGCCTTTCCCGAAAGTTTTTCCAATGCCGTATTCCAGTGGGTGACGATATGGTCTTTGTTGATGACGAAAGTCGGGATGGTGCTGCCCTGGATGATTTGGGACTGGGCCCGTTCGTTTTTCAGCAGTTCCAGTTCAATTTCTCTGGATCGCGAATTGCGGCGGGCGATGATACTGTTGAAGCAGCCGAAGCTTTGCTCGAACAGCTTCTCCACTGCTGCCGGGTCGTCTTTCATTCGCTGCAATTCATTTGAGATGTAGTGCTGAGTGTTTTCCACCTGAAGCGAGTCCCATAAGTAGCGGGCGTGGGATTGATCGATCAGATCGACATGGGGTGGCTTTATCCGTTGTATGGCGGCTTTCAGATTCGGATCGTTGGTAATCTCCAGAATCACGTCCAGCTGATCGATATTCAATATCTCGCGATAATCCGCGGTGGTCATTATGCCGAGCCGTTGAGCGCGTTGATAGCCCTGTGCCTCCGTATTGATGTCGGCCACAGCGATAATATTGGGCTTGTCCGGCGACAGATCCTGATCCTGGAAAAAATCGATGAGCTTGCGGCAGAATGTACCGCCTCCGATGATGGCCACATTGGCCCCGCGCAGTTTCCGGGAGATTGAAACCGGCTGGTCGCTGCAATCTAGAGGGTCTATCTTGACCATCGCCGCCACCTAGTAGAATATCCATGTAATGACAATAAAGCTGGGGATCAGGAAAACAAGAGAATACTTCAGGATATACCCAAAGAAGCTGGGCATGGGGGTTCCGGCCTCCTCGGCAATGGAACGCACCATGAAATTCGGGGCGTTGCCGATATAGCTGCAGGCTCCGAAAAAGACTGCTCCGGATGAGATGGCCTTCAAGTAAATCGCCTTTTCGGACATCAGCAGACCCACCGCATCCGGCTCGGATAAACCTGCATAGAAACTGCCCAGGGCCGTATTGAAGAATGTCAGGTAGGTCGGAGCATTGTCCAGAAAACTTGACAACGCTCCGGTGACCCAAAAATAGTGGGCCGGTTGGCTGATGCCTTTAATGACAAAAGCCAGCACGCCTTCCGAGCCGGCTTTTAAAATCAGCAGACAAGGAATCATCGTGATGAAAATGCCAATGAACAGGTATGCCACCTCCTGTATGGGGAACCAGGTGAATTCATTGTCATCCCGGATTCTTGCCGATGTGGTGACCAGGGAGAGAACACCGAGAACGATCAGGATCAGGTCCCGGACCCAGTCCTGGATGCCGCGATGAACGCCAAGTGTGTTGACCTCGCCCCAGTCCACCATGCCGCTCATCAGGACGGCGCCGACGATGCCTGCAAGAAATATGAAATTGGGCATGCCTTCAAGCGTAAGCGGGACACGGGCTTCGCTGCCGGATGCCTTATCGGAGCTGTCAGCCGCTTCGATTTGCCGCTTCTCCTTTGTGAAATAATATTTGTCGATGACATAGTAGATGGTCATCAGCAGGACCGCCATGCTTGCCATGTGAGGGGCGATATGAAAGGTCCAGAAAAAACGAACGCCGTGCAGGAAGCCGAGAAAGAGCGGCGGATCTCCCAGCGGTGTCAGCGAGCCTCCGATGTTGGCCACCAGGAATATAAAAAAGACGACCATGAAGGTCCGGTTCTTTCGGTTTTTATTGGCCCTTAAAAAGGGGCGGATCAGCAGCATGGCGGCCCCGGTGGTTCCCATCCACGATGCCAGGATGGTGCCGATCAGCAGAATGATGACATTGAGCATCGGCGTGCCGGTCAGTGTCCCTCGCAGCAAAATGCCTCCGGATACCGTGTACAGCGACCAGAGCAGAATAATAAAGGGTACGTAGTCAGCCAGCATGATGTGGATGATTTCATAAACAGCCAGGCCTTTGAAGATAATGACAAACGGCACGGCCAGACACAGCGACCAGAATGCCGATATCTTGCCGAAATGGTGATGCCAGAACTCAGGTGCCGCCAGAGGCCATAAAGCGATGGAGAGCAGCATTCCGGCAAAGGGGAGGCAACTGGTCAATGGAAGGCGACTGCCCAGATCGGCATGGCCGTGCGTGGATGCATGGGCCTCTGATTGATTCTCCGGGGCGTTGTGTTCGGCAACTGCGTGGTCTTCGGCGGCCGCTATTGAATGGTCTGGATCTGTGCCGTGATCCGGCTCTCCGGCCGAAGCCGTGATGGGCGCGATGAGGTGTAGCATGATGAAACATGTCAGGAGTGTCAGGGCGGAGATTAAAATTCGACATGAATGGGTCATGGGCATTCTCCCTGTCGCTTGAATCCGTAAGCCAAAACAGCAAAACGTCGGAAAAAGGCACGGTCGCACGTTGTGATACCCTTCAGCGGTAACAATTCCCTACTTTTTTAAAAAATACATCACTTGACCTGATATTCAGCAAACGTTCAACGCCATAGAGCAAACCAATTTGCGCCGGTTGAACCGATCATCATAATTGAACCGGCAATAGTTGTCTTAAAAGAAATATCAAGCTAAAAAGATTGAAAACCCTGCAAATATTATGCCCAGCCCAAGATGAGCGATGGGCATGTTTGATATTTACCAGATCGACCTTTTAAGACAACTGGATTAGAATCAAACGACCCAATGCTATGTCAGTATAGACAGACGGCATGCAATAAAATATTGCACTGCAAAAGAATAATTGCAATTGACGGACGAATTCGGGTCTGACGTTAAGGAAAAGAGACGCAACGTACTCCCTGTCGCTTGAATTCGTCGGCCAAACGGCAGAATGTCGGAAAATGGCATGGCCACACGTTGTGACACCCTTCAGTTGCGACAATTCCCCAATTGTTTCAGAGGATGTTGCTAATTCATTTTCAGTAAGTTTGACAGTTCCCGGCAATAGAAACCGTAGTGAAAAACAAGGCATGGGTCAAGTATTAAAGTTTCATTCATTCCCTGAAAGACATTAAAAAAATAGTTTTGCATAAAGCTATTGACACCCCTTATAGGTGTCTGTTATTTCGTTTTTCTTTTGCTACCTTCATCAACGTGCGATGCATGGTGGAGATGGCTGCCGCAACTCACCCCACTGAGCGGGATAACATGCACAGTGACCAAAATAGCTGCGTTCCGATTCACCATAGACCAATGCCGTCTATCGCCATAAAACGATTGTCACATCGTTTGGTGGGGCATATGATAAAGTATCATGCTATTCGATTTCAAAAAGAATCGAGAGTGGGCTGCCCATCTGCAGATCGTCCTGCAGTTGGGACTGACCATGGTCGGGTGCATTTTATTTTGTTTCTTCATCGGTCGCACTCTGGACACATGGCTGGGAACAAAAGGTCTCATGACGGCGATTTTTACTATTCTCGGCGTGATCGGTGGCGGTATTACCGCCTATCGCCAAATTATAGAGACGCTTGATCGTGAAAAACGAGATTCCGATAACCGGCGCTGAGCAGTATTCGAACAATTTATCCCATTATACTGGCAACTTGGGAGGCTCCTCCGGTTCCGAGGGTCCTGAAGGGCCGGCTTCAATGTGGAACGTACAGAAGCGATATATACGTCTGGCGCTGATACTGGCCGCCATACTGGCAGGACTGCTCATAATGACGGGTCAGCGCTCACTGGGCAAGGGGCTCATCCTGGGGACGCTGTTCGGTATCGTCAACTTCATTTTAATGGCTCTTGCACTGCCCATGCGGTTGCGGTATGTGCGTGGTAAAGCCCTGCTGTTCTCATTGACTTCAATCTATGTTCGTCTTGCTCTGATGGCGCTTCCGCTGATCTGGGCATTGAAGCACGATTCCGTGGCGCTGACCACTACCGCTGCAGGTTTGTTTATGATACAGGTTGCCATTGTGAGCGACCATTTATGGACCAAGCTGCGAGACTCGATGAGGTAGCAAACGGTTATGGGTAATCTTGGACAGATACACCAACTGATTTTTTCGATCGGCGGATTTAAGATTGTTTTCAACCTGGAAGTCATTCTGATGACCTGGATTGTTTTCGCTTTGCTGCTGCTGTTCGGGGTACTGGCCACGCGAAAGCGTGATTTCATACCGCGTCCTTTCCAAATCATCGGTGAATTGATTGTGGGGCAGCTTTATCAATTAACCGAGGATGCGCTGAACAAACGCGAGGCCGAAAAATACGGCCCCATGGTGTGCGCACTGTTCTTCTTTATGCTTTTATCCAATTGGCTCGGGATCATCCCCCACCTCGAAGAGCCCACCAAAGACCTGAACACACCTTTGGCACTGGGGTTGATGGGCTTTTGCGTCGCCCATTATGCCGGCATTAAATCCAAGGGTTTTAAAGATTACTCCAAAGAATATTTCCAGCCCATGTTTTTCATGATGCCGTTGAATGTGATCGGCGAGTTGGCAAAAATCGTCTCGATTTCATTTCGTCTTTTTGGCAATATCATGGGCGGGTCGATCATCATACTGGTCGTGTCGTACTTGACTTACAACCTGCTGCTGCCGCCGTTTCTGAATGCATTTTTCGGTTTGTTCGTCGGTACGATTCAAGCCTTTGTCTTTACCATGCTGACGGTGGTGTATATCTCCGTCCAGATTAAATAGTTATTTAAGGAGCATCGTTGGAACCTGCCACTCTGACAAACTTTGCTGCCTATTTGGGGGCCGGCGTCGCCATTGGATTCGGTGCTGTCGGCGCCGCTATCGGGGAGGGGTATACCGCTGCCCAGGCCAACGTCGCATTGGCTCGCAATCCTAAATTGTCCGGAGATCTGTTTAAAAACATGCTCGTTGGGCAGGCCGTTGCAGAGTCGGCGTCAATCTTTGCCCTGGTCATTGCCGTGCTGCTTCTGTTTGTCGATATGCCCGGAAGCAGTACCATCAAAGCTGCCGCATTATGCGGCGCAGGTTTGAGCATGGGGTTCGGTGCCGTTGGGTCGGGGATTGGATCGGGTTTTCCCGGCGGGCAGGTTTGCATCGGCATCGCCCGGCAGCCGGCGGTATCCGGGCGGTTGACCACCAATATGCTGATCGGGTCCGCCGTATGCCAAACTCCGGCCATTTTTTCGATGGTGGTGTCACTGATGCTGATCTTCATGGACTTCAGCGGCCAGCCGACTCAACCCACATGGGCGGCACTGATCGGCGCCGGTTTAAGCATCGGGCTGGCGTCCATCGGTTCGGGTTATGGCGGCGGATTGGCAGCAGGGGCAAGCTGTGAGAGCGTCGCGCGCCAGCCGAGATCGGTTGGACCGGTGACAACCACCATGCTGGTCGGGCAGGCGGTATCTCAGACGCCTTCCATTTTCGGACTTCTGGTAAGTTTTATACTCATGTTTAAAAGCTATCCGGAGGCGACATCCTTCAGCGCACCCATGGCGCTGTTGGCCGCCGGCGTCTGTATGGGCTTTGGCGGCATCGGTCCGGGTATTGGAAATGGGATGACGGCTGAGGGGGCCGTGCGCTGGGTTGGCCGGAGGCTTGAATACGCAGGCGATCTGATGCGCACCATGCTGGTGGGGCAAGCCGTGGCGCAATCGACGGCGATCTATGCCATGGTCATCAGTCTTGTTTTGATATTTGTCTTATAACACTGGTCAAGGGCTATTTTATTGATCTGGTTTCGATTGATAACTAGCAATTTGCGACTCAAAAGGAGGTAACATGGCGATAGAGGGTGTGGATATCGTAAAAGCAGCGGCTTTTTTAGGAGCCGGTTTGTCCATGGGGCTGGGCGCCATTGGGCCCGGCGTTGGTGAAGGCATGGTTGCCGCCAAGGCATGTGAAGCCATCGGAAAAAATCCCAAGGAGGCCGGTTTATTGACCCGTACCATGCTGGTGGGGCAAGCCGTATCCGAATCAACCGGTATTTATTCGTTGGTCATCGCCCTGCTGCTGTTGTTTGTGGTCTAGACAGGAGCCCACATGGAGATAGTTGAAAATGTCGCTTTGATCAGCATCAACGCCACGTTGGTGGTGCAGCTGGTTTCGTTTCTTTTGTTCATGACACTTCTCAATCGGATCATGATACGCCCTTTGCGAAAGGTGATGACGGAAAGAGAGCAGTATCTGGCGAAGGTTCAGCAGGAGATCCATACGGCCGGCGAGGGGTATACTCAAATCAGTCGGCAGATTCAAGATCAGGAGAGTGAGACGCGCAAAGCTGCATTCAAGATCCGGGAGGAGATGGAGCGCGAGGCCCAGAGATCGGCGGCCGATACTATCGCGCAGACCAAATCGGAGATCGAATCCCTGCGAAACGAAAGCCAACGGCAGGCCGATGAAAAAATAGCTGCAGCGCGCCTGGAGATAGCAAGAGAAGCGGGCATGCTCGCCGATCAAATAATCGATGCATTGCTGGACCGGGGATCCCCATCATGAAAAGAGCTTTGACAACTATCGGTCTTATGTCGGTACCGGTCATCCTGGTTGTGGCTTTCTGGAGCGGCGTGAGCCTGGCCGATCAAGCCGAGACCGCCAATTTATTCAAGCGCGGGATCGATCTGATAAACGAAAACCGGCAGACGTGGGACTTGATCATGCGCTGGGTGAATTTTATCATCCTGGCGGTTGTCATCATCAAGTATGCTCGTGCCCCCATGAAACAGTTTTTCAAGGAAAAAAAGGCCGAGACAGCATTAACCATAAAACAGTTGGAAGAAAAAAAAGAAGAAGCCGAGCGGAAAATTCGTGACGGTGAGATCCTGCTGAAGTCCAGCAAGGAGAAGCTGGTGCTGATCAAGGAGAGAATCTTGGCCGAGGGACAGAAGCTTAAGGCCAAAATCATTGAAGAGGCCCGGCAGGAAAGTCGACTGATGCTGACGAATGCGCAGGTGAGGATCGATAACCAGATCAGGGCCGCCGCCGAAAAGATCAAAATTGAACTGATCGATACGGCTGTGCAGCAGGCCGAAGCCAGGCTGCCTCAGTTATTGGCCCGGCAGGACCACGACCGGCTTATCGAGCAATGGATGGATGCCGTTCGGCAATAGCAAGAGAATAACTTCCCATTTTTCCTTCATGATATAACCTCCTACAGGAAGAAAACTGATCGGCTGACATTGAGAGTTGCTTTTTTAAACATACACGAGTAAGAAGATGGGGCCGCTCGGTTTGACAATGGCCCGCCGGGCATTTTCGATTTATTGGGGAGGAACATCATGCCAACCATGAACCGTGACGATTTATTGATAGAAGATTTTGTCCAACAACAGCTCGAAAAATGGACAAGGCTATATTCCAAGGATGACCAGAAAAAAAGAGCCAAAATCCCTGTGGTCACCCTGTGCATGGAGCCTGGCAGCGGTGGCTGCCTGATTGCCGAACAAGTTGCCAAGCGTCTTGATTTTGATTTTTTTCACCGGGATATCATTCATAAGATCGCAGAAAGCGCCCGCATCAGCACCACTGTAGTGGAGTCGCTGGAAAAGGACCGGCTGTCAGGGGTGCAGGATTTCATTGCCTCCATCGTTAAAGACCAATATATTCATCCCAGCATTTATCTCGACCACCTGATGAAAGTTGTCGGCACGATCGGCAAACACGGCAGGGCCGTTATTGTCGGACGCGGCGCCAACTTCATTATTCCGCAGAAGGATCGTTTTTCCGTGCGTGTCGTCGCACCGGAAAGTGTGCGCATTGAGCGTGTTGCCAAACGATTCGGTGTCCCCAGTGATAGTGCCAAACGCAGGGTGACGGTGCGCGAAAACCGTCGCCGGGCATTCATCCGTCAATCCTTTAATGCAGATATTTGCGACCCGATCCACTATGATCTTCTCTTGAACACGGCAAACATGAGTGTCGAGGCGGGCGTTGAATCGATCATCGGGGCGGTGATGGGCAGACTGCGCGATAAATAGGCTCGTTAAGTACCAGCGATCTCAAAATAAATCCAAGGGTTTCTGGCAAGGCGCGGAACGGTGAAACAGCGGAGCATACACATCGTATGTGAGCATGCTGAACCGTTTCACAACGCCGGCAGGGGCACTTGGATTTTTTTTGAGATAGCTTGTTGTGTGCGCCCTTAACCTAAGGGCGGATACCTATATTTTTCAGCCACCGCTCGGGGCGCATTTCGGAGGTTTGAAGCCGCCCGATCCGGTGGGGATCCCCGCCGGACGGATGGCACCGGCGGACAGCAGTTTTTTTACCTGATTTCCGCAGCAGGTGGGGCATGTCGGCTCCGGGTCCCGCTCTGAAAGCGTCAGGTGTTCGAACTCGCAGTGGCATTTTTCGCAGTGGTATTCATAGATCGGCATATACGACTCCCGGTGATAATTTCAAGAGAATCTTAAGGCAGATCCGGAGGATGTCAACCCGTATGGTGTTTACCGTAGGCAAGGCTCGCCTTCACCCTCGTTCACCTCTATTGTTACATGTGACAGGCTTTTGAATTTGTTCAATAAGCTTTTATAATAAGCGGGTGATTTCGGATAGTGGGTCACAATGCTGATAATCGCAGCGTAATCGGCAGGCCCCACCTTCCAGACATGAATATCTGAAACCCGATTATCTGCATCGCTTTCGATTTTCGACTGAATATCCCTTCTATGGTTCGCCGCGATATTTTTGTCGAGCAGGATACCGCTGGTTTCCATCAGTAACCCATACGACCAGCGGGTGATGACCAGTGCCCCAACGATACCCATCAGCGGATCCAGCCAGTACCAGCCCAGAATTTTACCGAAACTCAACGCCACGATGGCCAGAACCGATGTCAGCGCATCGGCCAGTACGTGCAGGTAAGCGCCTTTAAGGTTGTGATCATGGTGGCGATGATCTGCGGCGTCAGGCGCATGTTCGAGAAAATGCGCGTGGCCGATATGCAGCAGGGCAGCGCACAGCAGGTTGACCAGCAATCCCAGGATTGCCACACAGATGGCTTCGTTGAATCGGATGTGCGATGCTTCAAAAAAGCGATGGATCGATTCGAATCCCATTATAAGCGCGATGACCGCCAGTGCAATGGCGCTTGCGAATCCACCCAGAACACTGACCTTGCCGGTGCCGAACGTAAAATCCCGATTGTTTTCGTGGCGCTTTGAATACCGATAGGCCATAATCGTGATAGCAAACGCAGCGGTGTGTGTCCCCATATGCCAGCCGTCCGCCAGCAGCGCCATTGACCCGAATATCGTGCCGGCTGCAATTTCGATGACCATGGTAAGCGCTGTAATGACAAGGACCAGCAGCGTCCGGCGTTCTCCCTTTTCATGAATGAAGGTAAAATCGTGATGATGCTGCCATTTTTCCAGATTTTGAATATGCATCGGAAACCTTTCTGATTTGTCCGGATGCGCCCTTTATAAATCCATGCGACGTTGATTCAAGTAGTCGATGACCTTGTTGAAGGATGCCAGGTCGCCTTTCGCCTGGTATGTTTCGATTCGCTTGAGCTCCTCCCTGATCAAATCGTACCGCCTTGCTTTGAGCGTCCCCTGGGAGTGAACCACTTCCTCGCACCAGGGCAATGTCTGGCCCGGGTGACTGTAAATGGACAATGTCGGGTAAATGCGCAATGCCACGGTTACAGCGGTCATAAGTGCTCTGAGCTGGTGAAATGGAGACGATACGACAGCGATGGTTCTCAGGTGCCGATGCTTTGCATACGCCACCAGCGCCTGCGACTCGATCAAGGTATTCAGGCTTGGTGTATCTTCAACAGGGACGGGAACGATGTTTTGATTGGCAATCCCCGTATCACATAACTGCCTGTGCCACTGATCGTATCCCGGGTATCCGCTTTTTGCATCTGTATTGAGAATTAAGATGCTGGACGTGTATCCATGGGTGAGCAACGATCGAGCGGCAAGAAAAACAGATTGCTGGTTGCTCAATGTCTGACAGCATAAGTATGCGGCATCGAACCTGTTTTTGGGGGGACGTGAATCGCACGATGTTCGTATGGCAAGCTCTATCGCATGGATCATCTAAACAGTTCCTTTGTCCTACGGCATTTCACTCTTCAGAAAATCGATGAAGGTCCTGCACAGTGGGGATAGGCTGCGCTGGCGGTGTGTGGTCAGGAAGAAGGAGCGTTTGAGGTTCAGGCCGTCTATCCTAACGGCCGCCAGATGACCGGCCTGAATGTCGTCAGCAACGGCAAAGGCGGATAAGATGGATATTCCGATGTTGCTTTTAATGGCCTGCCGAACCGCTTCGGTGCTGCCCAGTTCGGCGATGACGTTCAGATCCGACAATTGGGTATCTTTTCTTTTTAACAGCTCGACGAGCGACCGCAGCGTGCCGGAGCCTTCCTCGCGAATAATGAAAGGCTCTCGGATGACTGCATCGAGAGAGATCCTCTTTTTGCCGGCCCACGGATGATCGCCGGGAATGACCAACCGCAGGTCATCATCCATGATGGCGGTTTGGATCAGATGCTTGTCTTTGCTGCGGGCCCCCACAATGCCCATCTCAATGCGGCCGGCCAGCGTATGAGCTACGATTTCCGAGGTGTCGGCCACCACGAGGCTGATGCGAATTCCAGGATAGGCCTGAGTGAAGGCACCGATCAGACGGGGAAGTAAATATCCTCCGGGTATGGTGCTGCCGCCAATGACCAGGCGGCCTTTGATCTTGCCTGTAAATTCCGCCATTGCCGCCTCGGTGGCATCATACAGGGAGATGAGACGATACGCATGATCATATAAAAGTTCACCGGCCTTAGTCGGTACGGTCCGACGTGACAGCCGATCCACCAGGCGCGTGTTGAAGTGCTCTTCAATCTGCTTGATATGGGTACTGATCGTCGGTTGGGACAGGTGAACCGCATTGCCGGCTTTTGAAAAGCTGCCGAGTTCGACAACCTTGCAAAAGATTTTTAGATGCCATAAATCCATTCAACCCTCAGGCGGCCTATTTGCCTTGCTTTGCATATTTTTCTTTGAGCTTTTCATTGACAATGGCAGGTACCATGTCGGTTATATCGCCGCCGAACTGAGCGGCCTCCTTGATAATGGATGAACTGGTGAAAATCCATCGCAAGCCTGTCATCAAAAATACGGTTTGGATATTTTTGCTGAGTTTACGATTCATCAATGCGAGCTGAAACTCGTACTCAAAATCAGACACAGCACGCATCCCCCGCAAAATGGCATTGGCATTGCGTTGATGGGCATAGTCCACCAGCAGACCGCCAAACGTGTCGAAAGAGAGTCCAGGTATGCTTTTCATGCTCTCCTTGAGCATGTGCATTCGCTCTTCGATTGTGAACAGAGATTCCTTCTGAGGGTTATATAAAATGGCTACGATAATTTCATCAAACAGCATTTTTCCCCTGGTGACGATATCGATGTGTCCATTGGTGACAGGGTCAAATGATCCCGGATAGATGGCGATTCGTTTCATATGGTCCTTTCGATTGAGTTCGGTCATCAAGTGTCTGAACCTTTGCAACTCTAGCATTTATCGGCGCAAGTTGCAATTTGTTGGTCTCTCGTTGTTGTTTTCGATTCGGGGATCATCCTGCTATGGCGAAAATGAAAAAAAGGTCAGGCCGGTTTGCCCGTATCGACGCCGGTCAGTCGCCGATATTGACGCCTCCGGTGACGTGATATCGGAATTGTTTTCATGCTCTGCAACAATTGTCGCACCGGGAGCAAGGCATTGGACTCGTATCAGATTGGACAGCGCAGCAGGAACCAGACCCTTATGATACGGAGGATCCATAAACACCAGGTCGAATGTGTCCCGGAATGGTTTGAGGCAGTTCAGGTTCTTTGCGATATTCCAGCGGATGATCCGGCTTTGCGTGAGCAGTCCGAAAGTGTCAAGATTCTTTTGGAGAACAGTCAGCGGCTGAGAACCGTTGTCGATGAAGACGGCATATCGGGCACTTCGGCTGAGGGCCTCGATGCCCAGCGCACCCGTACCGGCAAAAAGATCGAGCACAAAGGCTCCCGAAACGTTATCCGACAGAATATTGAACAGCGCCTCCCTGACCTGATCGGCTGTCGGGCGCACAGCGGTGCCTCTGATCGATTGCAGCCGGCGACCTTTATGGCGACCGCTGATGATGCGCATATCTTTAAACGTCCTTTTCCAGCTTTTTGATTTTCCGATGCAAATAGCTGCGTTCGACACCAATCGCCCTGGCCGTTCGGGACACATTGTGTTCGTTTTGATCCAGTTTATAGTGGATAAACTGCTTTTCGAATACCTGCTTGGCCGTCTTCAGGCTGTCTATCTCAAATAGCGGTTCTGCATTGTAATAGCCTGAGGCTCCTGTTTTCGGATTGTATGGCTTGGGCAGATGTTCTGCGCCGATTTCATCATCGGGTACCATTATGACCAGACGTTCGATAAGATTTTTAAGCTCCCTGACATTGCCCGGCCAATTATGGCCGGCCAATAATTCCAGCGCCTCCGACGATATAAGCTTTTTGGCGATGCGGTTTTTATGGGCGGCTTCCTCGAGAAAGGCGTCGACAAGCATCGGCAGATCTTCCTTGCGCTCTCTCAATGGCGGCACTTCGATAGGGACGACGTTGAGCCGGTAGTACAGATCCTCCCGGAAAGTCCCGCTTTCAATCTCTGCTTCAAGATCCTTGTTGGTGGCTGCAATCACACGGACATCCACTTCCAGGACGCGACTGCCGCCGACGCGCTGGAATTGTTTTTCCTGCAACACCCTTAATATCTTGGCTTGTGTTTTCAGTGACATGTCGCCGATTTCATCGAGAAAGATCGTGCCTCCGTCGGCCAATTCAAATTTTCCGATCTTCTTGGAATTTGAGCTGGCAAAGGCACCCTTTTCATGGCCGAACAATTCACTCTCGATAAGCTCCTCCGGGATGGCGGCGCAATTGACATCCACCAGGGGATTGGCCGCGCGCTGGCTCAAATTATGAATGGTGCGGGCAACCAGTTCCTTGCCCGTACCGTTTTCTCCCTTAATCAGCACCCAGGTCTCGGTAGGAGCCACTTTTGCCAGGTGAAGTTTGAGCGCCTGAACGCTTGCGCTATGGCCGGTAATGGAGTGTTTTTCGATTGTCTTTTTTCTGAGATAGCGGTTTTGCTCCTCCAGTCTGCGAAAATTGAGAGCGTTATTGATCGCCACACTGACTTTTTCAAATGACAACGGCTTCTCGATAAAATCAAATGCACCCAGCTTTGTAGCCTGGACGGCCGTCTCTATGGTCCCATGGCCTGTGATCATGATGACGTGGACGTGTGGGTGGTGTTTTTTGATTTCTTTAAGGGTCTCGAGTCCGTCAATTCCAGGCATCCAGATATCGAGCAATACCAGGTCCGGAGAGTCCGATTCGACGTTCTGCAGGGCCTCATATCCATTTTCAGCCGTGGCGACTTCAAAGCCCTCATCCATCAGAAGGCCGCTAAGTGATTGTACGATCGAAGGCTCATCGTCCACGATCAGGATGGTAGGGTACATGTGATGTCCTTTCGTTGCCCTTACGCAGGAAGCTCGATAACGAACCGGGCCCCTTGCGGGTAGTTATCCCTAACGCTGATCATACCGTTGTGGTCGGTAATGATACTGTTGACAATAGTCAAGCCGAGCCCCATACCGGATTTCTTGGTCGAGAAATTGGGCTCGAACAGCCGTAGTTTATCTTCGTTCGAGACACCCATGCCGTCATCGGCGATTTCAATTCGAACCATTTTTAAAATGGGGTCGTGTGATACAGCAATTTCAATCGTGCCTTTGGATCGTATCGCCGAGATGGCATTGTCCACAAGGTTGATCATGGCTTGCTTGATCTGCTGGTAGTCCAGGCTCATTTCCGGAATATCGTCATGAATATCGACCTTAAACGTCACGTTGGGGTGCCCCTCATTGTACAAGGCGACTGTTTCTTCGATGATCGGCGGCAGATAGCACGGTTTGGGGTCCGCGGTCGGGAAACGTGCGAAAGCGGAAAATTCGTTGACCAGGTTCCGAATCAACTCCACATGGTTGATGATCATCAGTACACATTCATCAAAGACCTCCTCGTTAACGATGGAAGAATATTTGCGCTTCAATCGTTGCGCCGACAGGGTTATCGGGGTCAGGGGGTTTTTCACTTCATGGGCTATTCGTCGGGCCACCTCTCGCCACGCCGCCATGCGTTGTGCTTTTTCCAGCTCGGTCAAGTCGTCTATTACCATGACGATTCCCATATCGCGGCCGAATTCGTCCTTTAATGCATTGATATAGACCAGAAAACTTCTTGGCCGGCCATTAATGGTCTGGCGCAGCGGAATCTCCATTGCTTCCTGCTGGGTGTCGGTCACGGTGGAAATGATTTCATTCGCCAACTTGAGCTGAGGTCCGGACAGAAGATCTTGATAGTTTCGACCCAGGATTTCTGCACTTCTCAGATCGAGCATATTTTCAGCAGAGGTGTTGAATGTGGTAATGGCTCCCTGTGCGTCCAATGTAATAACACCGGCAGAGACATTTTTTAAAACGATTTCCATATAGCGTCGGCGCTCTTCGATTTCGATGTTCTGCCTTCGCAGCATCTGAGCCGACAGTTCCAGTTGTTCGCGGCCAATGCGCAAATCGGCCGTCATCTTGTTGAACGCCGACACCAGGCTTCCAGTCTCATCGTCCGCCTGTACATCGAGGGTGAAGTTAAGATCACCTTCAGCTACTCGACGTGTACCGTCCGCCAGACGCATAATCGGGATCGTAATGGTTTTAGCAAGATAAAATCCAAGCCAAACTGCGCAAAAGACAACTAGCAAAGCAACAACACTCAGTGTGATGTAGTAAAAACTCTGAACCGGCTGTTTATAGAGTTTGATTTGCTGGTACTCTTCGAATCCTCTCCCGATAGATGCCATATCTTCGGCAAGATTCGGTGAGATGTAAGAAGAGATCGCGATGAATCCCATGGCATCCACCGAAGCCGTACCTATGGGTACCGAACCAATTGTTCGAATCAATTCGCCCAATCCTGTGCCGGTTACCAGTGTGTGGACGCCTTGGGAAGTGGGATCCTTAAGCAGTTCGCCAGCATTGATCCGCTGCAGGGGTTCCGATTCCAAATTGGAAGACAAGGCATAGGTGAGGCGTTCGGCTTTTCCGCTGTATATCTCAATTGCATCAATGTTGAATTCCCGTTGAACAATTTCAATATATCGTGCCAGAGCTTTTCTTTTCTGTGCCTTTAGCAGATCTTTTTTCTCAATTTGGTATGCAATACGTTTGAAAAAGAACTCGTTGTCCTTTTCAGCTTTACGATAGATGGTCTGGCCGACCCGCAACGAATTTTCCAGCGCCTGTTCGACCGGCACATTGAACCAGAACTCAATACTGCTCGTAATGAAATTGATGGAAAACACAAAAAGAACAGTTGTGGGCAACAATGTCAGAGCGACGAAGGCGATAACCAGCCTCGTCCTCAGTTTAACACCCATGACCTTCCGTTTACGGTCGTAGAGTAGCTTGACCAGGTTGCGAAATACCAAAAAAATCAACAGCAGCAGAAGGAGTAAATTGATGTTAATCAGAATGAACATCAATACCTGACTGGAAACGGTAAAGTCGGAGGTAAAATAGATCTTTTGGTTCAGTACAACGGCCAGCACAGCGACAACGGCAGTGATGACAATAATGAGAATGCGTTCTCTTTTTCTGCGTTTGCGTTCCTCTGCGGAAAGATTCAGGCTGGGTTTCTTTTTAGAACCAATCATCTTGAAGCGTCATTGCGTATGTTAGACGAAGCTGTTTATCGCCCTGTTTTAACCGCATCCGGATAGGGCTAGTAAATAAAATCAATGGTGTACCAATCGGTTTCCACATCCCAGAAAGAGACAAAAAACAAGATATAGTGCAAATAAAAGGGAAGCGTCATCTTGCTTAATTCCGCTTTGGCGGAAATTTGATATTGTTGACCTTTTTCCAGCCGGCTCAACGGCACGATGACGAGGCTATCCACCTCTGTCATCAGCTTTTGGGCCGCATCCAACGATTCAACCGTCAGCGACCGTCCGCCTTCCCATGACCGGGTGACAATGTACTCTTTTTTTAACGAGTTGTATTTCAGGGTGTGGGATAGCGTGATGTCCTTAATGTTTTGATCGAGCCACAGGCTTCGGACGCGGTGCAGCTTAATATAAAAGGAGAATGTGGTCGGAACACCGCTATGAACCGCCTCTTCAATTTTTGGAGGAAATGCATCCAGAGCCGTCAGGTAGAGAAGCAGATTGTCTCTCGTATTGGTCACAATGATATTGGCCAGTTTGGCATCCTGTGCATGGAGTTGGACGGGTATGGCCAATACAAGGCTAATACAGATAAAGGCGGTTAGTCGTCGTGTCAGAAACAAATGCCACCATCTTGTTTGTCTTTGAGTCGGTTTTCGGTGTTGCATCATTGGACGCAGACAATGGGCAACCACCCATTGATATGCCTTGAAAACGGATCCGGATCCGGCGCAATAGAGCGGTATTTGTTTCTTCCACGAGCCTGACCGCACGACTGATGTTCTCATCTTGAGATCGAATAAAGCAGAAAAGGATTGTATTCCGGCAGTTCATACCGAAAGCTGAGCATGCGCCATTTCAGATCTGCCGTCAATTGGCAACCTCTGTCAACTGCGGCTGCTCAGTCGCCTTATTGCCATCGAAGGTTCTGGTCTGCCACGCATTTTTATCATTGAACAGCTTTTCAAGAAAAGCATGATGGAACTGGTGGCCGGATCGTTTTGCGATGATGTGGCCCCTTATCGGAAGCCCTAATAATGAAAAATCGCCGATGCAGTCCAGCAGTTTATGGCGAACGAACTCGTCGTCCCAGCGCAGTCCTTCCTCATTGAGTACGCCGGTTTGATCCATAATCACCGCATTTTCCAATGATCCGCCTTGCCCCAAACCGAATTTTTGCAGGTATTCAACTTCCCGGAGAAAGCCGAATGTCCTGGCATCGGCGATCTGGTTTTCAAAATTGTCCGGTGTGATGATGGTGCTGAATTCCTGTTTTCGAATCACTGGATGGTCGAATTCAATCGTGCATGTGATACGGAAATCCTGTGATGGATAGATGCCGACGAATTTCCCGTCGCCTGCCAGCTCAATGGGTTTGCGAATCTCAAAAAAACATCGTGGTGCATTTTGATTTTCAATTCCGGATTTTTTCAGCATCCGGGTGAACGGTCCCGCGCTGCCGTCCATGATCGGCAGCTCATATGAATCCACTTCAACCAAAGCGTTGTCGATCGCCAGGCCTGTCAATGCCGCCATCAGATGCTCGATCGTAGAGATGATGAATCCTTCAGACCCGAGAACCGTCGCCAAGCTTGTATCGACGACTTTATTGAAGCGCGCCGGCACGCTGGGACGGTTGGGCAGATCGGAGCGTACGAACTTGATCCCATGATTGATAGGGGCCGGTTTAACGGTGAGATTGACCGTCTGGCCGGAATGGACGCCAATATCGGTAAAATTCGCGACTCGGGCAATGGTTTTTTGTGTATATTCAATACTCACGAAAGCATAATTCCTTGTAGCATTTGGTCTTAGCTGTTATGTATTTATCCAATTCATCTCCAGAGCAACAATGAACCACGCAAGTTTCAATCCGGCAGCCGCTAATATCGCTGTCAAATGGTCCATCCAAACGGTTATAACCGCCTAAACTGTTAAATTTATAGCGCTTTGTCAATATTGAAGGCCATTGCCAAACCGTTTGACCATTATCGCACTCAGCATGTGTGCAATTCGACACACTTCTTAACCCAATATGAGCTGTTTTGACAACAAAATTGTGCGTTTTTCGGTCATCATTTTGACAGAACCCCTATTATGGGGGGCGTTTACTGCGAATTGCCGCTTGATCGGCGTGGAGTAAATTTTAGCGCACAATGAAAGGAGGAGGATCGTGATCGCGAAAGTGCTGAGCAGTGCAGTGATTGGCATTGAGGCCTATATGATGGAAGTGGAAGTGGATATCGTACGCGGCCTGCCCAGCTGCTCGATCGTTGGTTTGCCGGAAATTGCCGTTAGAGAAAGCAAAGAACGTATTAAGTCTGCCATCAATAATTCAGGCTATATGTTTCCAGATGATCGAATCACAATCAATCTTGCACCGGCAAATATCAAGAAACAGGGAACCGGCCTGGACCTGCCGATCGCTATCGGAGTCCTGGCCGCTTCAGGCGCTATACCGCGCAAGATGTTGCGGCAATTGCTTTTTTTGGGAGAGTTGAGTTTGGATGGCCGGATAAAGGCGGTATATGGATCGCTCTCAATGGCCCTGGCGGCGAAACAGGCGGGTTTTAAAGGCATTGTCGTTCCGGATGAAAATAAAAAGGAAGCGGCGGTTATTAAAGATATCGACGTGTACGGAGCAGACAATCTTTCTCAAATAGTTGAGTTTATCCGAGGCAATGGGGTCATTGCTCCCACCAGATCCGATGTGCAGAGCATATGGCAATCCGATGCAGCGCCTGAGCATGATTTTGCCGACGTTGTCGGACAGGAGCACACCAAACGTGCGTTGGAAATCGCGGCGGCCGGTGGGCACAACCTCCTGATGCTCGGGCCTCCAGGTGCCGGCAAAACCATGCTGGCACGGTGCATCCCTTCCATTTTGCCGCCGTTGACGTTTGAAGAAGCGATTGAAACAACACAGGTGTACAGTGTCGTTGGCATGCTTCATGAACGCCAGGCCTTGATCAATAAAAGGCAGTTCAGGGCCCCGCATCACACCATCTCCGATGCCGGATTGATTGGCGGCGGCGTGTCCCCAAGACCCGGTGAGGTGAGTTTGGCGCACAACGGTGTCTTGTTTTTAGATGAACTTCCGGAATATAAAAAGCATGTTCTGGAAGTAATGCGCCAGCCTCTGGAAGATCGACAGGTGACAATTTCGAGGGCGAATTCAAGCATCACTTATCCAGCTGCTTTTATGCTAGTCGCCGCCATGAATCCGTGCCCCTGCGGCTATCATTCGGATCCGAAACACAACTGCCGGTGTACACCAGGTGAAATTCGTCGATATCATTCCAAAATCTCCGGACCTCTATTGGATCGGATGGATCTGCATGTCGAGGTGCCTGCCGTTTCCTATGGCGACCTTGTGGCTCTTCCGAGGTCCGAATCCTCCCAGGTCATTTGCCTTCGTGTTACAAAGGCTCGCCAGCGTCAGGTCAGACGCCTTGGAAACGGCAAAAAGATCTATTGCAATGCGCAGATGGGCAGCCGGGAGGTGAAAAAAATATGCAAACTTGATTCGGAGTCGAAAACGCTGCTCCAGGCGGCTGTCGATCGATTTGGCATGTCCGCCAGAGCCTATCATCGGATTCTGAAAATCGCTCGGACCATTGCCGACTTGGCCGAGGAAGATAATATCGATACCGGTCACATATCCGAGGCGATACAATATCGCTCACTGGACCGGCATGCACTCTCCTATTAAAGCAGCTCAAATCCTCTTCTCCACCATTTTTAATTATACTTTCCCTTAAGAATAGCCGCTATTGGCCGCTTTCTGGGGCTTGACTTCGAAAAATCCGCGGATGACATGGATTAGGTGTTGACAAAGCCATAGTGAACTTGTAAATGCCCCTATATAACGTGCATTGGCGGATTGTTACATCTTTAAAAAGGAGGAATCCAGATGACAAAAGCGGAAATTGTTGAGAAAATGGCCAAAGATGCCGGTATCACAAAGGCAGCGGCTCAGACTGCCCTCGAATCTTTTATTGGCTGTGTAACAAAGGCGCTAAAGAAAAAAGATGGTAAAGTGACTCTGGTTGGATTTGGCACATTTCAGAAAACCCGTCGCAAAGCGCGCAAGGGTAGAAATCCGCAGACCGGCGAAGTGATTAAAATCAAGGCAACTAACGTTGTTAAGTTTAAACCCGGCAAGAAGCTGAAAGACGCCATCTAGATCCACTTTCCGATGATAAAAAGGCGGTCTTATCCATGATGGGAGACCGCTTTTTTTTATTCCTGCCGACCTTCTTACCGACACCACAGCCGAGCCAGCCGACCACTGCTGTTGGGAGACCGACTTGAATGTGCGGCCATAGGCCTCGAACTCAAGCTTGGACGGAACATCCCCGAACATTTATGTTTTGCGGCGTGTACGACACGCGGTTTTGTCAAAAACAATGGGCTTTGCGCTGTCGACATGTGCGTCAGCGCCATTCACGTACGATGATGCGAAGATTGCTGTCTATGTGCGGGCATTCCCTGTAAGGACCGTCCGCTCCTGGCGACTATAAAGGCGGCGGAAAGAATAAATGGCACCATCGAGCGTGAGATTGATTCCGTTTTCGGTGTTGCGTCATTGATTATATAAAATAAGCATGCGTTCGTCGATGCGGTTTGAAAATGAATTCAATTCCTGCTCAATTTCGTGGAATTTATTCCTGTCGCCGCCATAAAGGTATTGGTGTGTATGGCGAGCCAATGCATTGAAATCGGCGCGGCAGTTTGATATAGGAGGATAAGCATCACTTCCAGTTTGACCATTTCATATAGGAAAATGAATGACCTTGCATGTTTCGGACACCAATGACGCATCACGTGATCCAGAGCAATGGGTCGATTTGTACGGAAACTACATGTACCGCTATGCGCTGGCTCGTGTAGCGGATCCGGAGAACGCTCAGGATCTGGTTCAAGAAACGTTGGTGGCTGCGATTCAGTCGTATGGCCGTTTCCAGGGAAGATCCTCCGTCAAGACCTGGCTGATTGCGATTCTCAAACGTAAGATCGTGGATCACTATCGCCGGGCCAGCAACCGGCAGATAACGGACGATATCGAAGCGGTTGCCAGCAATGTGGATAAGATGTTCAATGAAAATGGCCACTGGCGGGTATTTCCGAATGAGTGGACGACAAAGCCGGATGTCGCATATGAGCAACAGGAGTTTATGGATGTGCTTTATGAGTGTTTAGCGACATTACCGGCCAGATTGGCTGAGATATTCATGCTGAGGGAATTCGATGAAATGAGCACAGAGCTGATATGCGAGAAACTGGAGATTACCGAATCGAACAGCTGGGTCATGCTTTACCGCGCCCGAATGCAACTCAGGCAATGCCTGGAGGATAACTGGCTAAATAATGCCGAATAGGAGCTAAATCGAATGACACGCTGGATGCTGAACTGCAAAGAGTATTCACGGCTTGTCTCTGAAGGACTGGATAGACCACTGTCAATATGGGACCGGGCCAGCATGACGATTCATCGGCTGGTTTGCCCGCCGTGCAATTTGATAAAAAAGCAAATCGCGGAGTTGCGTGAAGCCTGCCGGTACATGCCTTCCGATAGCCCGGGTGAGACGGATCAGACCTGCGTATTACCTGACGAAGCACGAATGCAGATCAAGAAGGCCCTTCGCCAGACAACCAAATCGTAGACATGACCGGATTGTTTCTGTGTGCTATCCTGCTAATTGCCGGTGTTTGACGGCGCCTTCAGCGGGATTTCATCCAGTATCGTCCGTATCACTTCAGGAGTGAAACCTCGGCCAGTCAAAAAACGATACAACCGGACTTTCAGCTCGCCGGATTTCGAAACAAAGGCCACACTCGATAGCTTTTTGTTCGCGGTCATCCGGCATGTCTCAACCTGTACCGATTCCGGCAAATGTCGCGAGAGCACCTCTTGAATCATCGCCATTGAGACGCCCCGCGAACGCAGCCGTTGTCGAATCCGTTTCGGGCCGTAGCCTTTGCGAACCAGTTGCTGCATAAAACCCAGCGAGAATCTTTCGTCATCCAGATAGCTCAGCCGGATACATTCCTTGATCACCGGCTCGATATCCTGGGCGTTAAAACCCCTTTGTTGCAGCTTCTGCGCCAGTTCTGTACAGCCATGATCCCTCGACGTCAGCAATCGCAGCGCCGCATTGAGGCATTGTCTATCCGGTTTTTGCTCCATGGCCCCGGATAGAAGCATTGATGCCGATAATTGTAAAGGTCTAAATCTAGTCAGTGTCCATTCAGAAATGGTAGATTGCGGTCCAGATCAAGGCCGCAGCGAGGTTGACACCGCAGACGTAGCGGCGCTGCGTCGAGGATGTCAACCGAGCGAGAACACCGAGCTGGGCCGCAAGATGCCATTTATGGATGGGCACTAGTTAAACGCCTGGCCCGGCCGCACGCCGATTTTTTTCAATATGATGGCCAAAGGGCAGAAACCCGTGAATGCAGCCTGCAACTGGTTTGCACCGATAAATGCGGTAAAAAAGAGCCAATACTGGCTGTGGACCAGCGATAAGAACAGGCTGATCAGCACCATGGTACCTGCGAAAGCCATTACGAATCGATCTATGCTCATGAGATCCTCCATTTCTTGGACGGGCTGTTGCAAAAAACCCGTCAATATTTCTGGAGACACATCCGGTGTCTTTTTAATTATTCCCTTCATGCAAATGTCTTCCTTTTTCGTTTCATTCTTATTGAGCCGGCTTCTGTTAAAAGGTTACGCGCCTTCGACGCTGAGACAGCTTCGATTGCATTTTCCGCGACATTGGGATAGATATCTCAATCCCGGCGCCGGGCATGGAATCTATTGATTGACATGGCTGAAATGCGACTTAGTTTTGGCGGTGCCCAAATGGTTACCCCGGGCAATTTCGATGAATTGGAGTGACAGAATGCCGATCGAGACCAAACAGCAATATCTTGAACGCGTGCTTGAGATGAAAAAACCCAAATGTCCTCACTGTGACCAGGAAATGAGCTTGTGGGAAGTTCCGCCGGTTACATTTTCCGATGGTTTGGGGTGGGGCGAACCCTATCTTTTCCTATGTTTCAATGATGAGTGCCCTTTATACGTTCAGGGATGGGACGATCTCGAGCAACACTATGCCCAGAGGGCGTCGATGAGATGCTTCAACTACCCTGGAACCGACAATTTTGAGTGCATGCCCGTTTTCAGCCCCATGGGCGCCAAAGGTCAGATTATCGATGATCAGGTCATCGCTCAGCAGGAGGCTTTGAATGCCGGTATCAAGAAGGGGTTTTCCATTTTAGCGGACTGTTATGTCAACAAGGATGGTGTGACGGCCATGCAATTGCTCTCCGATCCCTGTGAACCGATGCGGGTCCGGATCAAAGCTGCAGAGATGGTTGGCGATATCGGATCGGTGGAAGCCGTCGAGCCGCTGCGGTGCATGCGTGCCGGCAATCAGAAGCTGCAGGAAGGCATCGAAGCCGCCATCAGCAAGATCCACCAACGTTATTTCACGCGCGAGTGCCCCTTCTGTGCGGAAATCATCAAAAAACGGGCCACGGTCTGCAAGCATTGCGGGAAGGACGTAGCCGGGAAATGATAGTGTTAAGTGGTTAAGTTTTAAGTGTTAAGTTATGGAATGCTACCGATTGTATTTTACTGTCATGGCCGGCTAAGAAGGGTCGGCCATTTTTCTTTTTGACTGAGGATGTACTTTAGGTCGATAGCAGAAACCATGGCAGAATCCGGCAAAAACCTTAAGAGAACTCCCTTTCTATTCTTCTATGTATATGTGCGGAAGTGAATTCGATAGGACGCCGGCATCAGATAGGGCGAAGGCAACGTCTGATTCTCATCCAATCGCAATGGATTGATTGAGCCTTATTAATGATAGAATTCATTAACTTAACACTATCCTTTATTTATATTCATCGAGTCGTAAGACTTGAAGATCAGTTGCTGGCGGGGGCGTCGTTTTTCATCCAGGGGGGTGACGCTGGCGGGATCGAATGTCTCAACGGCCTGGGACTTGGACGGTATGGCCTCCATGCCCTTTCCCAGGCATTGTGCCGTGACGCCGTCCCAGACGATGGCTGTCCGGCCGTCAGTGGCGACGGCCAGCGGGATCTGGTAGTCGTCCAGCAGGCGGGCGGCTGCGATGACTTCGCGCTCACGTGAATCGAGGGATCCCGGCGCGCATTTGATGACCATGTATCGATGCCCATTGACTGTAACCACCAGATCCAACTTGGAGCGATAGTGGCCGGCATCCTCATCGAGGACAATCTCAACATCCACTTCGACATCGTCCCGTGAATAACCTTTTTGCTCCACCAGTACGCGTTCCATCAGCTGGCGGTTGGCCTCGGATCCGGCATCGGCCTTGGGCTCTCCTGTGATGAAATCAATCACCTGGCGCATTCGATCAATCGACATTATTGTGAACTTCTTGCCCGGTCTTGGTCATTATCTTTGTTTTTAATGCAATCGCATCGGAATTATGGAACCTTTTAAATGATAGAATTCATCAACTTAACACTATCATTCGAGCAACGATTTGCCGGTCATTTCGTTCGGCAGTCCAATACCCATCAGATCGAGAATCGTCGGGGAGATATCGCCCAGGACGCCCTCACTGAGCGATGTCTTCCGGTGTTGATGACGAACCAGAACCAGATGCACCGGGTTGGTGGTATGAGCGGTATGGATGCTGCCGTTGTCTGTTATCATGGTTTCCGCGTTGCCATGATCTGCCGTTATCAACAGCGCACCATTTTTCGATAAAACGGCTTCAATGATTCGGCCGACGCAATAATCGACGGTTTCACATGCCTTGATGGCAGCTTGCAGTACGCCGGTGTGTCCAACCATGTCCATATTGGCAAAATTCAGTACGATCAAATCATACTGATCCGATTCAATTCGGGTCAGGACCTCTTCGGTTACGGCGATCGCGCTCATTTCCGGTTTCTGGTCATAGGTGGCGATATCTCTGGGTGAAGGAATCAGGCAGCGGTCTTCATTATCGAACGGCGTCTCTTCTCCTCCGTTGAAAAAATAGGTCACATGGGCATATTTTTCGGTCTCCGCAATACGCAGCTGCCTGAGGCCCTGTGAGCTGATGATCTGGCCCAGAATACCCTCCATATGGATTGGAGGAAAAGCAACGGGGAGATGAAAGTCTTCATCATATGATGTCATACATGTGTAATTTGAAAGATCGAGACGCGGACCTCGCTCGAAGCCATTGAAATCGTTTTCGGTAAACGCCCGGGTGAGTTGGCGGGTTCTATCGGCTCGAAAGTTGAAAAAGATGATAGCGTCGCGATTCTCGACACGCGCCACAGGTTGATCGTTTATTGTGCTCAACAGGGCGATGGGTTTGACAAATTCATCCGTTTCTCCCCGATCATAGGCCGTCTCGATAGCCTCCACAGGATCATGTGCGGTCGCGGCACCCAGTGCCTGAGTGTACAGGCGATATGCCTGCTGTGTGCGATCCCAGCGTGTATCCCGATCCATGGCGTAGTAGCGGCCGCAGATGGTGGCGATGGTGCCGATACCAATACGGCGTATCTGCGTCTGCAATTGATTCACATATTTGGCTCCGGCATCGGGCGCCGTATCACGTCCGTCAAGGATTGCGTGGATGAAGACCCTTTCAATACCGCAGCTTTTAGCCAGTTCAAGCAGTGCATACAGGTGCGTCAGCTGACTGTGGACGCCGCCATCTGAAACCAGACCCATCAAATGCAGCGCACTTTGTTCGTTCTTGACCTGTTCGCACGCCGCTTTAAGGGCCGGGTTATCGAAAAAACTGCCGTCCTCTATGGAACGATCGATGCGGAGTAAATCCTGATAAACAATTCGTCCGGCACCGATGTTCAAATGTCCCACTTCGGAGTTGCCCATAACCCCTTCCGGCAAACCGACGGCCGGCCCACAGGTCTGTAATGTCGTATGTGGATAATCCACCAGGATTCGGTCAAGATTCGGCGTGCGGGCCAGAGAAACAGCATTTCCGGGGCCGGACGATGCGGCTCCCCATCCATCCAGGATCATTAATATTACCGGTTTGGGTCTATCCATAGGGCTTTTTCATCCTTTCAATGGCCATCCGGTTCTTCGATCGAACTGTTGTGTTGCGGAGCAGCGGTTGTCGGTCTTTCTATGTACCGGATCCTATGATATGCACGATGACCTCAATCGACAATGATTTCTTCTCCATCAAATCCGTTTGATTCGGATGGTTGCTCTGCCTGCATGCTTTTGGTGCGGATTTTCCTGGCATCGATCCATAAACCTTCCAAATCATAAAAGGTGCGTGTTTCCGAATAGAAAACATGGATGATGACATTCCCATAATCCATCAGTACCCAGTGGCCCTCGCTCTTGCCTTCCACTCCCAGGGGGCGGACCCCCCTTTTTTTTAAAAACCGTTCAATATGGTCAGCAATGGCGCTGACCTGCCGGTTTGAGCGTCCGCTGCAGATGAGAAAGGCATCGGCAATCGAAGTCAGGCCGCGGACATCCAGTATCACCAGTCCTTCGGCTTTCTTCCCTAAAGCGGCCTCCGCATAAAGATCGAGTTGTGATGTAAAATCATCGTTCATCGATACAATCCTTTGATTTCGATATAGTTCACCACATCCTTATTTAACCAGTCGCCGATGGGTCGCCTCTGTTGAATGAGACGACGGATCCGGGTTGAGGCAATATCAATTTGAGAAACACAGGCCAGGTGGATTGAATGTAACACCGGGTGCAACAGCCTGTTGCCATGGCTGTCCATCTGATAGCCGGAACAGATGTGTTGCCGGGCATAGTCAGCCGCCGTTCGAAGGGCTTGCCCGGCAGAATCTCCGATACCTGGCCGCGCCATGACGATAAATGCAGCCAGCTCAAACAGCTTGGAATACGATTTCCATGTGTCGATTTCCAGGAATGCATCGATACCGATGATGAAGTGCAGACGAGTTCCGGGCGGTTGGGACGATGCAAAATGGATCAGCGTATCGATGGTGTAAGAGGGCCCCTCGCGCCGAATCTCGAATTCGCAAATCTCGAAACGGGGTTGATCCCGGAGGGCCAATTGCAGCATCGCGACGCGATCCGAGGCGGGCGCTAAAGGGCCGTTTGTTTTATTCGGCTGCAGCGCGCACGGGATAAAATGGATTCTATCCAGCTTGAACAGTTCAAGAACATCCATTGCCACGAGCCAATGGCCGTTGTGGACGGGATCGAAGGTCCCGCCGAACAGTCCGATCCGTGCGTTCATGTGTCGGCTTGGGTTATGTGTGTTCATCCAAATGGTTTAGCTGCTGTATGATGCGGGATGTCAACGCGGCCAACCCCTTTTGTGCCGCCGCGCTGATCTCAATAATCTCTATGCCCGTAAGGGCCCGGCTGAATTGTTGCGCCAATGGTGCCGCCTCCGGCACATCGAGCTTATTCAGTACCACCAACTGGGGCTTTTGGGCAAGGGTATCGCTATAGCGTTCCAGTTCCCGGTTGACGGTATCATATGGCTTTAAAGGATTGTCCTCTTCCAGGGCACTGGCATCGATCAGATGCACGAGCATTCGCGTACGCTCCACGTGCCGTAAAAAGCGAATCCCCAGGCCTGCGCCTTGATGCGCCCCTTCAATAAGTCCCGGGATGTCGGCCACCACGATTGGTTCATCCCACTGGGTCTGAACGACGCCAAGGTTGGGTGCCAGGGTGGTAAACGGGTAATTGGCGATTTTGGGCTGGGCGGATGAGAGCGCGCTGATCAAGGTCGATTTGCCGGCGTTTGGCAGGCCGATGATGCCGACATCGGCCAGGAGTTTCAACTCCAGTTTGAGCGTTCGTGTTTGACCCGGCTGTCCGGGCTGTGCAAAGCGCGGCGCGCGGCGCGTGGAGGTTTTAAATTTGGCGTTGCCCTGCCCGCCGCGTCCGCCTTGGGCCACGACAACCTGTTGGTCCGGCCTCACCAGATCATGCAATACATCTCCGGTATCGGCATCCGTAACCAGTGTTCCGCATGGGATATGGAGGATCAGATCCGCGCCGCCGCCTCCGGTTTTCAGGCTTCCCTGCCCGTGAGAACCGTTTTTGGCTTTATAGTGTTTTTTATTCTGGAGATGGTAAAGCGTGCGCTTAGAGGGGGTGGTCCTTAAGATGACATCGCCGCCTTTGCCGCCGTCGCCGCCGTCGGGACCGCCTTTGGGAATAAATCGTTCGCGGCGGAAGCTGACGCATCCGCGTCCGCCATCACCCGACTGGACGATGATCGTGGCTTCATCAATAAACTTCACGCGACATAAACACTGACCTTTTTGCCTGTACGTCCTTTACGTTCGAAGGTGACGACGCCATCGATTTTGGCAAAAAGGGTATAGTCCTTACCCACACCGACATTGTTGCCCGGATGGATTCGGGTGCCCAGCTGGCGTACGATAATGTTGCCGGCTTTGACGAATTGACCGCTGAATCGCTTGACGCCCCTGCGCTGGCCATTGCTGTCACGACCGTTTTTCGAGCTTCCGCCCGCTTTCTTATGTGCCATGGTGCTCTCTCTTTCTTATCGGCTTTAAGATAATTCATTTGGACTGCGTTATCGGTCGTCGCGGTATCGAAATACAGCTTCCTCCCTCTATCCTTGCCAAATGAATTATCTTAAAGCCGATATACGGTGAATCATTCAGGCCTCTATGACGTCTATCTTTACAGCCGTGTACGGTTGCCGGTGGCCTTGTTTGCGGCGATAACGTTTTCGGCGTTTATATTTGAAAACGATGACCTTTTTGCTCTTGCCCTGTTCGATGATGTGGCCTTTGACGACCGCGCCTTCTACCATCGGCTGGCCGATCTGCACATTCTCGCCGTCCGAGAACATCAATACCTTATCAAAAGCAACTTCAGCTCCAACGTCGCCGGCCAGTTTTTCAACGCGCAGAACGTCGCCCTGCTGAACTTTATACTGCTTGCCTCCAGTGGCTACGACAGCATACATGTGTGTTTCCTCCAAATTTCTCAGACTTTGAAAAAACCGAATAATTAAGTTTTTTACCGATTTTGTCAAGCAAAATGTGATGGTTTTGCACACTTGCATCCAACTTTTTAGAGAACAAATAGCCTTCGCTTTTCCCTGAGTTAAATGGATAATTGAATATTAGCACTCGATTGCTTGGATTTGGAAACGAGCACTGCATGAGCCGAGTCTGCCGGGTGGTTTGCTCCGCTTTAGCAACGAGTTTTAGTGCCACTTAGATGCAGCGGAGGAAAGCGGCCCGCACTGTTTGAGCGCAGCGAGTTTGCGGGGCGCCCGTAGAGCATCTTAGTGGCACTTAAACGAAATTGCGTGCGGAGCAAACCACCCGGCAGACTCGGCGGCTCATTAAGACTGATAATTATTTGAAATTTTATTTTATTAGTGTGCTTGATAGGGTAATGATATTTTTACTGAGCCATAGATTCGCGGGAGAGCGCCGCTGGTTGAGGATTGGATTCGTGCACACGCCTCCGGGCTGGTCATATCAGTACTTTACCAACGGGGGATGCTTGCCCCCTCCGGTGTTCGCCGCAATCCTGGCCTCCGAAATTTGCATTTGCTCAGGTAAGCATAAATTGGCCTGTTATCACAAGCCGTGCCAGGCGGCGACACGGTCTCCCCCATTGGTAAGGTACTGATATGACGAAGCCCTGCAGCTCAACGTGCACGAATCCAATCCTCAACCAGCGGCTTAGTGCAACCGAGACTATGTCTGGCATGATAACAAGGCTTTTATCCTGTTTATCCGGAATGTTAGAACAATGTCAGAGATGCTGACTGAACTTCAAAAACGCTTGAACATCCCGTTGCAGATCGGCAACCGCACCATCCCCAACCGCTTGGTACTGGCCCCCATGACCTTTCTGGGGCATCTGGCCTTTCGGCAGGTGCTGGACGAACTGGGGGGCTGCGGTTTGATGTTTTCCGAAATGTGCAGCGCCGGCCGGATTCCAACCGAAGACCGAACCAAATCCGCTTATTTTCGCTGGCGCGATGAGGAAGTCCGTCAATTGGCCATCCAGATGGTGGGCCATAAACCGCAGCGCATGGCCCTGGCAGCCAGACGCGTTGAGTCCGAAGGGCTGTGGGGGGTGGACATCAACCTGGGCTGTTCGACAAAGGCCATCTGCAAATATAACCAGGGTGCGGCGCTGATGCGTGATGCCAAAGGGGCTGTGGCGCTGGTGGAACAGGTGCGTCAAGCCGTGGCATGTCCCGTAACGGTCAAATTTCGCACCGGCTGGGAGGATAATCCGCAGATTCCCGTCGATTTTGCCCGTCGCCTGGAGGATGCGGGCGTGGATGCCCTGACCTTCCATCCGCGAGTGGCGCCGGATCGACGAAACCGCCCGCCCAGGTGGGATTATATCGCGATGGTCAAGGCGGCGGTTTCGATCCCCGTCATTGGCAACGGCGATGTCTTTGATGCGCAGGATTGCTTGAAAATGCTTCAGACGACCGGGTGTGACGGTGTGGCGCTGGGCCGTATCGCCATTGCCAAACCGTGGCTGTTTTCCCAGTGGACGCTTGGTCTTCGGCCGCCGTCGGGGATCGACAAAACGGTCTCCCTGCGGATGGCGAGCCTGCTGCGGAGCTATTTTGACACCAACAGCGCCCTGCGGCGCTTCAAACGCTACAGCGCGTACCTGGCGGCCAACTACGTATTCGGTAACAGCCTCTACAATCGGTTGCGAAATGCCTCCGATTTCGCTGTCGTGGAGGATATCCTGATGCAATTTTTCGAGGGACAGCCGAAACAGCTCAAGCGCCCCAATCTGAATTTCATGCAGTAAACCCCATTGTTTTAAAATGTTAGAGCCAACTTGTCGAACCGCAGCAACGTGCATCCACTCGATTCAGGTGTGTTCGATTTGCATTTTCTGCGAATGGCGATTAATATGGACCTCAAGATTTCTTGCGGGCAGACCGATGACTGCCAAGCTGTGTTCGCCCCATTGTTGATGAATCCTGGTAGAAGGAGATACCGCGATGGCACATCTATCGAAATGTCTGATCATGGGAACGCTTTTGATGTTTCTAATGGGTTTTGCTGCATCAGGCGCGGCCGATTCTTCCGAAAACGCGGTGAAATCCACCGGCAAAGAAGCGTGGGAGACCTTTAAAAAGGATATGAAAGAGGTCAGATCCACCTTTAAAGAAGAGGGAAAAAAGGCCGGGCAAGAGGGCAAAAAGGCCGGCGAGGAAGCCAGGCGCAACCTGAAAGAGATCAAGGAGGCCTTTAAATCGCTTAAGCCGAAGTCGAAGCCCGCCAAATAGCCGCCATTTTCTCATAACAACAAAAGGCTCGCCGCAAATGCGGCGAGCCTTTTTGTATCGACCCGAGTGTGAGATCGCCCGGCGAGCGTCCCTCTATGCGCGGACCTCTTCCTTGACGCCGATGACCATCTTGTACAGTACGGTCAGCACCAGCGCGCCCATGGCGTAGACGCCAAGGGTGATCCCGATCTCGGGTATGGAGGGGGCGTATTCATTGACTTCATGCAGCGGGTTAGGTACGAAGCCGCCCGAGATCATCCCCAGGCCTTTGTCGATCCAGGTGCCGATGACGACCACGGCACAGCCCACTGCCAGTGTGGCCTCGTTTTTGCGCGTGACGGGATTGACGGTCAGGATGATGCCCAGCACCATCAGCGCCATGGAGGCCCACATCCAGGGAACATAGAGGGTGTGGCCGTCGATGCCGACAAACAGGTACTGGATGGCGTGCATGTGGCTCGGGATATTGCTGTAAAACGAGACAAATATTTCACACAGGAAGAAAAAGACATTGACGCAGATGGCGTAGGCCACCGTCTTGCCGAGGCTCTGGATCTGCTCCTTGCCCGGATCAAATTTACTCACCTTGCGCACCAGGAGGCACAACAGGATCAGCAGCGCCGGTCCCGCTGCAAAGGCGGAGCTGAGAAAGCGGGGCGCCAGGATCGCCGTCAGCCAGAAGTGCCGTCCCGGAAGGCCGCAGTACAGGTAGGCGGTGACGGTATGGATGCTGATGGCCCAGGGAATCGAGATATAGATAAACGGTTTGAGCCACATCTGATAATGGGTATTGTTGCGCTCCGCCTCCAAGGCATTCCATCCGACGACGGCGTTGAGAAACAGGTACCCGCTGAGCACGATCATGTCGTAGAACAGCACCGAGTTGAGCGTGGGATAGAGCGGAACATTGAACACGCGCATGGGTTGGCCCAGATCCACCAGGATGAAGGTCATGCACATGATCAGCGAAGCGATAGCCAGAAATTCACCCATGACCGTGATCTTGCCGTAGGCCTTGTAGTCGTGGAGGTAATATGGCAGCACCACCATGACGCCTCCGGCGGCCACGCCCACCAGGTAGGTGAAGTTGGCAATATAGAAGCCCCAGGAGACATCCCGGCTCATGCCGGTAATGCCCAGGCCGAATTGTACTTGTTTCATATACAGGGCGAAGCCGACGCTGATGGCACCCAGCAGGGCTAACACCCAGATCCAATAACCTTTATTTCCTTTTACGGCTAATTCAAGCATACTGACCTCACACGATGTAGTAAACGCACGGTTCGGTTCCTAAACTTTGTTTGCGCCGAATGGTAAAATGTTCGCGCAACACTTCCCGGACCTCCGAATGGGGATCTTTCAGATCACCGAAAACAATGGCACCGTTGGAGGCCTCCACACATGCCGGCATTTCACCGACGGCCAGTCGCTCCGCGCAAAAGTTGCATTTTTCGACGACTCCCATCATGCGCGTCGGAAAGGCTTTGTTCATCTCCTTTTCGTCGATGAAGGGCCGCGGGTCGCGGAAGTTGAAACTCCTGGAGCCGAACGGGCAGGCCGCCATGCAGAAACGGCAGCCGATGCAGCGGTGGAAATCCATTATCACGATGCCGTCGCTTTCGCGCTTGAATGTCGCCTGCGTGGGGCAGGCCCGCACACAGGGGGGATTCTCGCAATGGTTGCACAGCACGGCAAAGGGGCGATGCTCTACTTCTTCAGCCTGATAGGGGTTTTGCGTGTCGGGAAAGGCGTTATGGTAATGCGTTTCCCAGATCCACTTGATTTCATGGTTTTTGTTGTCGAAGTGGGGCACGTTGTGGGTTTTGTGGCATGCATCGATCAACGGTTCCAGATCGCGGGCATGGCTTAGTTTGCGTGTATCGATGATCATGGCCCATTGCTTGGCTTCAAGGGCCTTGGATCCTTTTTGGACCTTGGGTTGCGGGCCGTGCGCAGGTGCGGCGGTCATAGCTGTCCTCACCGGCCGGGTGCCAAGCCCCAAAGCGGCGATGCCGGCCACTTTCAAAAAACGTCTGCGGCTGCTTTTCATCATTGTCCTCCTTTGGGGTTATCCTGGTGGCAATCCCAGCAATAGGGGCGTACGGAAGCATAATTGTGGCACCGGTCACAAAAATCGGTCTTGTTGGAGTGGCAGTCCAGGCATGTATTGGACAGGCTCATGGTAAAGGTCTCGCCGTGCTCGTTGACGAATTCTCTTTGGCCGTTGCGGACGACCTCATGGCGCCAATTGTCCAGCAGCTGCATGTGATTGGCCGTCATGAATTCGGTGGACATGACACACGCTTTGGCTGCCTTGGCCTTTTCCGTCAGGACCAGCTCCGGCGCTGGAGCCGCCTTGCCTGCCTTGATCCCCAGGTTGTACCAGAGGGGGAACGTGAACAGGCCCATGAAGATGATCAAGCCCAGAATTATCCATTTTTTATCATTCATCGGCATCCTCCATTCCCGGCAGCGGTTCGCCGCGCAGGTCTGTGGTTCTTTCCTGTTCACCCGGCAGGATCAGTGCGTTGGCTACCAGTTCGGTCACACCGGTGCAGTCCACTTCCGGCACCCAATATTCCATGGAGGCCGGCAGGGCGGCACGGTCGATGGCGCAGATGGTGGCCAGCATATTGACCTTGTGCTTTTCATGGACATACTTGACGGCATTGGCCCGCGGCAGACCGCCGGCCATGCGCAATTCCATATCCTCGCCGGCATTCAGGCCCGATCCGCTGCCGCAGCAGAAGGTGTTTTCGCGAATGGTATTGGCCGGCATGTCATAAAAATGGTTGGCCACGTTTTGAATCACATAGCGCGGTTCATCGAGCAGGCCCATGCCGCGTGACGGGTTGCATGAATCGTGGAACGTAATGATTTTGTTGTCGTTGCGGCCGGGGTCCAGCTCGAGCTTGCCGTGCCGGATCAGGTCGGCCGTAAACTCGGAGATGTGCACCATTTTAGTGGACGCCGCATTCTCAAACTTGGTTCCGGTGATGGGATTGACCGGCTCTTCCAAAAAGTCTGCCGGGCCGTTCATGGTGTCCATGTACTGGTGGATGACCCGCCACATGTGACCGCATTCGCCGCCCAGAATCCACTTGACTCCCAGTCGCTTGGCTTCCATGTACATTTTCGAATTGAGGCGCTTCATGGTCTCATGCGAGGTGAAGAAACCGAAATTGCCGCCTTCGGATGCGTAAGTGCTCCAGGTCACGTCCAGGCCGTACTTTTCCTTGAGGTAGTGGAACAGGATCATGTAGCCCATGCAGGTGTAGGTGCCCGGGTCGGCAAACACATCACCCGAGGGTGTGATGAACAGGATGTCGGCTCCCTTTTTCTGGAATTGGGGTTCCACCTGGATGCCGGTGATCTCCTCGATATCCTCTACGAAGAAGTCGAGCATGTCCTTGAAGGCATGCGGCTGGATGCCCAGGTGGTTGCCGGTCTTGTAACAGTTGGAAACCGGTGTGGCGATCCAGTCGATGTTCAAGCCCAGCAGGTTCAACAGCTCGCGGCCCATAATGGTGATCTCGGCCGTATCGATGCCGTAGGGGCAGAAGACCGAACAGCGGCGGCACTCCGAGCATTGGAACAGGTAGTACCACCACTCTTTGAGCACCTCCAGGGACATGGGGCGGGCGCCGGCCAGCCGGCCCATCAATTTGCCGAATTTGGTGAAATCGTTGCGGTAGACGGAACGCAGCAGTTCCGCCCGCAGCACCGGCATGTTTTTAGGGTCGCCCGTGCCGATGAAAAAGTGGCATTTGTCCGCGCAGGCCCCGCACCGGACGCAAATGTCCATGAAGATTTTAACGCTGCGGAATTTTTCCAGTCGTTCCTTGAACCCTTCATACAGGATCTCTTTCCAGTTTTCCGGCAGCTGCCAGTCATCATCCATGGGGTTCCAGGCGCGTGCGTTGGGGAACCCCAGGGTTTCGACACTCTTGGGATTGGATGCGTAACAGTATATCCCCTTGCGGATGTCGACCGGTGTGTCCATCCAGTTGGTCGCGGGCGGACGGCTCGCAATCCGGTCAATCAGCTCTTGGGGTTTGGGAGTTTCGTCTGCCATGATGTATTACTCCTTTTTCTCGTCCTCGGTCGGTTCTTCGGTCGGTTCTTCTGGCTTGGGTTCCGGCATTTTCTCTACCGGGAGGCCGGCTTCAACCATTTTTTCCCGGAAATCGTCTTCGTATGCCGCATACGTGTGCACTTTGACAGGGTAGTTCCACGGATTGACATGGCGTTTTTCACGCGTGTTGGCCGTCAGGTTCCGTGTGGGGCTCAAAAAGACGCCGCCCATGTGCATTAATTTGCTGAACGGGAAGTAGATGAGTAAAATGGTTACAAAGAAAAGGTGGATGAAGAACAAAGGGCTGATGCCGGCCGGTACGGCCATATTCAGCGCTTTGAGTGTTGCCAGGCTCATGGCCAACTCTTTGATGGCCACAATATCCACCTTGCTGAAATAGCGCATCAAAATCCCTGTAAACGCGATGCCCATGATCAGGAAAAGTGGAAAGAAGTCCGATGCCAGCGATATGTAACGGACATTTTTGACAAACAATCGCCGCAGGAACAGGTAGGTCACGGCAGCCAGCAGAACCAGCCCCGAGAGATAAACACCGGGCAGGCCGGACTGGATCGGATTGTACATTACCTCGATGCGGAAAAAACTGTCAACGTTTTCAAGGAGTTGAAGGACCCAGGGGACCGGTTCCATGAAAAACCGGAAGTGGCGCAGCACGACGGTTAAAAAGGCATAGTGAAACGCCAGCGCACCCACCCACAGGAAAATTTCGAGACTATAGGTGATGGTCGGGCCCGATTTGATCTTCATGCGGGTGTTGCGGAACAGGGAGCGGAAGGTCACGATTTCCAGCAGCATGCGGATGAACACACCCAGACCCGTGGATGGATTGTCAATTTTCGCCTGTTTGACCCAGGGCATTGACTTTTGCTGGCCGCACGTGGTGGGGATGCGAAACGGCACGGCTGATGTCGACCAGCCTATGACGCGACGCGCAACACCCACAATGAACACGATGACGGCCAGGTAAGGAAGGACAATCCCGAACAGCCACTGGAGACCGATATTCGATCCCAGATAGGCGATCAGGGCCAGCAAGAAGACTGCCAGCAGTGATGACAAGTAGTGAATATTCATCTAACCGCACCTCTTGTTGGGTCCCAAACCAATATATGAGACCGTTACTGTTAATAGGTTAACTATTGGGTCGGCGAGTCGTTATCCGCCGGATCCTTAATTAAACCTGCTCTGGAGAATGCGCTGAAGGTTCGCGCTCTCATTTCGTTGGCTTTGAGGTCGTATATTTTTTCCCGACACTGCATATAGATATCGAATGTCAGCAGACCGAATTGATCGATCCGTCGCTCGAATCCGCTAAGTTCTTCCAGACGCTGCCCGTCGCCGGAATGCAGCGCCAGGGTTTCTCTGATGATATCTTTAAGGTCGAAAATCCAGGAAATGGCCTTTGCCGGTGTAAAGTCTTGGATGGCCCGGATTCTGATGATGGGGTCAAGCAATTCGCGGACCTTGCCGGGATCCGCCCCGCTGACAATCTGGTCGAAAATTGCTTCAAGATTTTGTCGAGTGGTATGTCCGACAGGATTGGCGAAAGGGTCCTTTTGACTCGCCAGAAATTGAGCGGTGTCGGCCGGGTAGGTGGCGATGATCCTGTCAAACCAAATCTTTACAATGCTGCTCTTTTTTCGTGACAACTGCTTGAGCAAACTCATTTGCCGTGTCATCTTCCCTATTGACTCCGTAGGATTCACCCGTTTCGACGTGTCGCTTCACATTTCGAGTCACGCATGAGTAAACGACCACCCCTGAAGAGGGTGGCTTTCATTTGCAGCCATCGGCCGCCCATGAAACAGGAGACGGCATGTCTCCGATCGTATCAGTTTTGCCGCGTGCCCGGCACGCGGTTTGATTAAAACAATTAAGCAAGAAGGTATAGTCAAGTTGGTGCACCATGTCAAGACCATACGAATCTGGGCCATGGCATTTTGATTTAAACTATGGTAGACTGCCCAAATAATCCTTCAGTATCGGTTCCCATCGCCGCTTGAACGCTGAACGTTGAAGCACAAAATCTCCTGGCTTTGGAAGGGAGCCTTTCATGCGCACCGCCGCAGTCATTGCCAATCTGACCCAGATGGTCATCGTCCTGCTGGTCTTTTTGATGCAGGGGTTCGTTCTCGGCGGTTGGACGGTGCTGGCCCTGTTCATCCTGCTTTTGATCGCCTTTTTGAATCTTCTGGTGCTGCTGTTTCATTCCGCCCTGGCCCATTCGGATCAAACGAAGCTGTTCAAGGACCAATCTTCCATTATCAAACGCCAGGATCTGCGCGTCACTTATCTGGCCGGCAAGAGCCCCGTCCTGGCTATCGGTTCGCGCAAGTTCAAGGTGGTGGACCTTTCTGAGAAGGGTATACGCTTTACCATTGGCCGAAGCGAGCAGCTCAAAAAGCGTCCGCGCTGCCAGTTGACCCTTTTATCGGGGCCGTCATTCACCATAAAGGCGGTATTGATTCGTCGCGAAGGGGGCGAAGCCGTCCTGCAATTCAAGCGTCCGATTCCATACCAGACATTGAGCGAAGAGAAGCGGGCCGCAGCGCCATGACTCTTACTTGGCAGGCACCAGATCGATCACCGTCACTTCCGGCGGTGCCAGCAATCGAATGGGGGGCCCCCAGGTACCGGTTCCCCGGCTGACATACAGATTGGCCGGATGGGGGCCTTTTAACGCATGAAGCCCGCACTGGATCGGGTAACTCAGCGAAATAATTAAATTGAAAGGAAAAATCTGACCTTTGTGGGTATGGCCGGATAACTGCAAATCGAATCCAGGGCGGTCGGGACGGGCAAGCGTCGGACGGTGCTTTAACAAAATCGAAAACCGTTTTGGGGAATTTGCGGCCAACAGCTCCGCTTCACTGCGGCCCACAGCCGCTGCGCCGGTGGGGTCGTCCACGCCGGCAATCGCAAGGTGTTTGCCGACATCCACAGACTGGTTGCGCAGCAGCTGAAAGCCCGCCTTTTCAATAAACGGCTCCGAGTTTTCAAGACCCATGTAAAATTCATGATTGCCGGTAACCGCGAAATTGCCCAGCGGCGCCTTCAAGGCCCGCAGTTTCATTGTAAGCGATTCGGTCAGCGGCGTATGCCCGTCGACCAGGTCACCGGTGCAGACCAATACATCCGGTTTGAGCTCGCCGATGGCGTTCAATACCGGTTGAATTCGGCCCGGGTAGTACATCAAACCGAGATGAAGATCGGATATTTGCACGATACGAACCGATTTGGCACCGGCGGGAAGTTTGGTCGTCGCCAGAGTCATCGTTTCAGTGCGAAGATGATAAGCCTCAAAAGCGCCATAAGCCATTATCCCAAGCGATGCCAGTGCCGCAAATCCGACGCACTGCCTGCGTGACAGCATCAGATGGGCCCAGTCCTGATGCGCCAGACGCTGCCCCAGGCCTAAAAGCAAATGATAACCGTCTAAAGGCAATGACAGGCAGATCGCAATAAATAAAAATCCCATCCAGGTATAGCCGATCCAGGCGGACACAATCGCCCAGACCAGGTGGCCCTGAGCTTCGAGTATTCTGGCCTGGATCGGCGCCAGCATAAAAAAAACAAGCAGCACGAACAGGAATGCGTAAGATATCCCGTGCAGATAGTAGGCGCGTCTTAACTTGATCAATACATAGAGATGGGCTGAGCCGTAAATGCAAAAATAAAGGGCTATCAGCAGTATCAAGCGGCTCATGATCGGTCCTGTTTCGTTTCCTTCCGGACAAATAAAAAAAAGCGTGTAACATGTTAATTGAGTTTCTTATGGCTTTGCAATCCTTTTTGTTTCATCGTCAGACCGTAAAAATTCTCGCAGCACGGTGGTTGCATAGGCGCCTGAAGGCAGCGTAAAGCTGAATAGAAGACCTTCTGTGACGGGTGAGATGTCAAAATCATCCAATGACAGCTGGGCCGGCCTCCTCGATCCGGGCGCCTTTAACGCCTTGAACAAATGGAGGTTCAGCTCGAATGATTGCAGAATCCGATCTTCAAATTCGGCGGCCCGGCCGACAGCGGCCATCATCTTGTAACCGAAAATGGGGCCTGTTGTGACGATGCGTCGAGCGGCAAAACGTTGCGCCGCTTCCGCCGTATCGTCGACGATGAAGATGCCGCCGGTATCGGTTTTGCGAACCACATCGCCTTCGATAACGACATTGAACAGGTCGCTTTCGATGCGCTGTTTCAGCCACACATTGAACAGCGCGCTCTGCAAAGCAGATATCATGAATCGATCCTTTTTTCCGCTTCCGGCCCGGCCGTTTCGAATCAGTTGCTGTGCCCGGTCAAGATTGCGCATCTGCCAACCGAAGCGTTGCTGTCCAAAATAGTTGGCAACCCCATTTTGTTTTAAGACGTCCGCGATGGCCTGTGCTCTGCTCCACGCATTGCTGACGGGTTGCGAGACAATGATGTTAAAGCGATTGGCAGCCACATGCCCGGTTTTGATTTTGTTGCGGTGGCGCTCGATTGCTATGATATCGAACGGCAACGGGTTCAGGGTCTGTTGAACGGCGCCCGGCCGCACGCTCTGCGGCAGGTGCAGAGAAAAGGTTTGCGTGGCGACAGCGGTTTTATCCTTGCGACCACCCCAGCCGACATCCGTTGTCCTGAGCGAGAACGCTTTTTGCAGGGCTTGGGCGACATCTGCCGTGTTCCAAGCTTTGCGCCGCAGTGTGACGAACACATGCTCGCCTTCACCGCAGGCGGAATAGGGCATGATTTCTTCAACCTGAAAGTGCTCGGGGACAGCTTTGATCGTGCCGGCGATGCCCGGCAGATGAGCGGTCAAATATGGCAGGTGGGCCAATGTTTGTTTCAGCTTGTTGCTGATCGGAGTGGCTGGCATGGGAAGTAATTATGTCCAAAGGCGGTCGATTTGTCAAAACGAATTTCATGCAACGCAATGACGCTTAAGTTCCACAGAACGAGAAGAGATGTTAGTAGTAAAATATAAATGATCTCATGGAAGACGCAAAGTCGCAAAGTTGCGGGTTGGGTTTTCGTTCCTCAACCCAACCCACAACTTTTGTGAGCTTTTCGGTTCTTCCCTCAGTACTGCGTTGCCCGCTTGTCGTGTATGACCGCTATGACGGTGCCTCATCAAGCTCCTTGATTCGTTTTTCCGCCGCCTTCAACTCCACCTTGAGATGATCCCGGTATGTTTCCAATTGAATTTTCGATGGATTTTGTCCCATGCAACCGCATCCGCAATTCACCGGCGCGGAAGCGGCGACAAATCGATGGGGGTTTGTCCTGGTAGATGTACAACACATGATGGCCTCCTTTCATTTTTGGAATTAATAATATAAGCATATGCTAATATAATGGGCCAAAAAAATGACCCTATCCGGACGAAAATTGAGAACCGATGGTTTGGTGGACCAGCTTGCGAAACTGTTCAAGTCCCTGCGGACTGATCGAATAGTGCATGAAGGCGCCGCGTCTTTCACTCCGAACCAAACCTGCCTGGCGCAATACCCTGAGATGCTGTGAAACGGCAGACTGCGTCACAGCCAGCTTTTCCGCCAGCGCGCCCACGCAAAGAAAATTGCCGCCGTCACAGTTGCCGCCGCAAAATACCAGCGTTTGATCCGTCAGCAGTTTGAGAAGCCTCAACCGCGTGGGGTCGCTCAGGGCTTTGTAGATGTCGGATAATGTCTCGATGGCGTCCATAATATAAGTATTTACTAATATGCTTATGGGAAGATGTCAAGTGATTTTCACTGATGAAAATAAATTTGTCGGGCACATGCCTGCTATTCTGCCGGCCTAAACAGAAACAGGTAGATAAAATTCGGATTCAAGTCCCGTGTATCGACACCGCCCAGTTCACTTTCGACTTGTTTGAACAGCTGTTCCAGAGTCGGGCCCATCCGTTCGCTGATGTCATAATCGTGCAGTCCGCTGCAATGGGCCAGCCAGCCTAAAAAATGTTCGCGCATGTGCCGGCGGACTCGGCGAGGCCCGGATCCCGGCTCCCAAAGCGCCTTGAAAAAATCACGAAACTGTAGCAGGGTTAACGGGTGTACCGCCTTCGGATCACCATCCATATCGAGGTAGTGGTTTGCCCACATCGTGAGAATCAGGTTTTGCAGTGTAAGGATGTCGTATGACCGGGGCGGTTCGATCGCCATCAGTGAGAGCAGGTCGTCGAAGGCGATGATGTTGGCCAACACTGTTTCGGTATGTTCAATGTCCTCATAGGTCGCAAATTCGCGGTACAAGACACCTGTCGTGTAATTGTCGTAGAACCGCGGTCGCTTGATCAGCAGGCCTCCCAGCACGCCTAACCAGGCTTCGCCCCAGAAGCTGAGAGGCAGGCCTTGTTTCTCAAACCAACTGTCGCGCCGCCACTTGTCGGCCTTCCATTTTAACGCCAGAGCGCATCCGTAACCCACGCGGAACAGATCCAGCAAATAGTGGTTTTGAATCAATGCGGCCATCCGGTAAGGCTCTTCAGGCCCGGATTCCACTGCGGCTTTGTGCATGCCGATACTGATATAATCGCCGGCCTTGCGGACCACCCGGCTTAGCGCCGTCTTTTCACGGATCTTTTTACTGTCGGCGGCAATGATCTGGTTGCATAACCCGGCAAATTCGATTTGCAGCCGCTCCATGGCGGCCGTGTCATAAATATTGGCAAGTGTTTCGGTAAACAGGTTGACATTGACATGTTCGCCTTGATGGGCTGCCTCCACCCGAATGGGATAGGAGTCCACACTTCGGCCCCCTGTCGTTTCGGGTTTTCGCTTTCGTGCGAGCAGGTCGATCGCTCCAAGAGGCTGGTATACCCCCACGGCTTCCTCGAACGGTAGAAAGCCTTTTTCGGCCATGCGCATATTGCGCAGGCGGTAAAGTTCCTCTTCCGTCTCGGCCGGTATCATCGACGAGCATTTGAGCAAGAGATCCCTGTAGATGGTGTAGTCATAAACGGACAGACGCTTGAGCAGATCGGTGACCAGACGATCCCGCTGTTTCTGTTTCGGTTTCTGATCCTCGGGATAGGGCCGCAAGCGGATATAGTAGGTCTGATCCTCACTGAAAAAGTCATCGCTGATCTCCGCAGGGTCCTGTTCGTATTCTCTCACATGGACCTGTATGTTCTGAAACAGGTAGTGGGCGAAGGTCTCTTGTTTGTCATGGGCGATCTGATACGTCAAGCGGTCCGGGTCTGCCTTGAGCAATCGCTGAATCCATTGTGTCAGAGCATGCGGATCGATACGGTCGCGGTCCCAACTTTCCATGTCGAGCAGATAATCCCATTGCTCGTTGGAGGCCAGCGCCAATACCGGATGCGCATCATCCGGGCCGATGGCGTGTACCAGCAGGTAGAGATCCTCTTCAGCCATGGACTGCACGAGCGTGACCGGGAAGGGATGCTCTGCGATGGCCTCGATGGCCTGTTCGGGAGAGAGCGCCAGAATATGGCGGCGGTCCTCGGCCAGGGCTTCTTCGCGCTGCTTTTTTATTTGAACGGATTTGGATTGATCGTTACGCATGGGTCGCCACCGGGGGATTCAGTTTATTTTGAGAGGTTTATTATAACGCAGATGGGCAATAGTTCAAGCCTATAGAGCAGTGGTTGGTTTCTGGTTTCCGGTTTGCGGAATGTCGGAATTCCAGGGGGCGAATTTGAGCAGCATCAGCATTCCCGGCACGGCGATGACGGCACAGAAGATAAAAAAATTAGTCCATCCCAGCGACTTTGCCAGGACACCTGATGACGATGCTACGACGACATCGGGAACGCGCATCAAACTGGTCAGAAGGGCATACTGCGTGGCGGTGAATCTTTTATGGGTGATGCTTGCCATAAACGCCAAAAAAGCGGCGGTTCCCATTCCGGTACTGACGTTTTCGAATGCAATCACACCCGCCAAGGCCGGGACATAGCTTCCCACATGCGCCAGAACGGCAAATCCGGCGGTGGATACGGATTGCAGGGCACCAAAGATCCACAGGCTGCGATTGATGCCCAATTTAAGGATGATCAGGCCGCCGACCAGGCCCCCGGCGCTGATCGCCCAAAACCCGAAAAGTTTTACCACCGCGCCAATTTGAGTCTTGGTGAATCCGATATCCAGATAGAAGGGAGTTGCGATGGCGGCTGCAACGTTGTCGCCCAATTTATAAAGCAGGATGAATACCAGCATCCAAATGGCGCCACTGCGGCGAAAGTACTCCACAAATGGATCGATGACGGCCTCCTTGTAGTTGGAAGGCGTTCCAAGAGGAGTAGGCGGTTCGGGCGTTAACAGGGTGGTGACAATACCGGGGAGCAAACAGGCCGCCAGGATGGTATGGACGGTAAAATAAGATAAGTGATCCGCCATGATCAGACCACCGCTGCCGGCCACCAGCATTCCGATACGGTAACCATAGAAGTAGAGCGAAGATCCCAGTCCCAACTCTTTATCCGCCAAATCTTCCCGGCGGTAGGCGTCCACAACGATGTCCTGGGACGCGCTGAAAAAAGTGACGAAAAGTGCAGCAACCGCTACGAGCAGTGGATTAATCGCCGGCCGCGTTGCGCCCAGAGCAACAACGGCGGTCATTAATAATATTTGAAACAGGAGAATCCAGCCTCTGCGACGTCCCAGTAATCCAAGTGTGAATCGGTCAACAAGCGGAGCCCATAGAAATTTCAAAGCATACGGCAAGCCGACCAATGTAAAGAGGCCGATAACAGCCAGATCAACACCTTCGTCCGCCATCCACGCCTTGAGTACTGTCCGTGTGATATCCAACGGCAGGCCGCAGCTGTATCCCATGATAAAGGCGACCAGCATGCGCCTGCTGAAGAAAACTTTTAAAAACGGGTGGTTGGGCATTTAGGATCCTGACGCCACACCAATGGGAACCCATGGTTGTTGTTTAGAAGCATGTTGTGGGAGCGGCGTCCCGCCGCAATTTCAGTTGCAACCGGCAGGGGATGTCGCTGCGAGACGCCGCTCCCACAGTGCGGTATTGGAATTCCAGCATTCCGGGACCCAGAAACCGGGAACCAGTAACAATGTCTAAATCTACGACAGGGTTTATGCCCCGGACGCCGATTCCAGTTGTGCCGGTGTCACAATAGCGCCATATTTATCCTTGAGGGCGGTCAGTTCTTCGCGCTGCTGCTCAAGCACTTCGAACAACTTGACCGGCAGGTTTTCTTCTTTTTCGTATGCTTCCAACTGCAACGCGATGCGCGCCAGAATGTTGTCGACATAAAGTGAAAATTGCTTGTTGTAAAGATCTTCCGGATAGTCCTTGTCGATGAGCTGCCTGAACAATTGTTTGAGGTCTTCGTATTTGGGAAGCAAGCCGATCGGGGTGGCGATGGCATCCACATCGTTGTGGGCCCGGCGTTCCAGCCAGGACAGCCAGACTTTGACATCGCGTTTTTCACCCAGCAGCTTTTTGCCTTCGCCGCCGCGGGCTTCATGCGTCAGGAAATAGTTGAGGCCTGCCATAACAGGGCGTTTGTCTTCGGCAATCTTGTCGCTGCCGAAAAACTGAAATTGAGCATTCATGTAATCGCCCAGTGCGCCGGGAATAAAGGGCGCGTTGGCCCAGGGCGCGCGTTTCACGCCGGTGGCCCCGACTTCGGTGGCCGTGGCGGCCGAAACGATGCAGGCGCCGATGACGACCCCCTGGTCTGAATTCTTGGCGGTCCACACCGGGGGCATGGTATCGCTGTCCCTTCCGCTGTAGGTGATGACCCGGGTTTCCACGCCGGCCGGATTTTCGGCCTCTTCGGAAAAGTTGCCCAGCGCAGCCGATGCCAGCGTGCAGCGCGCATTGGGATGCGACAAGGGTATCGGTTTGCCGCTGGCGTCGGTCATGCCCTCTTTCCATTCGCCCTGAAAGTTGCGGCCGCTTGGCGGATGCGGCTCGCCGTTGCCCACCCAGTGGGGAACGCCGTTGTCGTCGATCAGTACATTGGACCAGATGACCTCGGTCCCTTCGTTTCTTAAACAGTCCATCAGCAACGGATCGCCTTCCCGGTTGACATCTTCGACAATACCGAAGATCCCGCACTCGGGATTGACGGATCGGATGCTGCCGTCCCCGGCAATCCACATCTGGGCCAGATCGTCTCCGATAAAATAGTCTCCGGCCATGGCCGTCGTGGTCTTGCCGCAGCCGCTGGGGGCGGCGCCGGTAATGCCGGTGATGCGTCCATCAGGCCCCTGGATGCAGGTGATAAACATATGTTCCGACAGCTCAATGCCGCGTTTTTCATAAACCGACCGATCCACCGAAAAACGATGGTTGCCTTTTTTCATGAGCAGGGTATTGCCGGCATAGGTGCACTTGAAGCTGTAGGTGGTGCGATGGCTGCGGTCCATCAGCACTCTGGCGTCCGGAAGATCTTCCGGGCGGTTGAGGCCTTCACTGTGAATATTGGTATAGAAGTGGCCTTGGCTTTCGACTTCGCTGACGAAATCGTCATAAATATTGCGATACAGAATTTCGGCACTGTGGCACACATAGGCCGAGCTGGTGATTTCTATGGCCGGATTTGATACCTGGGCGCCCACGGGGCCGCGGGAATAGAAACCCACCACCATGGTCATGCCGTCCATGATGCCGTCCATGCCGCTGCGCACAACGTCCAGCGCATCCGGGCGAGACATCCGTAGACCCAGCGAGCTGACCGGCTCATCGTCATTGGCAATATAATAGGTGCGATCGATGATGCGGCCCTGTTCCTCTTTCAAGTCGAAATGGATGGTATGGTTTGGCATCGACAAAGGGGATTCCTCGCCTTTCTGAAGGGCCAATTCGCGGATGAACCGGCGATCCTGTTCGGAGCCGGTATTGATATAGACCTTTTCCGGGCGGCACATCACCAGGGCGTTGGCAATCTTTATTTGTATTTCAGGATGGTTCACCTTCTGAATCCGCGCAAAATGGTCGTCGTCCAATCGTTGTCTGAAAAGGCTCAAGGCCTCTTCGGTCGTGCTGATCCGACCGATTTCTTGAACGATATCGATGCCACTGTTGAATTTTAACATGGAGAACTCCTTTGAGACTTAATGTTTCATGACATTATCTTACACGTCGGATCTTGCGCAGCCTGTGGGAGCATTCAAGGTCAAATGTCGCTGCAACCACATCGTGACCTTGTCAAATTCCGAACAGAATTCACGCAGGGCCTTGCCGCGATGACTCACCTTGTTTTTTTCCTGCCGGGTCAGCTGAGCGAACGTTTTGTCCAAAGGCGGATAAAAAAACACGGGGTCGTAGCCAAAACCGCCTGTTCCCACGGGTTCGTGTGTGATAACTCCTTGGCAGCAGGCTTCATAGGTCAGTGCGGGCCCCGCCGGCACCGCCAGCGAGAGCACACAGACAAATTTAGCGGCCCGGTTTTCGCAGTTGCCAAGTTCCTGCAAGAGCTTCAGGCACCGCTGGCTGTCCGAGGCATTCTTGCCGGCATAGCGCGCCGAAAGAACCCCTGGCGCACCGTTCAGCGCTTCGACGGCCAGTCCGGAGTCGTCGGCAAGCGCCGGCAGCCCGAGATAGCGTGCGGTAAGACTGGCTTTTTTATAAGCATTTTCTTCAAAAGTGGCGCCGTCTTCCACAATTGGGGGGATGGGGCCAAAGTCTTCTAAGTTTCTGATATCGATTTTGAATTGGCTGAGAAGCGCCTTGATTTCATCTGTTTTCCCCTGGTTGTGGGTAGCCAAGACGAGGATCATAGGGTGTTGCATACCGACCTCAGTGGTTGTTTTGGTCGTCGGATTGCCATTGTGCCGTTGTTGAATGTAACGTTCGCTTATAAAAGATGTGCACAAAGTTGTAAAGGACATTTTGCCGATTATGCCACCCGTTCAGCAGCGGTGTTGATGTCTCCGATTCATGGATGGCCTCTGATCAGTGATCCTGTTCTCCAATATGTTCCGCACATGCTTTTCGCCAGCCGCTCAACGCGTGTAATAGATGTCTGTTTTCCAGAAGCTCGTAGTCCAGCCCCTCGACGATCATGTCCGTCTCATCGACCCGAGTTCCGGAATTGGCTAAGGCATCGGCGACATGAGCGATCATGGTGGTATTCAACCCGGCTGCCGGCTTGCTGTGCGGCTCGTGATGACATGCGACCGCACTGATGATCTGGTCGGGCAGTCCCCATAAGCCAAGCAAATAAGCGCCGACGGCGGCATGGCTTGTCCCGATAATAGCCAATTCTGCATCGCTCATGGTGCTGTTTTGCTGTTGCATGTGTGACAGGATCTCGCCAAACCGCTTCGGCATATGCGTTGCAATCAGCAGCTTGCCGATATCGTGCAGCAAGGCGGCCATGAAAGCCGTATCCACCTCTTTTCGCTTCAATTCGGCATCCTGCGCGATAATCTTGGCAAACGCCGCCGACCGTATTGCATGTTCCCACATCTGTTCGATGGAAAAGCCGGGAAATTTGAGATGCTGGAATTTATCCAGCGTACCCGCCGTCAGGACGATGGCTTGAATCAGGTCGATCCCCAACAGGCTGACCGCTTTTGTCAGGCTGGAAATATGCTGGCGCAATCCAAAGAAGGAGGAGTTGACCAGCTTCAGGATTTTGACCGTCAAACCCATATCTTTCAAGATAATCTTCCCGATCCTGTCGATGGAAGCGTCTTCGGATTTGAGCTCTTCTACCAATTCAAGGTAAAGTGACGGTACGCTCGGCAGCGAATCGATTTTGGAAACTACCTGTTTAAGCGCTTCGTTGTCCAGCAGCTCTTTCATCATAAAGGCGCGTGCGATCGTCGCCTTGAGCGTATCGTCTTCACACGGCTTTGCCAGGTATTGATGGGCAATGTTCACCGATTGTAATACGACGTCCTGACTCGCATATCCGGACAGGATGATGCGGACGCTGTGAGGATGTTTTTCCCGCACGGTTGACAGAAAATCCAATCCATCTTGCCCGGAAAAGACGGTTTCGGTGACCACGACGTCATTGGGCATTTTCTGCAGTACGGCCAGTGCTTCATCCGGGCTGCCGGCAAACGACATGTCCCATTCGCCGCGCATGTTTCGAAAACTGCGCTTCAACGCTTTGTGAATGAACTGCTCTTCATCCACGAAAAGTATGGTTTTCGCCATGTTGCTCCATCCACTTTGTTGGCAAAGGCATATCGCTTTAACGACTATCGGCACATTAGAGCGAATCTTAACGTCTATGTGTGCCGGCTTGCAATTGGCGGCGATTTGCTCCACAATAAATAAATATTAGAAAACAATAGGAAAGGTGAATGCCCTTGATTGTGGTTGGACTGACGGGTGGAATTGCTTCGGGAAAATCCACGGTAAGTCAAATATTCGACAGGGCCGGGGCCGTTGTTATCGATGCGGACCGGATTGCCCGGCAGGTGGTCGAGCCGGGCAATCCGGCCTGGAATGAGATCCGGGCACAGTTCGGGCGTCAGGTATGCAAACCGGACGGGACCCTCGACCGCGAGCGTCTCGGTGACATGGTATTTCATCAAAACCACCTGCGCCGGCAACTTGAAGCCATCATCCATCCCCGGGTTCGATCCCAAATGGATGAAACGCTTGGGAAACTGGCCTTGTCCAGGCCCGATTCGGTGGTGGTTCTCGATGTCCCCCTGTTGCTGGAAACGGGGATGGACAAAGGACTGGATGAGGTCATCGTGGTCTATGCCCCTGCCGCTGTCCAATACCGGCGTTTGATGCTTCGCAACGGATTCAGCGCCGATCAGGCCCAGGCGCGCATCGACGCCCAGATGCCCATGACGCAGAAGCGCAGTCGAGCCACCCTGGTCATCGATAACAGCGGCGACCTTGCCGAGACGGAAAAACAGACGATGGCGATCTATCGTGACTTGGCGCAACGGGCGCGATCAACGAAATGACAGACGTGTTGAAGGGCAGGCATCATTTATACGACTGCCCAGTACATGGAAAACTGATCGAATGACACCTTGGCTATTCAGGACGTGTCAGGTCTGCTCTGGAAATGTGTGACGCGCTCAAATCGGCCACAACGTGTTGTGTGGTGCTAAGCACCAGTAATCAAAAGAAGTATGGATTCTAAATATCGATTGACATGCCCCGGCATGTCTTTTATATAGATAACTCGTCAGCTTTTTTCTTACTGGGTCAATGGCTATCGCCGAATTGATAAATTTGGTTCTCGAAGGAAAGTTACTGTGGCAAGCGCAGCTGAATCGCTCACCAATTATATTTATCTGCAGAACAATGACATCCGGACGCTCTATCTGATGGCGACAGCCTTGGGATTGAAGGACAAATATACCCACGGCCATGCCCAACGCGTATCCGCATATGCCAAACGTTTGGCTTCACGGCTGGATCTTCCGATGAGTGAGGTGAACCAGATCGCCATGGGCGGCATGATGCATGATGTCGGGAAGCTGGCGTTGAGCGATTTGATTTTCAGTACTCAGGCAACATCACTGAGCGAGGATCTGTTGTGGGAAGTCCACAACCATTCCTTGATTGGCGCGGCTATGCTGAAACGGACGCACTGCTCAAAAGCCATCACCGATGCGGTGCTTTTTCACCACGAACGTATTGACGGCAGCGGATATCCCTTTGGCCTTAAAGGCACAACCATACCCCTTTCCGCAAGGATTGTGAGCATCGCAGACTGTTTCGATGCCATCACCACCGATCGCCCCTATCAGAAACGTAAAAGTGCGCAACTCGCCGTCATGATGCTGCACGAGTGCGCCGGCTCATTCCTCGATGCCGAACTGGTGCCTGTTTTTATTCATGAGATTGAATGCAATGGTATGATCCAGGGGGTTGCCGATGACGCCTTTGCCGGAGCATTCCTGACCTGATCCCTGTAAAAATTCTCAAGCCCTCATGGGTCAAAGACCGCTTCCCGCCGGTATGTTGATTGACAGATTGTCAATCAAGCGGGTGTTGCCGAATTTGACGGCCACGGCGATCAATACCGATCCTTCCAGGACCTCGAGGTCCTTCAGGGTGTTCACATCCACTACGGAGATGTAATCGATGTCGGCCTGCCCGACGGCCTCGATGCGTGTGCGGATGTGGTCGATGACCTTGCCGGCCCGCTTTTCCCCGCCGGCGATCAGGTCACGGGCTTCGAACAATGCCTGGGAAATGACCACGGCATCGGCTCGTTGGCTTTCGGACAGATAGCTGTTGCGTGAACTCATGGCCAGTCCGTCCGATTCACGCACCGTGGGGCAGGCAACGACCTCCAGATCGAAATTCAGATCGTGCGCCATGCGGCGGATGACAGCGACCTGCTGGGCATCCTTCTGGCCGAAATAGGCCCGATGAGGGGCGGTCAGGTGAAACAGTTTGGCCACAATGGTGGTGACCCCTTTGAAATGTCCAGGACGGGATGCTCCGCACAGTGCCCGGGTCATGGGCCCCTGCACGTCGACGTAGGTGGCGTATCCGTCGGGATAAAGATCGGCCGACTCCGGCATGAAGGCGATGTCCACATGTTCGGCTTGCATCAAGTCAATATCACGCCGGGCATCCCGGGGGTATGCGCCGAAATCTTCATTGGGCCCGAACTGGGCGGGGTTCACAAAGACGGTGGCCACCACCAGGTCGTTTTCCTTGCGGGCCCGACGCATCAGGGAGAGATGGCCGTCGTGCAGATAGCCCATCGTCGGTATGACGCCGATGGTCCGGCCGGCGGACCGGGCCTTGCGGATGGCCTTGCGCAGATCGCCGATCGATTCGATGATGTCCATTGGTGGGTGCCTGCTTTCCGATCAGAGTTTGGACAGGACGCTTTCATCCATGGAAAAGCTGTGCTCCGCGGCAGGGAATTCGCCGCTCTGAACCTCCTGGATGTATTGCTTGACAGCCGAGATGGTGGTGTCGCCCCCTTCCGTGTAGGCCTTGACAAACTTGGGCCGCATGCGGCGGAACATGCCCAGCAGATCCTGAATGACCAGCACCTGGCCGTCGCAATGCACACCTGCGCCAATCCCGATTGTCGGGATGGTCAGCTTTTCGGTGATCACTTTGGCCAGCCCCTCCGGTACGCACTCGAGAATCAGACCGAACACGCCTGCATCCTGCAGCAGCAGGGCGTCGTCGATGATCTGCCTGGCCGCCTCGATATCTTGTCCCTGGCGTTTGAATCCCCCGAACAGATTCACCGATTGCGGTGTCAGACCCAGATGACCCAGGACCGGTATCTGGGCTTTAATGATGGCACGCACCTTGTCGATCACATCTGAGCCGCCCTCCAGTTTGACGGCCTGGGCGCCACCCTCCTGAACAAAGCGTCCGGCATTGAGCACGGCTGCTTCGGTGCTGACATGATAGGATAAAAAAGGCATATCGCCGATGAGCAGGGCGTGTTTGGCTGCCCTGGCCACGGCTTTGGTGTGATGAATCATCTCATCCATGGTTACCCTGAGCGTGTTCTCATATCCCAGCATGACCATTCCCAGCGAATCGCCCACCAGCAGGCAATCGACACCCGCTTCATCCAGCAGACTGGCCGTGGTGTAATCATACGCCGTCAACATGGCGATCCGGCGGCCTTCTGCTTTTGCGTTTTTAAACGATTGGATGGTTTTCTGCTTGTCGGCCATTGGTCCCCCTCTCTAGTTTGAAGATTGCTGCACCGGTGGTTCACGAATTGGGTCTATTGTTTCAACAATTGGGCGAGTGCCTTGGCTTTTTCTGGCTCATTAAGCACGGCTTGGGTGGCAAGTTCAAGCGTTTTTTGACCCAAAAAGAGGTACGCCTGTTTTAAGGCGTCCAGCCCCTGGGCATCCAGCGCATCCAGATGCTGGGAAATGGTCGTGGCATCTCCGCGGGCGATGGGGCCGGTCAGCGCTTTGGACGGACCGATTTGGGCGATGTTTGCAAGCGTTCCTTCGATGAGCGGCCTCATGGCCGTAAATCCTTCCGATGGATCGATCCCGCTCTCTTTCAAGGCGGTGATTCCCAGATCCATCAGCGTCACGAGATAGTTGGACAGCACGCAGGCCGCCAAATGGTAGATTCGCTTATGTTGCGGGGCTATCCGGAAAAAACGGTTGCCGGTTTTCTTTAATATGCCTTCGATCGAACTAAGGCGTTCATCGCTGCCTTCCAGGCTGAAATAGGTGGCGTCAAGATCGGCGACCGCTTTCTCCTCATGGGCAAACGCCTGCAGCGGGTGCAGACTGAAAATGGCGGCACCGAGCTGCGCAGCATCGGATAGGATCAGTGATGCGTGGGCTCCGCTCATATGGCCCACCAGGTGATCCGGCCCCAGCGCGCCTTGCCTGCACATGATCTGACAGGCGCCCTCGATCTGGTCGTCCCGGGTGGTGATCAGAACGATGTCGCTGGCCGCCGCGACCTGGGCGGCATCCTGGCAGGCCTTGCTCTGTGTCCGCTGCGCAGCATGGTCAACCTTTTCGGCATGACGGTCATAGTAGCCACTGATCGTCAAACCCCTCTTATGCAAAAAGCGTCCAAAAGCGGTGGCCACCTTGCCGGCCCCGATAAAACCGATTCGCATCATCACTCTCCGTATGGTGGCAGCGGTTTCAGAAGGTTCCCTCGAGCAGGATAGACGTTTCCTATCTTCGCGTCAATAGATCGAATGATTAGATCTTTTCATTGGTCCGAAGCGATGTTATATGGGCGATAGCATGCCCATCCAAGGTGCTCGAAAGATGATGACGAAAGCCAAAAAAACGTTCACAATCTATAACGATGCAAAAACCGGATTCCATTTGATCGGCGAAGGTTCTCTGGGCGGAAAAGCCGATGGCCTGGTTGTTCTGGCCGCCCTTTTGCAGCAACATCCACAGTGGCGGACGAACTATCCGGACGTGCAGATAAGCATACCGGAAACGATGGTGATCACCAGTCATGGATTCGAGATGTTTATCGAGCAGAACGAATTGGAAGCCATGGCCGCCGGTGATGAGGACGATGCGGAGATCGTGGCCCGCTTTTTAAACGCGCGGTTGCCGGACGGCCTGCAGACCGTATTGGAGAATTACCTGAACTACACCACCTGCCCCTTGGCCGTGCGCTCTTCCGGACTGCTCGAAGACGCCCATCTGCATGCCTATGCCGGACTTTACAGGACTTACATGCTGTCCAACGACCAGCCGGACAAGGCGCAGCGCCTCGCGCATCTGATCCGGGCGGTCAAGCTGGTCTACGCCTCCACCTACTCGGAAGGGCCCAGGGCCTATGCCAGGCGGGTGGGGCACCGTCTCGAGGAGGATCGCATGGCCGTGATCATTCAGCAAGCGGTCGGCCTCCATTACGGTGATTACTACTTTCCGACATTTTCAGGGGTGGCCGACTCGCTCAACTACTACCCCATGGCGGGCATGACATCCGAAGACGGCACGGTTGCAGTGGCCATCGGCCTGGGCAAGCAGGTGGTCGAGGGTGAACGCGTATTGCGCTTCAGTCCGAAATTCCCCCGCCGTCTGATCCAGCGCACGTCGGTGGAGGAGATGCTGGCATACAGCCAGCGCCGTCTGTATGCCCTGCAGATGGGCGGTCAATCCATGGTTGGCGTCGAAGAGCGCGACAACCTGGTGCGATTGAACATCGCCGATGTGGAGCAACTGATGCCGATGCATCTGCTGGCAGGAACCTATATCCAGGCCGAACACCGCGTGCGTGAAACCATAGCAATTCCAGGTCCGCGGGTGGTGACCTTTTCAGGGATCTTAAAACACGGGTTGTTCCCTTTGGCCGAATTGCTGCAGGAGATTATGGCGGCCGCCGAAACGTCGATGAATTCAGCGGTGGAGCTGGAATTCGCGGTGAATTTGATGCCGGATTCGCAGCAGCCTGGCCAGCTTTTCCTGCTCCAGCTTCGGCCCATGGCGGCCCACAGCACGGGTGTCGAGGTTGCCATCGATCCGGACGAGCCGCGGCAGGCCATCTGCTACACTGAACATGCCATGGGTAACGTGAACAACCTGCCCATCAAGGATATCGTATACGTCAAACCCGATGTGTTTGATTCCCGTCACACCCGTGAAGTGGCCGTGCAGGTGTCCAAAATCAACACCCATCTGGTACGCCGGAACCGAACCTATCTGTTGGTTGGTCCGGGGCGCTGGGGTTCGGCGGATCCCTGGCTGGGCATTCCGGTCCGCTGGTCCGATATTTCGGGTGTGGCCGCCATCGTGGAAACCACAACGGAAAGCCTGAAGGCCGATCCATCCATGGGGGCCCATTTTTTTCACAACCTCGCGGCTTTAGGGATCAGTTATCTTTGCGTGACCGGCCGCGCCCCGGATCATTTGAACTGGTCCTGGGTCACATCACAGCCTGTTGCACGGCAGGAGCCGTATGTGGCGCATGTACGCCTGGACCGGCCGATTGACATTAAAGTCGACGGCCGTACATCGCACGGTCTTATAAGGGAAAAAGAGTAAAAAGGGAACCGGATACAATCCATCACCGACACGAAAAGGAGGGCAGTTTCATGACGACCATCGTCGATTTGGTCAAGGAAAAGGACCCTAACGAGAAAGAGTTTCAGCAGGCTGTCACCGAAGTCATGGAAACGATCGGACCGGTAATGGACCAAAATCCGGAATACCGCAGCGCTAAAATCCTGGAGCGGCTGGTAGAGCCCGAGCGGGTGATCATGTTCCGCGTGCCATGGGTCGATGACAGCGGCGACGTCCAAATCAACCGCGGCTTTCGCATAGAAATGAACAGCGCCATCGGCCCGTATAAAGGCGGACTGCGGTTTCACCCTTCGGTGAATTTGAGCATCCTGAAGTTTCTGGCCTTTGAGCAGGTCTTTAAAAATGCCCTGACGACGCTGCCCATGGGAGGCGGCAAAGGCGGGTCCGACTTCGATCCCAAAGCCAAATCCGACATGGAGGTCATGCGCTTTTGCCAGAGCTTCATGGCCGAACTGTTCCGGCACATCGGGCCCAACACCGACGTTCCTGCCGGGGATATCGGCGTCGGGGCCAGAGAGATCGGCTACCTGTTCGGCATGTACAAAAAGCTGCGTAACGAATTCACCGGCGTGTTGACCGGCAAAAGCCTCAATTGGGGAGGCAGCCTGATTCGTCCGGAAGCCACCGGCTTCGGATCGGTCTATTTTGCCGCTGAGATGATTGCCACCCGCAACCAGACCTTGGAAGGCAAAACCTGCCTGGTGTCCGGCTCCGGCAATGTGGCGCAATTCACCATCGAAAAATTATTGGACCTGGGCGCCAAACCCGTGACCCTTTCCGACTCGTCCGGGTATATATATGATGAAACCGGGATTGACCAGGCAAAGCTCGAATACATCAAAGAACTCAAAAATATCCGTCGCGGCCGTGTCAAAGAGTATGCCGACCAATACAGTGAGGCCGTCTACACACCGGTCGATACTTCCGCAGACCATAACCCCCTCTGGAACCATAAGGCCGATTGCGCTTTTCCCAGTGCCACCCAGAATGAGATCAATGCCGTCGACGCCCGGAACCTGGTCGGCAACGGCGTCTTTCTGGTGTCAGAAGGGGCAAATATGCCGACCGATCTTGAAGGCGTGGATATCTTTCTCGATAACAATATTCTGTACGGACCCGGCAAGGCGGCCAATGCCGGCGGCGTCTCGGTTTCCGGTCTGGAGATGACCCAGAACAGCATGCGCCTGGCCTGGACGCGCGAGGAAGTCGACAATCGTCTCAAACTGATCATGAAAAGCATTCATCAAACGTGTCTGGATGCTGCCGCGCAATACGGGATGCCGGGCAACTACATGGCCGGCGCCAACATCTCCGGTTTTATCAAAGTGGTGGATGCCATGCTGGATCAGGGGATTGTGTAGCAGCACATTGCAACAAACCCCAAACATCTCGGAAAGGGCAGTACGGATGAACAATGCAGCACAGAGCAACATTCTCCACCAGGCCATTTATGACTGCATGCGAAATATCGCCATATTCGCGGATCTCGGAGCATCGGATCTCGAACTGGTCACCCGATTCATGCATGTTTCCCGCATCGATCAGGGCGGTACGGTATTTAATGAGGGCGACACAGGCGACTATGTCTGTTTCGTGGTGGAGGGCTCTGTGGAAGTGTTAAAGAAAAGTGACAAGGGTAAACAACGGCGGATCGCCGAGTTGAGCGCCGGCAGCTCAATCGGGGAGATGGCGGTTGTCGGCAAATTCCGTCGCACGGCAACCGTCAAATCCAGCTCCGATGCGACCTTGCTGACCCTGACCCGGGATCGCTTTAACCAGATCTGCAACGACTACCCCTGGATCGGTGTCAAAATATTGCGCGCTGTCGCGCAACTGCTCAGCGAGCATCTGAAAAAGACTTCGGAAAACCTGTCCGAGCTTATGCCGCCGGCGTAGCCGCGGAAGATATTCATCCCGATGCATCAACTGGGCAGGCTCTGGCCCGATGTTGTGCCAAATTTGATTAAAACCATTTTGCAAAAAAGAGCAGGCATATGATCCATAAAATGGTACTCCTATTCGCAGTTTTGATGCTCATAACGGGATGTCAAAAAACCGGGATAACCGAGTTGAAAAACAATCTTGTAAAAATAGAGACAAGGTTGACGGCGGCTGACAGGAAAATCGAAACGCTGATATCACTCAATCACAACCTGAAACAACAGATTGAAAAAGCCGATGCCAAATACCGCAATCTGTTCATCCAGAAGAAAGAAACAGATGAATGGATCGGCGCCGTTGTTAAAGGCATCGGTCCTTGTGTATGGGCGATCGGCCCGTTTGAAAAGCCGATGCCCGAACAGATTCTTCCCAAGGCAACCCCGGAAGAGTTGATGACAAAACTGAACCAACGGTTTCAAAGCACAAACTCCCCCGAAGCAACGCTGGTGGAGGTGAAGGACCGCATTGCCTTCATTAAAATCGTCCAAGACAGGAAATTGACACAGGAGATGGGAACCTTCGGCGCGTCGGCTTATATCAATTCCATTGTCTTCACGTTGTATTCGGTCGGTGGGATCAATTGTGTGAATGTTGATTTCAAAGAAGGCGACCACGCTTTTCCCGGAACGTATTGTCCGGGGATGGATAACGGGCAGGAACGTTCAAAACCGGCGGCTTGACGTGCACCACCCAAATCCTCATCCGGCGGTCATACGCCATTGCACCTTGCATATGCAGCCGATTTAGAGCAGATGGCGCCGGATTTTTTTGCTCAGGGGGGCAGCCATGATAAGTACCGAGTTTTTCGTCACATCGCTGGTGGTTGTGTTGATACCCGGAACCGGCGTCATCTTTACGGTCTCCACCGGGCTGTTTGCCGGCTGGCGCGCGAGCATCGCCGCGGCAATCGGCTGCACCGCAGGCATCGTCCCCCACCTGACCGCCAGCGTGCTGGGTTTGTCGGCGGTCCTGCACATGAGCGCGCTTGCCTTCCAGGTTTTGAAATATGCCGGAGCGATCTATCTGGTCTGCCTTGCCTGGGCCATGTGGCGGCAGACGGGCACCATCAAGCTCAAGCGTCCGGAGCAACACAGCGGATTGTTAAAAACGGTGATTCGAGGCATTCTGATCAATATCCTCAATCCCAAACTTTCGATGTTTTTCTGGGCGTTTTTGCCGCTTTTCATTAAAGATGGCGGGGACACGCCTCTTGAGCAGATGCTTCTGCTCAGTGCTCTCTTTATGGCAATGACTCTCGTCATTTTTATCCTTTATGGCCTGCTGGCCAGCAGCGTCAGCACCTGTTTTACAACATCCCCCAAAATGACGATTTGGCTTCAGCGCACTTTTGCCGTTATCTTTGCGGCTTTGGCGGCGAAGCTGGTCATGAGCGAACAATAACGAAACGATCTTAAAGCCTTCCCTCGAACCCAACCTCTGCGTTGGAGAGACGCGTTTAATCCTCGAAATACCAAAGTATTCCTGCGGTTAAACGCGTCTCTCCGCCTTGATCTTGGGTCCGATGAAAGACTTTGAGACCGTTTCAGATCGTCGCTTTAAAGCCCTCCCTCGAACCCAACCTCCGCGTTGGGAAGGGGCGTTTCATGCAACTCGGACACGGGATGCACGACCGACCCGATCATAATTCCTCTCCCCCTCAGGGGAGAGGTTAGGTGAGGGGGTGGTCTTTTACAAGGCCCACCCCACCCTAACCCTCTCCCTCAAGGGAGAGGGAACTATGTGCCAGATCCATCTCCAAAAAGTGTAACCCATGTCATCGGTTTAAAGTGTCACCCATGTCCGGGTTGCGCGGGGTGAGGGTGGACCATGCGGAAGACCACCCCCTTGGAAGCCCCACCAAGACCGTGATGGCGTGTCCGGCAACCCCGCATGATCGCGACCGCCGGCGACCCGGTACCAATTCGTGCGCTTTTCAGATATCGGCAATCCTCGAAATGCCGTCGTATTCCCAGCGATCGGGTTGCGCTTGCGAAACGTTTCATTATTGTATAACAATAAATCGATGAGAGGATCCGTTCACCGATTCATTTTCGAACCAGCTGTTCGTAGGCGTGCTGAATCTCTTTGAATCGCTGATCGGCCAGCTTCTGGAGCTCTTCTCCCAGATGGGCCACCTTGTCGGGGTGGTATTGACTGGCAAGTTTGCGGTAGGCGGTCTTGATTTCATTTTGGGTTGCCGAAGGACTGACACCCAGTATGTCATATGGCGATCGCGGCGCATTCTCTTTTTCGGCGGTTCTGTTTTCTCCGGGCGTATCCGCGGTTTGCCGGCCATCAAAAGGGGGGCGTCTTTTATTGCGCAGATGGTTCAATCGGGATAAATAGCGGTACAGTACGATCAAAACAGCAATATCGTCGAGCCAACCGAGCGCGTGCATTCCGGGAATAAGGTCATAGGGAGACAGGATATAGAGAAGTGCCAGAATTATCCAAATCCATTTCATTAAAGCACCGTGCTTGTTGTTGGGGCGCACGCCGGTGTTGCCTGCGGCGCCGTAGTTTTTTTGTCTGACGTATATTTTCATCTTAAGCGCGCACTGTAAAGGCCGATAAAAGGAGAAGAGCAGATTATCGATGCACGCCTGCCTTTTGTTCTGAGCTGAAAATACCGAATTCGCCTGCCCGTGATGATACAGGATCCGAACGTGTTGTTTCGATTCATTGCGTTATGTTCAATGGACTTTTTAGAATGATGCGGCGCAGGCGCTCCGCTCAAATAAACCGATGGAGACTCTTCATGCGAATCTTAAAGATTGGATGCATCATCTCGCTTATCGTCGGCATGTTTGCCGTACCGGCACTGTTTGCCGAAAAAACCTTTAACCTTGCCGTTATCCGGCATCAGGATTTTCAGCCGTTCGAGCAGGCCTATCAAGGTTTCATCAGCGGCCTGGCGGTTTGGGGATATCGGGATCGGATCAATATTGTGGACAACTTTAATGCCAACAGCGACATCAGCGAGCTGGAGGGCCACATCAAAAGCTATAACCGGCGAACGGATATCGATCTGATCTTTTCCATCGGCACACACTCCACCACACGCCTTGTCAAGACCGTTTCCGATATTCCCATGGTGTTTACCATTGTGGGAGATCCGGAGCGGGCCGGAATCGTCAGCAACTGGAAAAGCTCGGGTAAAAATTATACCGGCGTTGAAACGCCAGAATACTACAGCAAGGTGGTGCGGCTGATGCACCATTATATCCCATTCAAGAGCCTTGGCATGATCTATCTGGAAGGATCGCCCAGCCATGAAGCCGGAATCAGCCAGATTGTGGCGCTGTCAAAGGAGCTTGGATTCAAATTCGTCCGAACAGGCTTCCCGCTGCGCAATCCACAGAAAGTGCCCTTTCCCAAAGAGGTGACGCGCAAAAATATCGTAAATGCGCTGGAAAACGTATGTCCCCAGGTCGAGGCTTTTTTTGTTCAGACCTCCAACGCTTTTTCGCGCAATTTTGATCTGTTCCAAGCGGCGTTTCTCAAGCATCGTCTTGTCAGTGCCGGAGACCCCACGAATATTGAAAAAGGGCTGGTCATGGGTGTCGGCAAAGATGCCTATCATTTTGGCGAGCAGTGTGCGCAGTATGCGATACAGATTCTGGAAGGCGCCTCTCCGGCGGCGCTTCCCATGGATGTGGGCGGCAAACTGACCATCGATGTCAATTTAAAAGCCGCGGAAATGATAGGATTCAAGCCGCCTTTCGAATTGTTGAGCGCAGCGGATAATCTCTACCAGCAGCTGGCGACAACCAAAGAAACCAAAAAATAAGTGCGCGTACTGTCAACATGAAAAAACCACAAAAGTTCAGCAGTTTTATTTTCATCGTCCTGATCGTTCTGGAAAGCCTGACGCTGGTTGTCGTTGTCGGCGTGCTGCATGCCATGCTGGTCAGATCGATCGACCGGGAGTTCCTGAACATGACCGGCGCACAAACGGCGGAGATCAGGCTCTTTTTTAAGGAGCGACACGAGCATGCCCAGACCAGGTTGGACGAACTCAGCACCAACAATGGGATCAAGGTGGCATTGCTTCTGGGGATGACCGGGAAAGCCACCGAAGAAGTTGCCTCCCTTTATCCTCCGGCCAACGGCATGACATTCTATATCCGCAATATGTCGGGTGATGTGCTGCCGGCACCCAGAAAACATGTGTTTCTGCACGATATGGATTTCAGGAATCGATCCGGCAGCAGCGATAAAGCACCGCACACCCGAATGCCGGTTACCGTCTTTGTCCGTCCGATTGTCCGCAAGAACACCCAGGTTGGATATGCCGTGGCCGTGTATGATTTTGTGGATGATCAGAAGCTGTATCAGCTATTGAGAGCCTATAAAAACTACCGGCTGTTGACCGATGCGCCGAGTGGACTTGTCGACGTCAGCGATGGATACAAGGTGAACGTCAGCGATGACCAAAAAACCATGCTGCGGTCCGGTGGCCGGCATCTGCGGGTGGACGAAATGCTGATCATGCCTGTTCAAGGCAATCCGGACTTTTATCTGGCCGCAGATACACGACCCCTGGATTTCCGGAAAAACAGGCTGTTAACCGACATTTTGCTGCTATGTCTTCCCTTGCTGGGATTGACTCTGGCCGCCTCATTCATGCTTCTGAAGAAGGTGACGCTGCCGCTCAAAACCCTGGCCGAAGATGCCAGACAGATCACCGAGGAAGAAGCGCACTATCTGGATGAAAAGAAGATCAAGCACGTTGAGTTCCTGGAGCTTACCAAGGCATTTAACAAGGCCCTGACGCACATCCAGCAGAGAAAAGAGCAACTGCAGCAATTGAATCAAAATCTGCACGACGAGATATTCGAGCGCAAACAGTTGGGCGAGGCTCTATCCAAAAGCGAGAAGCAGCTCCGTGGTTTGCAGGACAATATTCCCATCGGGTTGTTTCGAAGCACTCCCGAGGGAAAAATCCAGCACGCCAACCCCGCCTGCCTGAAGATCAGCGGTTTTCAAACCCTGGAGGAATTTCAGTCATTTAATGCCGCTGACCTTTACCAGCACAAATCCGATCGGCGCAAGATCATCGAGCATTTAAATACCGCCGGCAAGATCGACGGCTGGAAGGTTCGTATGCGGCGCAGAGACGGCACGTTATTCTGGGCGCTGATGAGTTTCAAGCAAGTCACCGATAACCACAACCGCCTGATCTATCTGGATGGGACCATTCAGGACATCAGCAAACAGATCGAAGCTGAAAAGGAAAAAAGAGAGCTGGAAAATCAGCTGCGGCAATCTCAAAAAATGGAAACCATCGGCACGCTGGCAGGAGGGATCGCCCATGATTTCAACAACCTTCTGGCTTCCATCATGGGCTTTTCCGAGCTGGCCCTGGAGGATTCCCAGCCGGACACCATTCAACATGAAAACTTGAAATGCGTGTTGGTAGCCGCCCAACGGGCGGCGGATCTGGTGGGCCAGATTTTAACCTTTGCGCGCCAGACCGATACGGAAAAAACACATATTGAAATGAAGCATGTTTTGACGGAAGCCATCAAGCTGCTGCGTTCAACCCTGCCCAGCACCATACGAATAGTGGAAAGAGTGACCAGCAAGTCCGCTGTGCTGGCGGCACCGACTCAGATGCACCAGGTCATTGTCAATCTGTGTTCGAATGCCAGTCATGCCATGCAGGAGTCCGGAGGGGTGCTGACCATCGGCCTGACCGATGTTGAACTGGGCGCAACCCATATCAATCCTGGCGGACCGGTCAAGGCCGGGCGGTTTCTAAAGCTCACCATTGCCGATTCCGGCCATGGCATCGCGCCGGAAATCAAGGATCGTATCTTCGACCCCTATTACACCACGAAAAAACCCGGCGAAGGCACAGGGATCGGTTTGTCCGTGGTGCAGGGCATTGTTCGCTCCCACGGCGGCTTTATCACCGTCGACAGCGAAGCCGGGCAGGGAGCCACATTCAACGTCTTTCTGCCGATCATCGATCGGGAAGAGATACCGAAGGAAATATCATCGAACCAGGTGGTCGGCGGCAATGAACGTATCTTGCTGGTTGACGATGAAGTGCTTGTTATTCAGATGGGGAGGCAGATGCTCGAACGGTTGGGATACGAGGTGACATCGCGTACCAGCAGTTTGGAAGCTTTCGAGCTGTTTGAAAAAGCCCCGTACAAATTCGATCTGGTCATCACCGACATGACCATGCCGGAATTGACCGGTGACCGGCTGGCCAAGATGATCACCGATATCCGACCGGAGATACCCATTATTCTGTGCACCGGGTATAGTAACCGGCTGAACCGCGCAACCATCGCCGATGCCGGGATTCAGGCCATTCTTTACAAACCGCTGGTCAAGACCGAGCTGGCCAATACCATCCGCAATGTTCTGGCGAGGAAAGATGCGGCGCTCTCTTTAAGTTTATCAAGCACCAAATCGTCAAATGGTTAGAAGTGGTTTCAAAACCCCCTTTCAGGTCCAATCTCTGTGTTGGAGCATGCGATTCAATACTCGAAATACTCAATGTATGGATGTTTATCCCGCCGATTTCCGGCGGGACGTTTGA
>JBNKKC010000127.1:0-102998 GCA_050291625.1 Desulfobacteraceae bacterium
TACCGCGACGACCCATAACCCCGCAAAATGAACTATCTTTTAATATAGGCTTTAAGATAATCCATTTGGCAAGGCTAGAGGGAGGAAGCTGTATGCCGATACCGCGACGACCGATAACGCCGCCAAATGGATTATCTTAAAGCCTATAGTTCCGTCACCACCAGGTTGTCGCGGTGTATCACCTCATCATAAGGTTTAGACCCGAGTTTCGATTCGATCCGGCTCGATTGAAGCCCCATGATGGCTCTGAGATCAACATCGTTATAATTGACCAGACCGATACCCAGTGACTGCCCGGCCTCATTGGCAAAGCTGACGGCCGCCCCCACACCGAAACTGCCTCTCACATCGATAATCCCACTGGGCAGCAGACTCTTGCCGCGCTTGACCACGGCCTTGGCCGCCCCGTCATCGAGGACCAATGTTCCTTTGGGGGTCAAGGTATAGGCGATCCAGCACTTACGGCGAGTCATCTTCTTGGTGTTCGGCACAAAGTAGGTTCCGTGATGCTCGCCGGCGAACAGTTTGAGCAGCACATCCTCCTTTTTCCCCTGGGTGATGATCACGGGCACACCGGCCGATGCGAGCTTTTTGGCGGCTTTGATCTTGCTCAGCATTCCGCCTTTGCCGAGTGCGCCGGGGATGTCGCCGGCATACTGCTCGATCTCTTTTTTAAAACTCATCACCCGAGGGATCAACCGCGCATCGGGGTAGGTGCGGGGGTCCTTGGTATAAAGCCCGTCGATATCGGTCAGATTGATCAGAAAGTCCGCATCCATGAGCAGCGCGATCATGGCCGACAGATTGTCATTGTCCCCCAACGCGATCTCATCCACCATCACGGTATCGTTTTCATTGATGATGGGAACCACCTTCCAGTCCAACAGTGCGCTGAACGCATTGCGTGCGTTTAGATAGCGTTTCCGGTTGTTCAGATCCTCACTGGTCAGCAGGATCTGAGCGACCTTTTTGTCGCATCGGCCGAAGGCTTCTTCGTATGCATTGATCAGACCGCTCTGTCCCAGAGCGGAAATGGCCTGACGCTGGGGGATCTGATCCGGCCGGCGCTGTAATCCCATTTTTCGAAGTCCGGCCGCCATGGCGCCGGAGGAGACCAGCAGCACTTCCACCCCCCTGTCGATCAGCACACAAATCTGCCGCGAGATCGATTCAAGGGCGCCGGTGTTCAGACTGTTGCGCGCGGTCAGCACATTGCTGCCCACCTTGACCACGATGCGTTTGGCGTTTTGTAATCTCGATTTTGGCATGGGTTCTAATCGCTGAATTTTTTATCGAGGATGCGATGCGTAAACGGTTTGGCATTCGGTCCGCTATAGTCGGCGACGATCTGGCCGCTGCCAAGCATGCGCCACTGATAGATCATCAAGCCCTCGAGTCCTACCGGTCCGCGGGCATGGATCTTATTGGTGCTGATGCCGACTTCGGCGCCCAGGCCAAAGCGAAATCCGTCGGAAAAACGGCTGCTGCAGTTCCAGAAGACATCGGCCGAGTCCACCAGATTCATGAAGCGTATGGCGCGCGCTTTGTTCCGGGTGACAATGACATCGGTATGCCCTGAGCCGTATGTGTTGATATGATCCAAGGCCGCGGCCATGCCCGGAACCACCTTGATGCTGATAATGGCATCCAGATACTCGGTCTTCCAGTCGGCCTCATCCGCTGCAAGCACATCGATCACTTCACGGGTCTTGTCGCAGCCCCGTATCTCGACCTGTTTGGCTTCCAGGGCCGATTTCAATTGCGGTAAGAGCCTGTGGGCCACGTCTTGATGAATCAGCAGTGTTTCGGCTGCGTTACAGACAGCCACGTATTGAGTTTTGCTGTCCACGGCAACCCGCACCGCCATATCGTCGTCGATCTGTTTGTCGAGGTAGATGTGACAAATCCCATCGGCATGGCCCAGCACCGGAATATGCGTATGATCCATGATGTGCTTGACAAAGGCATTGCTGCCCCTGGGGATGATCAAATCGATGCTGTCGTCCAGGGACAACATATCCGCCACATCGCCGCGGGTTTCCATCAATCCCAGCCAGCCGTCGGGAATACCGGCGGCCACGGCGGCGTCTGTAATCAGATCCGCCAGCATTCGATTGGTATTGGCTGCCTCGCTTCCGCCTTTGAGCAGCACGCCGTTGCCGCTTTTCAAGCACAGCGACGAAATCTGAACCAGAGCATCCGGTCGCGATTCGAAAATCACGCCGATGACCCCGATGGGGCAGCTCACCTTGAAAAGGTCGAGGCCCTGATCCAGTTCAAGGGCGCTAATGGTCCGTCCCACCGGATCTTCGAGACGCATCAGGCTTTCCAATCCGGAGCAGACCTCATCGATTTTGGCTTGATCGAAGCGCAGGCGTTTGAGCAGTGGCGCCGCCAGACGGGCCTGCTCTGCATGTTGCATATCGGTGGTGTTCGCCTCGACAATCGCGCGGCGATTTTGATCAAGGGACCTGGCAATGGCCTCGAGGGCCTTGTTTTTAACGTCCCCGGGAACGGCGGCAAGCTCAATGGCGGCTTTTTTGGCTCTGGCTGCTAGCTGTGCGATATCCATCTTACCTCCTGAATCGGACCCTTTTAACGCCTCTACATACACTTACCGCATTAAAAAAACAACGGGCCAATGGAGCGGTTTGGCCGGTTCAGCCGGTTGGCTGGTTCAATAGCCTGCAGGCGTCGGGGGAGGGATCGGGGTCCTTCAGCGCAACGTTCTTTTTTATGATACGAGCATAAGCAGAAAACACATGTAAGTTATAACTTATCGATAATATAAATAATATAATGAAAAAACACAATCCCCTCTACCTTGCGGAAGATGCACCGGATAAGCTCCCTCTCCCTTGAGGGAGAGGGTGGGGGTGAGGGTGAACCTTGCGAAAGACCACCCCTCACCTGACCTCTCCCCTGAGGGGAGAGGAAATGGTCCCCTCTCCCTTGAGGGAGAGGGTTAGAGTTAGGGTGAGCCCTGCACAACACCACCCCTCACCTGACCTCTCCCCTCAGGGGAGAGGAGCGTTTTGGATAACTGGACGTACCGTCTCCGTTTACTCAGGGATCAGGCCGTTTTGTTTCATCAGGGATTCTATGGCCCGGCGCGTTCCGTCCGGGTCATGGGTGCGTTGTCCCTGTCTGTAGATGTCGATGGTGCGCTCGGTCAGCGTTGTTGTCTTTTGCCGAATGGTATCCTTTGCGTAAGCCAGGATCTCCCATTGGGGATCGTTCAGAAATCGATCGAAGGCACGCACGAATTCGCGGCACAGCACGGGGAACAGGCCCTTGACAAATGCCATATAGAGGCCTAGCGCCGCTGTATGGCGATGGGTGACGATATAGCTGAGCGCTCCATGGTTTCCGGTATCGGCCAGTATATCCTTCAAGGTGCGGACAAACATTTCGATGACGGAGTGCGGATAGTCCGAAAGCATTTGCCGCCATAGTTCCCGATCGAAGGTCTGCTCCTCCAGTTCGCCGACTTCATGCCACAGGTAAACGGTTTGCTGGACATCCAGGATCGTTTCCATATGCCGCCGGATGGACTCCGGCTCGGCGTTCGGCAGACTGCAGGCCTGCATGGTCAAGGCCAGCGGCCGTCGACCGGCTTTATTGATGTACATGATCTGATCCCACAAGAACATGCGCCCGGCGTCGCCGCGCAATACGATCTGATCGTCCTGAGAAAAGGCCGGCAGCGTCAGCAGATCGCGGGCAACCTCGCACCCCAGATGCCAGACGGTATGTCCCGCCACAGTGGTCTTTTGGTCGATTTCGGCCAGGAAAAAGGTGGGCTTCAGGCTATGCGCGTAGCCGGCGCCGTAATAATACCCGTGCGGATTCAGCGCCGTATTGATGCGCCGGGTATCGAAGGGATCAAAGCGGTCGCCGTTCAGCGTCAACGGCGCAAACGCCTCGGACATCAACGTTTCCCAGAAAAGCTCTTTCTCGCCGATCCAGTTGAGCACCGCGTCTGCGTCGCCCTCCTTCCAGAACGGAATATGCTGCTCCCATTTATACAGATCGCGCAGCCGCATGGCTAATCCGCACACGGAATAGATGCCGGCATAGCGGGCATCGGTCACATCGCAATTGTGCAGAACCTGGCGGGAAACATCATTGAGATCCAAAATAGCTTTCCTTTTAATTAAGGTGATTCGCCTTTTCAATTCTAATCCGGCATCCAATGCTGTCAACATGTTTCCGCCAACCTGCCCATTGTCCTTGCGCGATGTGATCAGTAATGCCCGCGCATCACAGAATTGTATCAAAGGGACTCGCCCGCTGCCGGGTCACCCATTGAATTTCCACCGAAGGCATGATAGGTGGATGTAGCTTTTCATACAGGTATAAGGTTCGTTGACATGCAGGAGCCGCCCCCACCCCATTACAATCAACCACCCCAATAAGAGGAGGGAAGAGATGCGCAAAGTTTCTATAGGTGTGATTCTTGTACTCGCAGCCGTCATGACTTTTGGCTTGACATCATGCACTAAACAAAGAGAGCAGGTCATCAAGATCGGTATCAACGCCCCCATTACCGGCGATATTCCAAAGGTGGGCGAAGGCTCCAAGTTTGCGGCCCAAATGTGGCTGGCGGATATTGAAAAGGCCGGCGGCTTGGATGTGGGAGGTAAAAAATATAAGGTCCAGATCGTGGTGGAGGACAATGAATCCAAAGCAGAATCCGCGGTTAAGGCCAACACCAAGATGATCACCGAAGACGGCGTGCTGGCCATCGTCGGTCCTCAGGCATCCAGCCAGGCCGTTCCGGCAGGCGATGTGGCCAACAATTACCAAACAGTGATGATCAGTCCCTGGTCCACCAACCCCAACACGACCAAAGACCGCCCCTATGTTTTCCGCGGCTGTTTCCTGGACCCGTTCCAGGGCCCGGTGGTTGCCAATTTTATCAAGGAAAAGTTCAACTACACCAAAGCAGGCGTGCTATTCGACGTTGCCAGCGATTACCCCAAAGGTCTGGCCGAGTTCTTTAAAAAGGCCTGGGAGGAAATCCATGGACCGGGATCCGTAGTGGCGTACGAAAGCTTTACTACAAAGGACACCGATTTCAGCTCTCAGCTGACCAAGATAATCAACTCCGGGGCCGAATTTTTATTTACGCCGCAGTATTACAACGAGGTGGCGCTCATCGTTAAACAGGCGCATGAACTGGGTTGGGACAAACCCATCATCGGCAGTGACAGCTGGGGTTCGGCCGAGACCGTGGAATTATGCGGTGAGGACTGCTACGGACTGTTCTTCAGCACGCACTATGCGGCCGCCGGCGCCACCGGGGCCACCAAAGCCTTCATTGATCGCTACAATACCGAATACAACTATATCCCGGATGACGTCGCCGCTTTGACCTGGGACTCTCTGCGCCTGGTCCAGCAGGCGATCCAGGATGCCGGTGTCATTACCGGCGATATCAAAAAAGACCGCCAGGCTGTACGTGATGCGTTGGCGAAAATCAAAGACTTCAAGGGGATCACCGGTGACATGACGTTTACCGAAGAGGGTGACCCCATCAAATGCGCCGTTATCGTTCGCATCAGCGAAAAAGGCGAGTTTGAATTCTATAAGTCAGTCTGCCCGTAGTAAAACGATGGCCATCAAGACAGGGGTTGAGGCATCATCGATATCCGGCGCCTCGCCCCTGTTTAAGTATCTTCCAACAGGAGTCGGCAATTGGACGCATTATTGCAAAATGTGGTCAACGCACTGCAATGGGGAAGTTTCTATGCCCTGATCGCACTCGGCTATTCGATGGTGTACAGCATTTTAATGCTGTTTAACTTCGCCCACGGCGACATCTTCATGACCGGCTCCTACATCGGATTCGGCATCGCCACCGCGCTCCTGACGCTTTGGGCGGCCATCGGCCTGACCCTTCCCGGATGGGTGACCCTCAGTTTGACCATCATCATCTCCATGGTCCTGACCTCATTTCTCGGAATGTTGGTGGAACGCGTCGGCTACCGTCCTTTGCGGGATGCCCCGCGGGCATCGGCGGCCATCACGGGGTTGATGATCGGCATTATTCTGGAAACAGGAAACCTGGCGCTCCTGGGCGCCCGGCGGCTCAACTTTCCACAGCTGATCGAATCGACTACGTATAATCTGGGCGGAATTTTCGTCACCAACAAGAAGATCCTGATCGTGCTGGTCTCTCTGGCGCTGATGTATGGTCTGCACCAGTTTATTCAAAAAAGCCGGTGGGGAATGGCCATGCGGGCCATGTCCTTTGATTTCCAGGTGGTACCGCTGATGGGAGTCTCCCTGAATGTCATCGCCCCGCTGACCTTCGCCGTAGGATCGGCCCTGGCCGCAGCGGCGGGTATTTTATACGGATTGGCCTACCCGGTGCTGGACCCCTATATGGGCATTCTGCTGGGCTGGAAGGCATTTGTGGCTGCAATTCTTGGCGGCAGAGGATCTATTCTGGGGGCTGCGCTGGCCGGGTTTCTGCTCGGTTTCATCGAGATTTTTGTACCGATGATTTTTCCGTCCACGCTGCGCGATCTGATCGCTTATTCGATCATTTTACTGATATTGACGTTCAGACCCTATGGATTCTTTGGGCAGGCGCACAGCACGCAGCTGCGCCTCTAGGCTTAAAGATAATTAATTTGGACTGCGTTATCGGTCGTCTCGGTATCGGCATACAGCTTCCTCCCTCTAGCCTTGCCAAATTAATTATCTTTAAGCCTAGAGCTGATCGATCCAACGGCTGGTTTGATTACACTGATAGAAAAGGAAAAAGATGGAATCAATCGCCACTGTTCCCGCCGGCCGGACGCAAGCCATTCGCGCCTTCTTTGCCGATGTGCCCATGCTGGGCTGGCTGGGCGGTATCCTGTGTACCGTTCTGATCGAACATCTTTTCGGCAGGTCGCTCTCGTACCTGCTCTATTTGCCGAAAATGCCGGTGCTTTTCGGTTGTTTGATCATGTTCAAACAGCCGCTGCTGATCCCGAGCGCCCTGGCCTATGTCGCGCTGATCTACGTGCTGCCGATCACCCTTATCGCGCGCCTGAGCAGCGGGCTGACCAACCGCCTGGCGGCTGTGCTGGATCGACTGCCCATCTGGGTCTCGAGCCTGATCCACCTGGGGCTGTTATACGCCGCACTGCATTTTTGGGCGGATCTGAGCGATTATCGACTGCTGGTTCTCAAACTGACCATGATCGCGGTGATCCTGACGTTGAGCATTAATCTGATCAACGGCTATATGGGTGAATTTTCCTGCTCCCATCCGGGTTTTATGGCCCTGGGCGCTTATTCCGCTTCAACCGCGACGCTACTCTTTTTTGCCAATGACAGCATGTTCGGTCAAGCCTTGCTGCCGCCTGCGCTGGGGCCCTATTTCTACCCCCTGGCCCTTATCCTGGGCGGCGCGGTAGCGGCCGTCGGAGCCCTGGTCGTGGCCATCCCCTCCTTTCGAACCCGGGGAGACTATCTGGCCATTATCAGTCTGGCCTTTTTGTTTATCGTCAAAAGTCTGATCGAAAACCTGGAGTGGGTCGGCGGTCCCAGGGGAATGAGCAGCCAGCCCAACTGGTCCACTCTTCCGGTGGTATTTGCCTGGATGGTGCTGTGCATCTGGGTCATCAACAATTTCGTCCGCTCCATTTTGGGCAAAGCCCTCAACGCCGTGCGGGACAATGAAACCGCCGCAACCGCCATGACCATCAATACCCGCAAAACAAAGATGGTGGCCTTCATGCTGGGGGCCTTCTGGGCAGGGGTGGCCGGCGGATTGTTTGCCCATGTCATGCGGTATATAAATCCGGGGACATTCGGCATTCAACGCCTGGCGGAAATACTGGCCATGGTCTACTTTGGCGGGCTCAATTCGGTTGTTGGATCCATTGTGGGAGCAGTGAGCATCAACCTGATCAGCGAGATGCTGCGCCCCCTAGAGATATACAAATGGATTGTGATTCCTCTGATACTGATCCTGGTGATGATCTACCGCCCGACCGGTCTGATCGCATTCAGGGAATTTGATGTCAAAAAGATCCTGCGCCCCAAACGATAGAGAACGAACGATGACCTTAAAATGCAGATAGGCTTTAAGACAATTCATTTGGCAAGGCTAGAGGGAGGAAGCTGTATTGTCAATACCGCGACGACCGATAACGCCGCCAAATGGATTGTCTTAAAGCCTAAGATTAGGGAGTGCGCCTTATGCCTTTATTGCGGGTAACCGATATGACACATTACTTTGGCGGTCTCAGGGCCGTGCATCAGTTCAATCTCACCATCGAACCGGGTGAGATCCGGGGTCTGATAGGCCCCAACGGTGCCGGCAAGACAACCATATTCAACCTGATAACCGGCATCCACACCCCCACTCAGGGAGAGGTGGAACTCGAAGGCAATAACCTGATCGGGCAACAGCCCCATCAAATTGCCGCACAGGGTTTGGGACGAACCTTCCAGAACCTGCTGCTCTGGCGTCACATGAACGTCAGGGAGCATGTCCAGATGGCACACTATTCCCAATTGAACTACGGGCTTTTCGGCGCTTTTTTCGGAACCCCAAAGCGACAGGCTGAAGAACGGCGCGTTGAAGAGAACAGCCGGCGCCTGATGGAAATCTTCGATGTGGCCAAATATGCCGATTTGAACGTCGGTAGTCTGCCGTATGGAGCCCAGCGTCGTGTGGAGATGGCGCGGGCGATGGCCATCGAGCCCAAAATTTTATTCCTGGACGAGCCCACTGCCGGAATGACCCCGGAAGAGCTGGTCCAGATGATCGGTATTATCCGCAAAGTACACCAGGACTTCGGTGTCGCCATCTTTTTGATCGAACACCGATTGAAATTCGTCATGGAGCTTTGCCAGCGTATTCAAACGCTGGTGTTTGGTGAGGTTATCGCCGAGGGCACCCCCGAAGAGATACAAAACAATCCCAATGTGATCGAAGCCTACCTGGGCAAGGAGGAAATCGCCTGATGCAGCTGACAGTTGAGAATCTGCAGGTCTCATACGGCAAGATAAAAGCATTGCACGGGTTAAGCTTTCAAATCGATGAAGGCGAAATCGTCTGCATCATTGGAGCGAACGGCGCCGGAAAGAGTACGACCCTGAGGGCCATCTCGCGGCTGTTGGAGGCCGATTCCGGGAGTCGGATGGAATTCATGGGGCAGGATTTGCTCAAATTTCCTGCAGACAAAGTGGTCAGCCGCCTGGGCATATCGCACGTTCCCGAAGGACGCCGTCTGTTCGGCAACCTGACCGTGATGGAAAATCTGGAACTGGCCACGTTCGCGCGCAAAGACAGACAGCATGTCAAGGATGACATCGTGCGGGTTTTCGACATATTCCCCAGGCTTCAGGAACGCGAGAAGCAGGCCGCAGGAACCCTGAGCGGCGGCGAGCAGCAGATGCTGGCCGTGGGTCGGGCCTACATGAGCGGACGCAAATTGATGCTTCTGGACGAACCCTCCATGGGGCTGGCCCCGCTTTTAATGCTCTCCATGTTCGACGCCCTCAAGGAGATCAACAAGGCCGGGACATCCATCCTGCTGGTGGAGCAGAATGCCCGCCTGGCACTGAAATTCGCCCAGCGCGGCTATGTCATCGAAAACGGATCCATCGTGCTTGAAGGCGAATCCGAAACCCTGCTGCACGATCCGGAAGTAAAAAAAGCCTATCTGGGCGGTTAAGTTTTTTAGAATTCTTTAAAAAAACCAACGGAAACAGCGTATTTATCATATCCCTCTTCAAGCGACAGAAACCCCATCCGCTCCATCAATCCCCAATCCTTTCCCAGCCAATGGCGATGGTAGAGACTGAGTTCCCAGGCATCCTGGCGAACATCTTCCGGCTCGGCCAGCGTCAGCGCCTGGTATGCCTGAGCACCCAAACTGAATTTCAGGAAGATCCATCGCCAGCCCTCTTCGCCAAAGCCCAGGCTCAACAAATGGGTGTATGACACCAGGCTTCCCGGATCGCTTGTGTTGCGAAACAACCGGTATTCGGCGATCCATTGGTTGTGGTACCAGGTCGCACCGGCCGAAACGATCCAGTCCCGTTGTTCTCCCTCGTAATCGATATAGGAGGCGCCGATGGTAAATACAAATGGGTCGTACAAAAAGTTAACATCATGATCGATGCGAAAGACCGGCAGGAAATCTTCACCAAAACCGCGGGACATGGCGGAATAGGTTGACAGCCAGGACAGCCAATCCACATATGCGCCGATGGCGGCTGCCTGCCCGCTGCCTTCTTTGACTCGCGCGTAATGGCCTGCCTGGGCAAAGGCCGTGACCCGCCGGTGAACCCTTGCATACAAGGCAGCATCCACGCTTTTCCAGTTGCCATAATCCGAGTCGGGACTTAAATGCTCGTAAGAGATCATGCTTTCGAACCGGTATGCGTATGGTTCACGCAGATACTCACTGCCGATGGTCCGCGCTGAGGACTGATCGGGTGGCGCGGCTAAAATGACAGGGCAGTACCCGAACAGAATTGTCATCGTAAGAAGAACGCGAATCATTAATTGCCCCCCATCGGCATCCGTCCCGTGTGTATTTGTTCCCGAGCCATTGAGATCACAACCCTCTGCAGCGAATCGGCAGGACCTTCCGCCCCGCCGTATTGTCGGCTGAACCTGGCCCAAATCTGCCGGGCTTTTTGTGAGGCGGGATTCAGCAGGCCATAAGCAACGGGAAACAATTGGGCAAATGCATCCGGGTAGAACCGGTCCCAATCCGAAACGTGTTCGGTCTGATCGTCAACGGCCCAATGAAACATGCCGTTCGAGGCATCATACAATCGCATCAACACGCCCTGCCTGACCTTTCTCACAGCATCCGCATAGAATTGCGCCGGCCAACCCAATGCATGGCACAAAGCGACATAGGCCTTCAGGCCTGCATATACCTCGCAGTTGTCCATCAGATATTTGCTGTCCTGATCCGGCAGGGCACGCGTCAGCCCGTCATGATCCTGCAAAAAGATCAGCAGATAGGCGACATCTTCGATTTTCTTTCGGTTGGCAAGGAGAAGTTGTCGGTTGCCGACGCGTCGATAGTACTCATAAAGCAGGATCAGAAATGTGGCCGCGTATGAATCCACGGAATCATAGTCCTCGGTACTTATCTGGCGGCCACGGTCATCCAGGTAAAAGTCATACATGCTTCCAGTCAGTCCATTCTTGTCGGGGTAGTTGAGGTGATCCAGATACCACAGGATGTATTGCTCCACATGTTGCCAGTTGAGTTGATGGCGCAGGATGTGTATCCCGTATAGATTGACCTCGTAAGGCACGACATGCCGATAGGCGTATGCGGGAGAGAATACATCGATGACCGCGTGGGATGGATGTATGGCTCTGTAGCAGCCTGTCAGGGCCGAAACGGCCGCCATGCTAGCGAGCAGGTATAAACAAATGCGCTTCATCGGCAGTTGTATCCAAAGTAACGTAAAAAAAATCAACCCCGCTTTGGACCTCCCATGCACCCGTTGGAGGCGGTTGGTACTTGTCCAGGGGAAGTGCCAGGGTCAAGCCCCGCAGACCGGCGGGTTTTCGAACAAATACGTCAAGTCCTTTCGGCTGAATGGAAAAGGAGTACTCTGCTTTAAGCATCTGCAGCATGAATTCGGCGAAGTAGCTCATGGGTTGAACGTTCAGATGCCCGTCCGCCTGTTCCTTCTCCATCAAATCAAGAAATGAAGTAAAAGCCGGTCGGTAATCCTGCCGCTGCGATGTCTCGAATAGATCGTAGGGATGTGAGTAGACCAACCGCACCGCTCTGTTCGTGACGGCATACGCCACCGTACGCTGCAGCCACTGTCGGACAGCGTCCCGGCCAAAGCCGCTCGCTTCGAACTCCTCCAGTGAGGCTTTGTCGATCAGCGGCATCACCGGAAAGGCAATCAGCTGATCCGATAGCATCCGGCCATTAAAAAAAGTACGATTCGGGGCGCCGCCGCTGTCGCCGGTATAATAATAGGCGACAATACCCATTTCGGCAAGTACCTGCGTCATCACCGGTTGTGGATGGGCGCCATTGGGAGCCGAATATTCGAGGATTTTCCGCCCGGTCAGTGATTCCAGACACTGGTTGTTTTTCAAAATGTAGGTCTGCATCTCATGCTTCCCAAACGCGCCGGATTCGACATTTGATGCAAACCAGTTATGGTACCAGCCGCCATGCGACCCGATCGTGCCATACGGCATCAGCATATCGACGTAGCGCTTGCCCTGCCCGCAGGCATCGAATCCCATATTGTCGCCGGGACGGTCCAGAGAATCCCCTGCCGAAATGTGCATGGAATACTTCAGATGGGGACGAAACAAACCCGTTTCAATCATTTGCTCAAGATAGGGCCAGTCGCTATTACTGTCGTGGTGCCAGTTCATCACGATGCCGCCCTTGCCGTATGGCACATTCATCAGGTGAGGGATCTGAAGGCGGTTGAACAAGAAAAAGCGCAACATGGAGCGCAGCGGCAAATCGTCGGCGTTGGCTTTCAAATGCCCCAAAGGCGTATTCACATAGAACACCAATCCCTTTCCATAGCGCCGTATCACGACGGCCGGATAGGCTTCGCCATCGTCAGTTACTGCTGTGGCCAACACCTCCGGCGCCGGTTCAACGGATTGATCTGCAACGATCCGGCTGCGGGCGACAGGATAGCGCAGTCGACCATACCCGTATCCGCTCAGAAAAAGGTTGCCGTCCAATTTGCCGAACGGTATTTCACAGGCCTGTGCCACGGTGGCGTCCTGGAACTTGATATGCCCGAGTGTGTACGCCTGTTCGGCCTTCCGGTTAAAGACAATATGATCGATGCCGCTGAATCTCTTGAACAGCGTCTCAGACAAATAGGCGTCCTGGCTGTCTTTCACTGCCGGATCGTAAATCGCCGCAATACCGCCGCCGGCCATGAGATAACGCCCCAGCCAGGGCTCAAAACCTATCGGCATTCGCTGGCACAGGCCGTCCGGGAAAATGACGGCCGGCACGGTGGCGGCCAAAGCATCCGGGTCGACAGCCAGCAGCAGATGCTGGTCGATGGACTCAAATGCCACGCCTTCTTCCTCCAGCACGCTGACGTAGGCATCCAGAATATGCCGGTACTGTTTCAAATACTTCGGATTGTAGGCCACCATGATGCGCACCTGTTGGCTGTGCGACGTCCGGGAGACCTTCTTCATAGACAATACACCGCATACGATGATGATCAGACAAATGACTGCCAGACCGGTGAAGCACAGTTTCCGAATCATAGCACCAGCCCCTTGCCTTCGGTAAGTACGTACCCGCAAATCGCCACATTCCGATTCACAACAATCCGTTTTTTAGCGATGATGGATTTGATGTGTCCGGGGTGTCCGATGCGCACCCCCGGGTGAAGCTGGACCGAATCCTGTGAAAAGAGATTGCCGAGGACCACGGCGTTGTGCAAAATTTCTATTGGGCCGTCTGCAAACAGATCGCCTGCAATAACGCTGTCTCTGCCGATAATCGCGCGCCCTTCACAGCGAATATCTCCATGGATCGAGACGCGATCAGCCAGATCCAGATCCCCTTTGACAATCATATCCTGGTCAATGATGGTGCCGCTCAACAGCAAAGAAGATCTTCTGCGATAGTGGGTGACATCATCGATGGTTTTAATTTGCGTTGCGGCCGGACGCGGCAAACGGCGGGATGGGTATTCGGGCAGGCAACGCTCCTGATAATCGGGGGATGTAATCTGAGGACTGAACAACCGCTGAAACTCGACACCGTGGTCGAGCACCATCCGCCCGGCACAAGAACAGCTGACACCTAAGCGGGCCCCTGCACCGACGCGGATATCGCCATTGGCGTCGATCCAGCGTATAATGCGGACATCCGGGCCTAGATCCACATGGGCATCACAGGCCAGTGACCGCAGCCGACAGCGTCGACCGATCGACGCCGATCCGGCGACATACAACTCCTTGCGAAAAGTGGCCCGCGACTGCGTCCGCAAATCCCCTTGCACCAGCAAAACATGCGGCAGTGTCGTGTCCCTTTCGATTCGGCAGTCGGATTGAACTTCTATGGTTTCATCTTTGGACAATCGAACGGTTCGAACACCGGGCACTGAAGCCTTGCCGCCGAGGCCGTTGCGCAAAATGCGACGGAACGATTTGCCCAGATGCCGCGGATCTTTGCTGTAATGCATCTCAATGGGCAGCGGATATTCGTCCCGCGGCCACAGGCTCTCGCGTAACCCCGGCCAGAAGGGCAAAAAGACCATCCCGCTGAATATCAGCATGATAACCACCGTACCGACAGGATTGACCTGATGCTCCTGGACAGGCTCTTGGGTTTGCTGCATGCTCGTCGCTCCCGGTGCAGCGCCATCTGCCGTTTGCAGCGGAAGCTCCGTACATCCCTGAATGAGGACACAAACGACCAGGGCCAGACCCAACCAGGGAATCCTCGACGACATTTTCATTGCGCGGATTCCTTGCGAAATCGACGTGTTTTGGCCCATTTCCGCTCTCTCCTGGACAGCTTGTCGGCCAGTGCATCGTAAAGCCCCAGACTTGTATTCCAAAGATTCAATAGAAAGTAAAAAAGTAAAAACGGCAGCAGACAGATACGATAGGTGACGCCATCCAGCAGGAAGGCCGTTCCGATCTGGTAGAATGGAGCGAAGTTGCCAAAGGCGTTATAGCCGGCGATCAGAATGAAGATTACCACACTATGGACGATCTGCATCTCACCCAGGAAGAAAAGCGTAATGGAATCGGCAATTCCGAACAATAATAATACGGGAATCGTATAGATCAAAAGCAGCAGGGCGCCGTCGATTTTCTCCCGCAAACGCAAATAGGGTGATTTTATCAACGGTAAAAAATTCTTGAACATGGCCTGGTTGTGACCCCGGGCCCAACGCCGGATTTGCCGCGAACGGACCGCCCAGGTTTGAGGAACTTCTTCATAGCATTCGACTCGATTGGCATAGACGACCTTCCACCCGTTGATCACCAGGCGATAGGTCAAATCGGTATCTTCTGCCAGCACATTCGGGTCGAAGCAGCCCAGAGCCAGCATCAATTCTCTCCGAAATCCACCGACCGTGCCGCCGTATTGCGGTATCAGCGACAGATTATAACGTGCCTGCTGGTCCACTTGATACCCTCCGCTGCGCTCCAATTCCAGGATACGCGCCAGCAGACTCTCATTCGTATTCATGGGCACCACTCTGCCCATGACGGCCCCCACCTCCGGATCCTTAAAAGAGACGGCCAAGTCGCGGATGGTCCCTTTGCCCGGTATATAGTCGGCATCGAAGACGATGACGATGTCTCCTTTGGCCACCTGAAGCGCGTCATTGAGCCCTGCCGGTTTGCCCCGTTTGCCGTTGTTGCGATGCAGCGGCTTGACGCTCTTATGATCCCGACTGATCTGCATCAACAGGTCACCGGTGCCGTCGGTGGAATGATCGTTGATGGGAATGATTTCAAAGCGATCCAGTGGATAGTCTGAACGCAAAATGGCTTCGATTCCCTGGCGCACAACCTTCTCCTCGTTGTGCATGGGAACGAGAACCGAGACACTCGGCAGATCCGAATCGACAATATCCTGGTAAAAAAGCCGCTGTTCTCCGGAAACACGGTTTACGGTGAATATGAAATGCCGGATCGAATAGACGACCAAAATACAGATCACCACCACCAGGTAGGCTTTCAGTGCGAATACAACCATAGCCATGCATCCTCATCGCGCTTTAAGCGAAGCGCAAGCACCTTGCCGTAATAGGAGTAAAAGCCGACAATATAGACGAAATCAAACAGTGGACCAAACGAGAAAAACATCACGGCCATATATAAGACCGACACTTTGTACAGCAGAAACAGAAAGACAACGTAGCGCACGATGCCGAAAATGATGGAGTATACCAGGGTCATTGCAACCATGCCGGCCTTTTCATAGAACGGCGCCGGAAGCGGCGCAAGAGCAGCACCCATGACAATCGGTATCATGAGCCAAATCCCCAGTTCGGTGCCTTGATAGAGCAAAGAAAATTGACCGACATCGTATGGAAACAAATGGGGACAAACAATGAAGTAGGCGGAAGCGATGGCGTTGATGACCGCCACAAAAGCGGTCCATACCATGATGGGTCTGGGAATTTGGTGAATTCGGGGCAAACAAATGACAATGGCGATGCAAACGATAAAATTGATCAGAGCCAATCCAGGACCCGGAAAGCGAACCGGAAGAATCAGATATGGCAGGTATTCCACAATAAGCATGTGGGCCGGCCACAGGTTTACGCGCACCGGGCAGTTGAGCCATTGCAGGATCTTCGCGCTGACAAAAGCAAATCGGTCCAGCACATGGTAGTGCCCGGCCAGGATAACCAGATCAAAGACAATCCACAGGATTAAAAAGGTCCAGCGACTGGAGAGCGAGCTGCCTTTGAACTTCTTATAGGCCCGGTGATAGAAAATCTTATTTTTTTCAGAACCAAGCTGCAAGAACGCCGTCTTTCCGAATTACCGATCCATTCCGATGAAATACGTGGTGCAACAGACAGCTGATGCCTTTGACGCACCGATCGTATGAGCTGTTTGGTATCAGATGCTGAGTTTCAGATTCAAATTCCACCCCACCGACAGCTAATAGCAAAGTCGCGATGGATTCACAAGGCCATACTGACGCTGCCTGTGAGTCGCTATGGGCTTGGAATAACATCACCCTGAGTCGGCTTCGACCTGCGGTTGCCTTTTCGCACCGGATAAGATAGACTGCCCCGTCGGCGTCACATGGACCACAACCACTTGGAATCAAGGCGCAAAATGGCAGGATATCAGGCTCGTATGAAAAAGATGCTCATCATCGTCGGCACCCGTCCCGAGGCAATTAAAATGGCACCCCTGATCCGCTCATTCGAGCGGCACTCCGGTCAAATTCAAACCAAGGTATGCGCCACTGCCCAACATCGGGAGATGCTGGACCAGGTATTCAAGGTTTTCGAACTGAATCCTGATTTTGATTTGAATACCATGCATCCACGGCAGGATCTTTTCGACTTAAGCGCTCGCCTGATGCTGGGGCTGCGCGATATACTATTGGATTTCAGGCCGGACTTGGTGTTTATTCAAGGCGACACAACCACAAGCTTGATGGCGGCATTGGCGGCCTTTTATCTGCAAATTCCGGTAGCGCATGTGGAGGCCGGCCTGCGGACAAACAACCCGCTTGCTCCATGGCCCGAAGAGATGAACCGACGGATCAACGGTTGTGTCGCCGATATCCATTTTGCCCCCACGCAGAACGCAAAGCGCAACCTGATCAATGAGAGCGTGCCGCCAGAGAAAATTTTTGTGACGGGCAACACAGGTATTGATGCATTGTTTGCAGCCAGGCAAATGATCCGAGATCAGGGGCTGGCGCCAACCCTGCAGCGTATCGTGATGCAGGGCCTGAATGGCCGGCAGATCGAATTCGACCGCTCGAAACTGCTGCTGGTCACCGGACACCGGCGGGAAAATTTCGGCCGGGGTTTCGAGAATATCTGCCAGGCCTTGCGCTCCATCGCAGCGGACAATCCGGATGTGCACATTGTCTATCCGGTTCATCTGAATCCCAATGTCCAGAAGCCGGTGCGCAGCATCTTGGATGGCAACGATAACATTCATTTGATAGGGCCGCTGGACTATTTGCCTTTTCTGTTCTTGATGGAAAAAGCGTACTTCATTTTGACGGACAGCGGCGGAATTCAAGAGGAAGCACCGAGTCTGGGCAAACCGGTTCTGGTCATGCGTGAGTCCACCGAGCGGACGGAGGCATTGCATGCAGGAACCGTCCAGCTGGTGGGGACCGATCCTGAAACGATTCGGAAAGAAAGCCAACGGCTGATCGATGATCGACAGCATTACAACCAGATGTCCAAAGCTCAGAATCCCTACGGCGACGGAACAGCCGCACAGGCTATCGTCGACATCATCCTGTCACTGAACGGTCGCTATCGAATTTGCTGATCCGATTACCTTCCGTCGGATCCGTACCAAAAAGAAAAAAATCGTTTGTAATTTTTGCAAGTTAATTTTATATCCGGGCTGAAAGGTATTTTACGGACAACAGCTTTATTGTGGCCGCAAGGAAAACCTGTCACCAGAAGAACTGGGATCCATATGCCACTTGAATTCGAAATGGAGCGCACATGAATAAGACTGAGTTGATACTTGAACTTGCGCGGCAAGAGAACCTGACAAAAACCGATGCGCAGAAAGTCGTTGAGCTGATATTCGATCAGATGGCCAACACCCTTGCCGCAGGCGGACGAGTGGAGATTCGAGGACTATGCTCGTTCAAGGTCAAGCAATACAACGGTTATGCCGGTCGAAACCCGAAGACCGGACAGCCGGTCAATGTGACCCCCAAAAAACTGCCCTTCTTTAAACCCGGTACGGACTTAAAGGCCAGAGTAGACAAATAGACGGGATGATCGTTCAATAAACATAAGAAAAGGTTATGGAACCCCATTCCGAATTGCCGGACTGAGTTCTATACTCCCTGCTTGTATAAACGTGCGCCAGGGCGATCTTAAAGCGATGCAGGGTAAACCCGATCCCTAAACTCAGCGTTCCCACGAGGGGCTCTTTTTCCACACTGTGACTCTCTTTGAACGTATTGCCATCCAGAGTCATATCACGGACCACATAAATTCCTTCAACGCCGCAAAAAAAGTGGGCACCGAAACGATTCAAGGGCTTGTTGAAGCGCGGGTCATCCTTGTCCATCGGTGCATTCGTATCGAAGCCGGGACGGATCACACTCGTACCAAAATCATTTGGAAGCCGCCACCCCAGGCGCATCTGAGCGCCTCCCAGGGCGCCGATGTATAAATTTCCCAGAGCGGCGCCCAAGTTCGTGTTCAGATCGAAGCCAAAACCAGCCCATTGTTTGGTACGCAGGGCTTTCCATTTGTGTTCGTAATAGAGGTTCAGCACGGGCTCGTCATTGAGTTGGTTGTCCCAGCCTTGAGGTTTGTCTTGATCCAGCAAATCATGGGTCGCGCCCTGGGTATCTTCGGCATAAGAGCTGGGGCCTACAATACCAAGTATCACCTCCCAGGTGTGGCTCCTTTTGCTGCTGCGGGCGCTGTACCCCAGTGACAGATAGAGAAGGCCGGCATAGGGGCGATCATCCTCCACGACCTCACGGCTTTCGGTATCTTCGGGTGTGTAGATATTCTGCCCAATCGAAATGGAGACAAAATGGCTATCCTCCGGATTCATGGCAAACGGTTGATTGGCGATAAGCGAGTGGGCCCAGGCCCCCACCCCCGATTGATATCGATAGTTCTCAAGATCCGCCGATGACCAGGACAGCTTGAATCCGTTGGTATAAAGATAGTCGGAATGGAAGAATGTGTCGTTTTCAAAATAAATGGTCATTGTCTCATAATCTTTTGCCTTTCGCTCGGCGGCATGAATCGACGCAGGATACAGAACCAGCGCGGCAAGAAGCCAAGCAAGGCACAGCCACTGCTCGGCCAACAGTTTGATGTTTTGATGCATTGGTCACCAAACATATTCAGATATGGGTTTTCGCGCGACGGCCCGGCCGCAGCCGCCTTTCCGTGCCTCAATTGTGGCGAACCGAAGTGGAAATAATCGCAATTCAATTCACAGCAAAGCGGAAGGACAATGATTTGGCGTGTCCAGAACAGCGGCTATATACCATTTTCCATTTCCACGATCAACCCATTGACAAAACCGGACCGGTCCATTATGAAAAAGTACATCGCTAGGGGTGCAGTTGACGCTGAGAGGATGCCATCCAACCCTTAGAACCTGATCCGGATAATTCCGGCGAAGGGAAGCGGACCAGCAAAAAATGCAGGCCGATGCACCGCTTGCCTTCACAAGGCAGGCGGTTTTTTTGTGGCCTCGCAACCGGCCATCCGAAAAGGACGGCACCTGTACGATGGTCGCAGCACCCGGCCTGCATGGATTCAACCCAACGGCACAGAATCGGCCAATTGCAAAAGCGAGGAACCAAAATCAATGCAAATCACCGTTAACGGAAAAGTGGAAACCATCGAGTCCGGCGACATAGAGGCCTTTGTAAAGGCAAAAGGTCTGAACGGAGACGCCCTGGTCATCGAGCACAACCACACCATCATCAAACGCGAAAACTGGGGGCAAATCCAGCTCAAGGAAAACGACACCCTGGAACTTCTCAGTTTTGTCGGAGGAGGATGATCGAATGAAAGAGCAAGGCCTGACACTCGGTGACAAGGTATTTACCAACCGCCTGTTCACGGGCACCGGTAAATTTGCCGACAAGGCGCTGATCCCCAAAATGCTCTCCGCCAGCGGATCGCAGATGATAACGGTGGCGCTTCGCCGCGTGGATGCCGGATCGGCCGATGAGAACATCCTCGACTATATCCCGGAATCCGTCACCCTGCTGCCCAACACCTCCGGCGCGCGTACGGCCCGGGAAGCCGTACGCATTGCCCGCATCGCTCGGGAAGCGGGCTGCGGACGGTTCATCAAGATCGAGGTGATCGCCGACATGAAATATTTGATGCCCGATAATTACGAGACCCTCAAGGCTACGGAGATCCTGGCCCAAGAGGATTTTGTCGTTCTGCCGTATGTACTCCCGGATTTGATCCTGGCCAAACAGCTGGAATCCGCCGGCGCAGCAGCCGTGATGCCTCTGGGATCGCCCATAGGATCCAATCGGGGGCTCAAGACCGCAGAATTGATCGCATTGTTGATTGAAAACTGCAGTGTTCCCGTCATCGTGGATGCCGGTATCGGACGCCCGTCCCACGCCGCCGCGGCAATGGAAATGGGTGCGGATGCCGTATTGGTCAACACCGCTATTGCCACGGCTCAAGACCCGGAATGCATGGGAAAGGCCTTTTCAATGGCGGTAGAGGCCGGTCGCATGGCCTTTCTGGCCACATTGGCCGAACAGAGCGACAGCGCCCGGGCGTCATCGCCGTTAACCGGTTTTTTACACATGTAGGACTTGACCCATGTCTTTTTTCGACACCATTGAATCCTATCGTCATTTTAATTTCCAGGCGTTTTTTGCCAAGGTCCAGCCTGGCGATATCGAGCGTGCACTGAATCGCGAAACATTATCGGCCCACGATTTTTTAGTGCTGTTAAGCCCTCTGGCAACCGACTTCCTGGAACCCTTGGCCCAAAAAGCGCACCGGCTCACCGTTCAATATTTCGGCCGAACGATTCAATTGTTCATCCCATTATACATCTCAAATCACTGTACGAACGAGTGCGTCTATTGCGGGTTCAACCGACGTCATCGCATCGAGCGGCGCAAACTGAGTCTGTCTCAGATCGAAGCCGAAGCCAAGGCAATTGCCGCCACCGGCATGCAGCATCTACTGCTGCTGACAGGGGAGGCACGATCCGAAACGCCGTTGGAATACCTGGAGCAAAGCGTTCGATTGCTTAAAACGTATTTTGCTTCGGTGGCCATTGAAATGTATCCAATGCAGGAGGATGAATATCGGCGATTGAAAGCAGCCGGCGTGGACGGCCTGACCCTGTTCCAGGAGGTCTATGATCAAACCCGCTACGGCCAGTTGCACAAGGCCGGCAAAAAAACCGACTACCGGTACCGGCTCGATGCACCGGAACGGGGTGCACAGGCCGGATTCCGGATGGTGAATATCGGACCGCTGCTGGGACTGGGCGACATCCTTAGCGAAGTATTTTTCAGCGGTCTGCACGCGGGATATCTGGCAGATAGATATCTGCAGACCGAAATCAGCATCTCCCTGCCGCGTCTCAATCCCGCCGAGGGCGATTATGTGGCCGAGTATTGTGCCGATGACAGACAATTCGTACAATTTATCACTGCTCTGCGCTGTTTTCTCCCGCGTGCCGGGATTACGATCTCAACCCGGGAGACCGCCGCATTTCGGGATCATTTGATGCGTCTCGGAGCCACCCGCTTTTCCGCCGGCTCATGCACCGGCGTCGGCGGCTATGCCGAACAGCACACCGATGACACACCGCAGTTCGAAATTACCGATCAACGCAGCGTCGAACAAGTTGTTGCCGCGATCAAGGGTCAGGGGTATCAACCGGTCTATAAAGATTGGGATCGGATACAATAAAAAAAATAGTGTTAAGAGTTAAGTGTTAAGTGTTAAGTTAATGTATTCTACCATTTAGAGGCCATCACCGCAGCACGGACACGGCGATCAAGCGCTGCCATGCATTGAGTTGCCAACACCAGGCCGGCACAGAGGCCCCACACAAGACCAGCGGGACAGGCCGGCCCGGCGCTGTTAAGGACATCATTGGTCGAGGAAATGGTCTTCGTAGGGCGGGCCAGTCCCGCTGGTCTTATGCGGGGGCTCTGTCCCGACCAATGGGCAGGCATGACGGCGAAGCCCTCCGGCTCTGACCTGGCCTGAAAGACCGGATTTTCAAGCTATTATAAAATTGGTTCCAATCCTTCCCTTAACACTTAAAACTTAACACTTAACACTGTTCGCCTGAACATGAAGTAAAAGCAAAAGGCGGATAAAATGCCGACACAACCAAATCAAGTCAAGCCGATACTGCCATCCGGAATATATGGCATGACGGCCAGCAAGTTCTCCCGCGGCCGGTCGAACATCGACGTCGTCCGGCAGATGATCGCCGGTGGCATAAAGGTCATCCAGTATCGCGAAAAACGGCCTCATACCAGCCATCGCGTCATGCTCGACGAATGCAGGCAGCTGCGCGCCATCACACGCAGGCATGGCGTATTGTTTATCGTCAACGACCATGTTGATCTTGCCATGCTGGTCGATGCGGACGGCGTCCACGTGGGCCAGGACGATCTGCCGGTGGACCAGGTCCGCAAACTGGTGGGACCCGATAAGATCATCGGGCTCTCCACCCATTCACCGCAGCAGGCGCAGGAGGCGATGGAAGTCGGGGCCGATTATATCGGCGTCGGCCCCATCTTCAGCACCCGGACCAAAGAGGATGTCTGCGATCCGGTGGGCCTGGAGTACCTGGCGTACGCCGTCAGGAACGTCACTATCCCGTTTGTCGCCATCGGCGGCATCAAATCCCACAACATCGAACAGGTCAGTCGTCTAGGCACCCGGACGATCTGCCTGGTCACCGAGATTGTCGGCGCCGACGATATCGCTGACATGGCGCGAAAGCTGCTCTCCCAGATGGCCCCTTCTCACAAGTAATCCAATCGAACGGCCTCACAGAAAGGTTGCGGTGTAGACAAATGGCCCTCATGTGTGCAACAAAACAAAGTGACAGGTTTTGAGACAATTCATTAGGCAAGGAGAAAAGCATGGCACTACCAAACGACCTGCCGGAATGGATCGATAAACAAATCAGTGCGTTTACCGCCGAATCAGAACAAAATTGCCTGGGACCGGAGTCGCAGGAGCCGGCGTTTGACGCTCCGCTGGTTGGATTCAGCAGCGGCGGCGACCCGTTGTACGATGAATTTGTATCGCACATCGGAGATTTTTATCTCACCCCGCTGCAGGTCTTTCAGAAGGCGTTCCCGGAATCCTCCGGGGTCACGGCCGATGAATTGACCGTCATCAGCTGGGTCCTGCCCTCGACGGCCGCCGTGCGAGCCGAGCAGGCCGGGCAGAGCAAACGACCGTCCCGCCGCTGGGCCCAGGTTCGATTCTACGGTGAAGCATTCAACATGCTGCTGCGCAAAAAAGTGGTTGAGTTTTTGACCGATCATAACGTCGAAGCGGTGGCCCCCATGGCATCCGAGTTTTGGAGCCGCTCGGACAAAGGCCCGTATGCCCCCTGTTCCAACTGGTCGGAGCGACATGCCGCCTATGCATCGGGCCTGGGGACCTTTGGTCTATGCGACGGCCTGATCACGCCGGTGGGCAAGGCCATGCGCACCGGATCGGTGGTTGCGCGCATCCGTATCACCCCTACGTTGCGACCCTACACGGACCATCATGCCTATTGCCTCTACTATTCGCACGGCAGCTGCGGCAAATGCATCCCCAGGTGCCCGGTCAAGGCCATCGATGAAAACGGGCACCACAAAAAGCGCTGCCAGCAATATACGGAAGGCAAAATGCCCGACTTCTTGAAAACAACGTACAACATTGATATCTCGGCGTGCGGCCTATGTCAGGTCGAGGTGCCGTGCATGCATCATATACCGGACCCGGAAGAGGGCCTTTAGGCTTTAAGATAATTCATTTGGACGGCGTTATCGGTCGTCGCGGTATTGGTAATACAGCTTCCTCCCTCTAGCCTTGCCAAATGAATTATCTTAAAGCCTATTTTAAACGATTATTCATTTGGACGGCGTTATCGGTCGTCGCGGTGTTGGTCATACAGCTTCCTCCCGCTGGCCTTGCCAAATGAATTATCTTAAAGCCTATATAATCGTCACTCCAAGGATTTCAGAAAGGAGCTTGTTTTGACCCCAGAACCGATCACTTCGGCCTTGTCAACCGGGATGATGCATTATATCGACCGGTCACAGGAAATCGAGACGATGGAGTGGATACCCCATCCAAAATTCAGCGGAGCGTTTTTAAAACACCTGATCAAAGGCGCCGACAACGACAACCATGCCAGCTGCCATCTGGTGCGTATCAATCCCGGATGCCAACTGGACAACCACATCCATGAAAACGAGTGGGAGTACCACCATGTTCTGGAAGGTGAGGCGCGCGGATACCTGGAAGGAAAAGAGATGGTCTACAAACCGGGGGTGCTTGCCGTGATTCCCAAGGGGAAGGTCCACAAGATAGTGGCCGGTGAATCGGGATTGGTCATCCTGGCGACGTTCTTGCCGGCACTGGTTTGAGGTCGATCGAAACGGTGCCAGATCCCCGGATATGCTTGATCCACCCGCCGGTGGCCAAACCTTCGGAACCACCGGCGGGCGTGACGCGCCTGGCCGGGGCGTTACGCGGCCACGGCGTTTCATGCAGCATTATCGACGCAAATCTTGAAGGCCTGCTGGCCGTTGTGCGGCAGGATCACAATGTCCGGGATACATGGTCCGCGCGAGCCCGCCGCCATCTCGACAGACATCTGGCGGCCCTGCGATCAATGGAAACCTATCGACATCCCGACCGATACAGGCGGGCCGTGGCGGATATCAACCGGCTTCTGGAAATTGCCGGGGAAAACCAAACCATACGCATCGGACTGGCGAACTATTCGGACCAAGCCCTCAGCCCGGTGCGCAGCGACCATTTGATTCGAGCTGCGAGGCGTCCGGACCGCAACCCGTTTTTTGCATACTACCAACAAGCGCTTATCCCGCGCCTGCTTTCGTCTCCCCCTGATATCGTGGGAGTCTCGATCAACTATCTGTCCCAGGCATTGTGTGCTTTCTCCCTGATCGGGATGCTGCGAACCGCGCTGCCGGAGTCAAAGATCGTCATCGGCGGAGGTCTCGTCACCTCGTGGAGCCGACGCATCGATCTATTGACATGCTTTCATGGTTTCGTGGATCGCGTCGTGGCAGGGCCCGGAGAATCGGCCCTGCTGCAATCGGCGGGTATAAACATCTCGCGGAAACACTGCCCGCCTGCCTATCAGGATTTGCTCGGACATGCCTACCTGAGCCCGGGCCGGGTGCTGCCCTACAGCGCCTCCAGCGGATGCTGGTGGCGCAAGTGCGCCTTCTGCCCCGAGCGGGCCGAGCAACAGGCCTATCGTCCCCTGCCCCACTCGATCGTAACGGACCAGCTGAGGCAGCTGTGCCGGGCAATCGATCCGGTCATGATTCATTTGTTGGACAATGCCCTCTCCCCGGCACTGCTGAAAGCACTGGCCCTCAATCCCCCGGGCGCCCCGTGGTACGGCTTTGTGCGCATTGCCGCGCCGCTGGACGATCCCGAATTTTGCAAGCAACTGGCGGCATCGGGTTGCGCCATGCTCAAGATCGGTCTCGAAACGGGCGATCCAAAGGTACTGGAAGCCATGGATAAAGGAACCGATCTGGCCGCGGCATCCAGAATGCTGCACAATTTGAAGCGCGCCGGCATCGCCACCTACGTTTACCTGCTGTTCGGAACTCCGGTCGAAGATGAAACCTCCGCCCAAAAAACCCTGTCATATATCGCCGCCCGCGCGGATGACATCGACTTTTTAAATCTGGCCATCTTCAACCTGCCCGTGGCAAGCCAGCAGGCCTGCGAACTGGACCTCAGGGACTTCTACCCGGGCGATCTGGCGCTATACAGCGATTTTATCCACCCGAAGGGTTGGAACCGCGCAAATGTCCGCCGATTCGTGGAAAAAAAGGTCAAAAAACATCCCCGGATCCAGCCTATCCTCCGTCACGACCCCCCGATATTCACCTCCAACCACGCCCCCTTTTTGAAACAGCGGCCGAAGCAAGGATAAAAGCACCATCCGGGCTTGAACTTGCAATATATCCCTTTTCCCATTATGCTGTTATTGAACGTTCAGTATGGATACCTGCTCCTCTTCAGTGTTTGAGACACTTTCAGCCGGCTTTTACATGCATTCATTTCGGACTCGCGCTAAACGGTGACAGCACGTCCCGAATGGTTTAAGTTTTGACGCATGCAAAACAAATGGTTTGAGTTGAAAACTATTCAAGTCCTCGGAATAAGATGCCGATAATGTTGTCAATGACAGGATAATGACGCCCGATATGGAATAAATTGGAGTTGATCATGGCACTTTCGTTATCTGCACACGAAGCGAACGTTGAGCAATACATTCAGACCGGCAAGACCGAACGAGCGGTTGAACTGCTTTATCAACTGGCCATCGCCAGCGCCAAAAAGGGACTGTTTCAGAAATCGGAATCCTATCGTGACCGGTTATATGAGGTCGACAGCATGGCGTTGTCCCGCATCGTGGCCGTCAACGAAGTCATTGAAAACCAAAAAAGCAGACTCATGCCGCCCGATTATCGCAAGCTTTGGGCGACGTTTTTTGAAAAGCTGTCAGGGCAAGAGGCCAACGCGTTTTTTTTCTCGCTGAAAAAAGCCAACGTCGATAGTGAACGAATTATCCTCAGACAGGGCAAACCCAACGACCGGCTCTTCCTGGTCCGCCAGGGCCAGCTCAAAGCAGTCTATATGGACAAGGAGAAGGAACTGCTGCTGCGAAAGCTCGGAAGCGGCGATATCTTCGGAGAAGATACATTTTTTTCCGTCAATGTCTGCACCGCTACTATTAAAACGCTGACGCCGGTAAGTTTGAGCTACATCAAATATACAGATCTGGAAGAGCTCGGGAGAAAACACGAATCCCTGGCCTCCAACCTGGAAAAAATCTGCACGGCGGGCCAGTCCCTGACAGATGTCATCCGGCGAAAAGGCATCGATCGCCGTGCGCACAAACGCTACAATCTTAACTGCAAAGTCTGGTTTCAATTGCTCGAATCAGACAACCCCAAAGCCTTGAATCGATCCATCGCTGCCGAGCTGTGGGACATCTCCAAACACGGGCTTTCGTTCTACTTCCAGTCCAAAAATCGAGAGGCGGTACGACATCTCATCGGCCGACCGATAGGTGTCAAATTCAACTTGAATATCGACGGAGAGAACAAAACCATCGCCACAACCGGTGTCGTTCATGGCGTCGACAGCCACCCACTCGACGAGTATTCCATCCACCTCCAACTGAATCGTCCGTTCAGCCGCGACGCGATGAAGACTATCGCCAAGTTGGCAACGTAAGGAAAAATCGTGTTCAGTGGAAAAAATTAGTTCATGACCATTCAGCAAGATCAAGTTAAGCACTGTAGCAATTGAATTCGACATTTTTTAACGAACTTGGACTTATTGGACAATCTGCAAAAAAAGATTTGACATATGCATTTGTGTGCATTAATAATCAAACTATGAGCAAAACAGCCCCCCAAAATGGCGAAGCGTGCCTCAACGATCTGGTGGACCATTTCGATGCCCGCTTTTTCAAAACCCTCAGTGAACCCGTGCGGGTCGACCTGTTGAAATTTCTCATCCTCAACGGCCGGTCCGACATCGGAACCATTGCCGACCACATGCCTCAGGATCGTTCGGTCGTATCACGGCACCTGAATCTGATGCATGAGGCCGGCATACTGAACTGCTGGAAAGAAACCCGCTACGTTTATTATGAAATCAATGGGAGGGCGTTCATTGACAAACTGCAGGCCATCACCCGCAAGTTGAAAAAATGCATGGAGGTCTGCTGCCCGGACTGCTGCAAGTAGCCCAAAAAATTTTTCCCAAACATGTGCATTTAGACACATATGCACACAACTACTGAAATGGAGGAAACAATGGACACTCACGAACAAGAAAAGATTCGCGAAGCAGTGCGCAACCGCTACGCACAGGTAGCCGCAGGCCCTGTCGACATCAACGGAACAAAACAAGCATCACGGGCCGGATGCTGTGCGCCGGATCACTCTGCAACGTCAGGTCCGGCATCCGGCTGCGGCTGCAGCCCCCAAGGCGGCCGGACGCTTTCCAGTCCCGCTGCATCTCAGATAGGCTATTCTGAAAATGATATCGAGAGTGCGCCGGAAGGCGCCAATCTGGGTCTTGGGTGCGGCAATCCGGTGGCATTGGCATCGTTGAAAACCGGTGAAACGGTGGTGGACCTGGGCAGCGGCGGCGGTTTCGACTGTTTTCTGGCCGCCGGGAAAGTCGGACCGGCAGGCCGTGTCATCGGAGTCGATATGACACCTGAAATGATTCAAAAGGCCAGAAACAATGCCCAGAAGGTCGACGCAGACAACGTCGAATTCCGTCTCGGTGAGATCGAGCACCTGCCGGTGGCCGACAACAGCGCAGACATCATTCTCTCAAATTGCGTCATCAATCTCTCGGTGGATAAACGGCAGGTATTCCGCGAAGCCTTGCGTGTTCTCAAACCCGGCGGCCGCCTGGCCATTTCCGACATTCTGGCCACGGCGCCGTTGCCGCCCGAGGTACAGAAAGACCTGGCGTTGATTTCGGCCTGCGTGGGCGGGGCTGCCACTGTGGATGAAACCCGAACAATGCTTGAGCGCGAAGGTTTTGTCGATATCCGCATCGATATGATCGACAAAAGCCGCCAGATTATCAACGCTTACACCGACGGCGGTGATGCGGGAGATTATATCGCTTCGGCCAATATCCAGGCCCGCAAGCCGCAGCGGCAATGAAGAGACAATTCATCGGAAAGGCCGTAAACCGATACGATATCAACCCGATTCAAGGAGAGATCTATGAATATGCTTAACACATGTTGCGGTTCTACAGAAGCACTCGGAAATGGACAATCGCCGGATGCTGCAGTGCCGCCATCGGACATCGCGGGGTTGTATGACAAGCTTTCCCGCGGCTACGATCTGTGGGCTGGGCTCACGGAGTCCAAGGCGCGGCGATTGGCGCTGCAGCTGGCCGACATCCGGGACGGCTCGACGGTACTGGAAGTGGCTGTCGGCACCGGTCTGGCGTTTGAGCAAATCGTTCGCCGGAATCCTCAGGGGAAGAATGTGGGAGTCGATCTATCCAGCGGCATGCTGGCCAAGGCCCGCAAACGACTGGCCAAAGGGAAACACAACAATTACTCCCTGACTCAGGGCTCTGCAGATGCACTGGCCTTGCCCTCCGGGTCTGTCGACGTGCTGGTAAACGGTTACATGTTCGATTTGATTCCGTTCGAGAAGATGGACGCAATCCTGCAGGAGGTTAAACGGGTTCTCAAACCGTCGGGCAAGCTGGTGTTGGTGAATATGACCGTCGGGCGCGGATTCGGCAGCACGCTTTACCAGCGTATCTATTGTCTGTTCCCAAAGGCCATGGGTGGATGCCGAGGCGTGGTTCTGTCGGCAAGACTGCGACGGCTCGGATTCAGGGTAAAGACCAGGGTTTATGTCCAGCAATGCCTCTTCCCATCCGAAGTCATACTGGCATTCAGCCTATGATCCCGCATCGTATCCGCTGGCCGGAGGCGTCTTGCCTTGCATGCGTGCAACCCGGAAACATGGGGTTCATACCAGGCGCCTTCCGGTCAGTTGATCTGCTCCCCGGCCACCATCGATTCGAGGGTTCTTTTAAGGTCGAACATGCCTTGGCGCACTTGCGAACGGCGAGGGGCACGGCTCAGCAGCCAAGTCTTCAACGGCTTCTTCTCCGGATGTCCATTCGCCGCAACCAGCTTGCGGATGGTTACCCGCCTGCGGCCACTGTAAATGCTGATGGAGGGAATGGCCGGAAAGAAACGGGAGGGTTTGATTCCGGTAATGTCCTCCCGCTTGATAAAGAATCGATCAACGGGGCTTCCGATGGACACGCCTTCGGGAGTGATGTCCACAAAATAGCCTTCACGGCTGCGCTTTGCCATGACGAAAACCAGCCCCGCCCATGTGGGGATCAACATCACCAGCAAAAAGCCGATGATTTTGAGCAGCACTTCCAATCCGAAGACGGTGATCTCGATCACCAGCTTCAAAACAGTTGGCGCTTGAAACGGCGTTTGGATCACGGTTTGAAACAAGGCCGGAGCTGCCGTGCCGAGGCCTGCGGCCAGAACCACCAATTGGACGACGATCACCAGGCCGACGATGACGCGCATATACCGGCGCCGCGAAAAGAAGTAGCTGATACCCCGGGGCGCCTCTTGCCAGCGCGGTCCGCGGAAAGCGGAGATGATGGAATAGCGCATCCCTTCAAAGATCGAATACATCGTCGGCACGACCACCAACGTCAACACCGTGGCAAAACAGATGCCGAAGATAATCACAACCCCCAGGCCTTCCCACAACTTGTCGGTAATGGTCAAGGTGATGATGCCGCCCACTGTGGAAAGGGTGGTGTAGATAATCGGTCCCAGACGCTGCTGGCCGCCGGCGAGAATAGCATCAAACAGATCGAGTCCGGAACGCCGCATGCGGTTGATACAGTCCACCAGCACGATGGAATCGTTGACCACGATGCCGCTGAGCCCCACCAGGCCGATAAAACTCATGATGGAAAAGTCATTTCCCGTAACAAAGAGCCCGACCATGGCACCGACGATGGAGAGCGGCAGCGAGGTCAGAATGGCAAAGGGCTGGGCCAGGGAATCGAATTGCGAGACCAGCAGCGTAAAGATCAGGAGTGCCGCGACAATATAGGCCAGCCTCAGACTTTCAAAGGATTCGGCCGTCTCTTCATACTCGCCGGAATAGTCGAACATGTAGCCGGCGGGCAGCTCCATCTGATCGAGTTTTTTGATCAGATCCTGGGTGATCTCCACCGCCGACCGCCCCCGGTTGTTGGCGGCAATTCGGACAATCCGGCGACGGTCGGAGTGCCGGATGCTGTTCAGTCCTTTTCCCTGCCGGAATCGGGCAATGGTGGACAGCGGCACTAATTCACCGGTGTTCGAGCGCACCTTGACATCGTCGAGCATGGATGGGCTGGTCCTGGACTCGGGCTCAAAGCGCACCTTGAGATCATACTTTTTTGAAACGTCCAGTTCATCCCGGAATTCGCGAAGATCCAGACCTGCGGTTGCGCCGCGAAGGCTGACGGCCACGGCCTCCAGCGGTATGCCCATGGCGGCCGCTTTTTCGCGGTCGATCTGCACGCGCAATTCGGGTGCCGCATCCGAAAAATCGTCCTTGAGATCCACGACTCCGGCAATGCCGGCCATGACGCGTCTGACGTCGGCGGTGATGGAACGCAGCACATCGATGTCGTGTCCGACAATCTTGACCAGAACAGGCGCGGCGGTTGGCGGCCCCCATTGCAAGGCCCGATAGCGGATGTCGGCGCCGGGAATCGTTTCAAGATACGGACGCAGCCGTTCCTCTATCTGCCGATGGGATGCGCGCGCGAACTCCTTGCCGTCCGTGAGTTCGATGGTGATCTCGGCAAAGTGGCTGATGGTACCCGATGAAAATGAGAGTTCCAAGGCGCTTTGACCGCGCTGGCCGATAGTGGAAACCACCTGAACCGCCTCCGGGACGTGCTCCTGCACCATTTGCTCGACCCGTCTGGCCACTGCGTCGGTAATATCGACTTCAGTACCTTTCGGTGTCTCAACGGTGATGTAAATATAGTCGAAATCGGCATCCGGGAACATCTCGACCTTGACCAGTTTTAGGGCTAGCAAGCCAAAGGCGCCCAGTAGGCTGACAAAAATAAAGCAGACCACCAGGATCCGGTGGTTCAGGGCCCACGAGATGCCGCGCACGTAAAGTTTTTTCAGCTGCCGCAGATCTTCTTCGGGCTTGACGATCTGTCCGTCTTTGAGCGTCCGTTTCATGAGCATGCTCAGGATCAGCGGGTTGGCGATCAGGGCGACCACCAATGAGGCGCTTAAAGCGATGCTCACGGTCTTGGGCAAGAATCCCATGTATTCGCCCATGACGCCGGTCATCAGCAGCATGGGCAAAAAGGCCGCCATGGTGGTCAAGGTGGCCGATATCACCGGCATGGCAATTTCCGCCGTGCCGTCGATCACGGCGTCGGCCCGGCTTTTGCCCAGCTGGTAGTGATGGTACACATTTTCCACCACGATGATGGCGTTGTCCACCAGCATGCCGATGCACAGCACCAGGGAAAAGCGGACCATATCGTTGTTGGACAGGCCGAACACTTTCAGGAAAACAAACGTCAGCAGCAGGGAGAGTGGAATCGACAGCGACGTGATGACCGAGTTCCGCAGTCCCATGGCAAAGTAAAGCACAACGATCACGATAATCAGGCCGATCACGGCCGAGTTGTTCATCTGGTCGAAGCTCTGCTTGATGAACTTGGCCCTCTCCGCTGTGATGGTGGTCCGCACGCCGGCCGGAAACGTTTTCTCCAGCGCTTTGAGCTTGTCGCGCACCTTGTAGGTGGTTTCGAGAATATTGGCTCCGTTGCGTTTTTTGACAGCGATGGAAGCAGAGGCGACACCGTTGATCCGCGAGTAGCTGACCTCTTCCGAGTGCCCGTCGACGATATTCCCGACGTCTCCCAGAAAGACCACCCGGTCGTCCTGACGAATCAACGGCACCTTGGTGTAGTCGGAAACAGTCTTGATCTCGGTCAGGGTTCGCAGCAGCAGTCGTCGCCCCTGCACATTGACCTGACCGCCGGGGACATTGATATCGGACTGTTTAACGGCGTTGTAGACATCCAGAATGGTCAACCCGTATTGGTTCAGGCGCTGCGGATCCAGATAGATCTGGATTTCGCGCACCAGCCCGCCGGCCACTTCCGCAGCCAGAATTTCGGGCATCAGCTCGATTTCATCGGCGACCTTTTCGGTCAGCCGCCGCAGCGCGACGGGATCGATATCGCCGACCACCGAGGCGATCATGATGGGGATGTCCGAAAACGTCAGTTCGTTGACTTCGGGATCTTCGGCTTCATCGGGAAGTTCTTTTTTGGCGTCGGTGACCTTTTCGCGCACTTTTTGCAGCGACCGCTCCAGGTCGGCCTCGGCCTCGAAATCGATCGCGATCACCGACACCCCTTCGGAGGAGGTGGAGCGCATCTCTTTGACATCTTTAAGATCGCTGAGTTCTTCCTCCAGAGGTGTCGTGACCAGGCTTTCGACCTCGCTGGGAGAGGCCCCTGGGAAAAGGGTCACCACAATGGCGACAGGAACCGATACCTCGGGCTCTCCCTCCTTGGGAAGCGAACGATAGGCAAAGGTGCCCGCGACAACCGGCAAGGCTATCACCAGCAAAGCAAATATCAGCCATCGTTTCAGAACTAACGGAAAAAATCTCACTGCGTCACCACCACCTTGTCGCCCGGTCTGAGATACGGCCCGCCGGCGACCACCAGTTTATCACCGGGATTCACACCGTCGAGAATACGAACGTCGGAGCCGTCCATGCGTCCCAGCGTGACGTTCCTTGCGACGGCCAAATTTTCCTCGTCGACGATGAAGACTTCTTTACTGCTCTCCCTGAAAAGGACGCTGTTTTGGGGGATCATAAGGGCGTTGGGAATCACTTCAGTCTGGATGGTAACACGCGCCGTCAGACCCGCTTTCAAACGGAAGTCCGAATTGTCCACCAGTATCTCGACTTCAAATGTATTGGTGCGGGCGTCGGCCTTGATGCCGATCTTGTCCACCCGACCGGCGACTGGCGACTGTGAAAACGCTTCGATCGTGATGGTTACCGGATCGTCCTTGTCCAGATGCACGTAATCCAGCTCATTGATATAGATTTTCACCCGCATGGTCGCCATATCCGCCACCTGCATGACCGGATCGCCCACAGAGATATTCTGGCCGAGTTCGACAAACCGCTGGGTGACATACCCATCATACGGCACCGACACAGAGGTTTTTTCCAGCCGCCGCCTCGCCAGCGCCACCATGCTTGTCATCTGTGCCACATAGGCCTTTGCGGACTTGTATTCCGCTTCGGCCTTGTCAAAAAGCTCCGGCGTGATGGCCTTTGCAGGCAAGAGACGATCGGCACGTTCAAAGGTTTTCTTTGCCGCTGAGAGACGGACCCGGGCGGCATCCAGGTTGGACTCTGCTTCATGCAAGGCAAGGGTGTAGTCCGTCGCATCGAGCACCGCCAGCGAACCGCCCGAATCCACCCGGTCGCCCACATCGGCATCATACCGCTGAAGAATGCCCGCCACCTGGGCTGAAACGACCACCGACCGGTTGGGGGCCAGCCGTCCCACACTGTTTACCACAATGGGCAGATCGCGGCTGGCAATGGTTTCAATCCGCACGGCACGCGGTTTGGCTTCGGCGACCGGTTTCTCTTCAGCTGGATTGCATGCGGTAAAAATGGCCAGAAATGATAAACCTATCATTGCAGTAATTATCGTTTTCATCGATTTAGATAACCTCAGTGCGCCAACGGTTGTTCTCAATTATATGAATGGTCTCTTCAGACCCGGGAGGGCAAGATTGCTGATAGACAGTAGTGAATATGCGACTGGAAATCAAGCCTTGTCCGGTATTTGCATCCAGGATCCAGCCGGTCGTGGCCACTGCCATCCGACCTCAGTGCAGTTTATAGCACCTTAAAGTCATGGAGTCACGGTTTACTGAGGCAAAACAAAAAACGAATGAATATTCCCGTTGAATAGGCCGCACCGGTACAAACAACGGACAGCCGATCGGGAAACAGTCAATATCCTGTTCAACCCCCGGCTAGGCCGCCTCGTAAACCAGCTTGATCTGAGAAGTGGCGCTCTTTAATTTCTTCAGATTGGGAAACAGCCGGCGGACTTTCTCAGGAGCAGTGCTGGCCGGATGGATCTCGGTTCCGCTATCAAGCAGTTCTGCGAACCGGCTGATCGCCGACCGGATCCGATCGTACAGTTCTTCACTCTCATCGCCACCGAAATGCTCCTGCAGCACCTTGCCGGTTTGTTCATCAACAATATCCTGGATCGCTTTGTCGTGGCCGCTGTTGATGTCCAGCAGGCTTTCGTCTTTGACCTTGAGTTCCTGGACATAATCACAAATAAAACGGCCCTCCCGCATTTTCTGGCAGATCAGAACAGCGGCACCCGATATGCTTCCGACGAGTTGCATGGCGGCATGACTTGCGATGAATATATTCACCTCTCCTGCGACGATATCCCAACATTCTATTTTCACGTCGCCTTTGATGTGATCATTGACAAGTACATGGGATAATTCGGTCTGGATCGTCTTTAGATTCTTAAGCATCTGTTCCAGATCGTCCGGATCGGACAGTTTGATGATAATCTGACGTCCGCTGGTTTGTCCCAGATTGTCGGCGATGGTTTTTTTCAAGACCTCCACGTAGGCGAACAGCTTGGTGTGCAGTTTGTAGATCCTCTTGAAGACGCTACGGTTGACGGTGATCTGATCGGCGGATGATAGATACAGGGCGGTTTGCTTGAGCGTCTGGACAGATGCCTTGAATGCCGGTATGGCCGCGACATCATCGACAAACCGCTTGAAATTGATCACGTTTTCCACACGAATCCTGTCGTCACTCTCTTTGAAAGACCTCAGATGAACTTCGGACACATTCCATTTTCGTAACCTATCGTAAATTGAAGTTAGCTTCATCGTCCTCCCCCCGTTTCACTACATATAGTGGTCCATTTTGCATAATTTACTATAAGTTGTATGAAGATCGATATTGATTTCGAGCTATCGATTGATATGCTTTTGGAGGATTTTCCGAACATATCATATACATACGGATGATCAAGCATAATTCATGCGGTGACAATAAAAGATGGCGAAAACTTGAGCGCGGTGTCCATTCAGAAATGGCAGGTTGCGGTCCAGATCAAGGCCGCAGGGAGGTTGATACCGCAGGCGTAGCGGCGCTACGTCGAGGATGTCAACCGAGCGAGAACACCGAGCTGGGCCGCAAGATGCCATTTATGGATGGACACCTTAATTGTAATGCCACACCCGCATCCTCAGCCTGCCTGCAGAAATCAGCTCGAATCGTTCGTTGCCGACGTGGAAACTCTTTTTAGCCCGTGCGATATCGATGGTGCGAGAGTAGGTCACCTTGGGGTCCAGGTCCAGCACGATCACATCGAGCTTGATCGTTGCACCATCCGCCTTGCCGCGGTAAGTCATGACGGATCGGCCGATTTGCTTATGGACATCCTTGTGCAAAATGTATGTCGTCTTCACAGGCTGCGTGGCGGGCGCCCCCGTGTCATTGATCCAGTCCCTCGGCGGAGTCCGGTTCGCCGCCGAATCAGCAATGCTGTCCCGGGATGGTCTGGTGTAGGCGGAGGTACCGCTTGACGGCAGGAATCGTATGCTCAGATACCCCAGCAGTGCCATACTTCCGATAATGGTAACGACAACCGTGAGCATCGAGAGCAACTTTTTTTTGGGCGTGTCATCTGCCATCGCCGCCCCTCCTGCCGACAGGCATATAAACGATCAACTATCAAAGCCTTTCCCAGCGGGAAGGTCATTTACTCATTTGATTTCTGTCGATACTAAATGGCATCGCGTCAAACAAAAGGCAACGTTTTTCGATTGGTACTCAATGTCATGAATGTTGCGACGCAATACAAATGGGAGCGGCGTCGCGCCGCGACAGGTCCTGTTGATTGCCTCGACATCGCGACGAAACGGCTCTCCCTCAAGGCAATGTTGACAAAGGCGCCTCAGCCTGATGACATTGGGTTGCCACTGAGGAACCAAAAGGAGGCGATTTGGCTGCAGCCATACATCATCTGGTGGATGTGCACGCCCACATCTGCGACAGCCGTTTTGATGCGGATCGGGATGCCGTGATGGAGCGTGCCGTCCGTGCCGGTGTTTCGGCAATCATCGGAGTGGGCGAAAGCCTGTCCGATGCTGTTAAAAATAAGGAGCTGGCGGAACGATACCCCATTCTGAAGCCGGCCGCAGGTCTCTATCCGACGCACCTGGACCTGGATCTGGCGGCCAGGACAGCCGCATTCATCCGCCAAAACCAATCGCGCCTGGCGGCCATCGGCGAAGTAGGACTCGATTTCTGGGCAATAAAGGAGGAGGATCAAAAAGAGATTCAACGCGACATTTTCAGACAATTCATTCTGCTGTCCAACGAACTGAATCTGCCACTGAACGTTCATTCCCGGTCCGCCGGTCGGCATGCCATCACCATGCTGCTGGACAACAACGCCAAAAGGGTTCAGTTGCATGCCTTCGACGGTAACTTCGGATCCGCTATGCCGGCGGTTGAAGCCGGCTATCTCTTTTCGATCCCGCCATCCATCGTCCGTTCGCGCCAGAAACAGAAACTCGTCAAACAGCTCCCGCTCTCATGCCTGCTGGCCGAAACGGACAGCCCCGTGCTGGGCCCGGATCCGCAAAGTCGCAACGAACCGGCCAACGTAACCGTGTCCGTTGCAGCGATCGCACAGCTGAAGTCGGTTGAGGAAATAGCTGTTCTTGAGGCGGTTGCGGAAAACACTGCGCGGCTGTATCCGGAAATATAATCCCCCGGCCGTTTATGTCTTCCTTTCCAGGGCCGAGCGCGCCTCGTCCCGGTTTTCATAGATATGGGGAGCCACGCCGCGGTTCTTGAGAGCGTCTCCGATTTTCATCCGCATAAAGGCGGAGGTCGTATAGCGGGTCACGCCGCAATAGAAGCGGTCCACCACCCGCTTGACCATATCGGTATAGTTGTCCACCAGCTCGGGCGAAATCTCGAAGTTGTCATAATTGACGATGGTATAGACCTTTTTCCCCAATGCGGAGAGCTTGTCGCTTACGGCGGCCTCGATCTGCGCGATGGTTTCGTGAGACCGGATGACCAGGCCTTCGAAATTGATGAAGAAGACATTTTCATCCGGATCGTAGGCCAGGCGTTCACTCAAAGGCACGGAAATCAGATCCGATTTCAGGTTCATGGGCGGTTCCTGAAAAATCCGGCTGTCCATCAATGCCGGCGTTTTCTCGATGACCGGTTCGAAAGCCATCTGGGAAAGAATATGCTTTTCCAGGTCGATCCCCGGCGCAATCTCGACCAGTTCCATGCCCGCCCGGGTCAGTGCGAACACGCAGCGCTCGGTGATATATAGCACCGGCTGCTGTTTGTTGAGCGCATACGCTCCGCTGAACGTAACGTGCTCGACCTGCTCCACGAACTTTTGGACGTTGCCTTCCCTCTCGATGGTCAGCGACCCGCCGGCCACGCTCACCTTCAAGCCGCCGGCGGTAAAGGTCCCGATGAAAATCACCTTTTTCGCGTTCTGGCTGATGTTGATAAAGCCGCCCGCCCCGGCCAGTTTCGGTCCGAATTTGCTGACATTCAAATTGCCATGGCGGTCGGCCTGGGCCAGTCCCAGAAACGCCATGTCCAGCCCGCCGCCGTCATAGAAATCGAACTGGGCAGGCTGGTCGATCAGCGCTTCTGTATTGGCCGCCGCACCGAAATTCAGCCCCCCGGCCGGCAAGCCGCCGATCACTCCCGGCTCGGCCGTCAGCGTGATCAGATCGAGAATCTGCTCTTCATTGGCGATATTGGAAACGCCCTCGGGCATGCCGATGCCCAGGTTGACAACACTGTTGGGCCTGAGTTCGAACGCGGCACGCCGCGCAATCACCTTGCGCTCCCCCATGGCCAGCGGTTCGATCGATTGCGACGGCACTTTGATTTCATGACTGTATGCGGAATTGTACCGGACGCCGAAGGTCTGCCAGTGATGATCCGGCTGCGCCACCACGACGCAGTCCACCATCATACCGGGAATCTTCACATCCCGGGCGTTGAGCGTACCGCGCTCTGCAATGCGCTCCACCTGAACGATCACATAGCCGCCGGCGTTGCGGGCGGCCGTGGCCACGGCCAGCGATTCCAAAATCAGGGCCTCTTTTTCCATGGTGATGTTGCCGTCCGTATCGGCGGTGGTACCCCTCAGTATCGCTACATCGATGGGAAAGGTTTTATACGCCAGATACTCCCGGCCGTCGAATTCGATCAACTCCACAATATCTGCTATTGTATTGGAATTGATCTTCCCCCCTCCATTGCGCGGATCCACGAAGGTGCCCAATCCCACCGAAGTGATGGTCCGCGGCTTGCCGGCGGCGCTGTCGCGATACATATGGGAAATCACGCCCTGAGGCAGATTATAGGCTTCAATCTTTCCATCAATCGCCAGCTTCTGCAGTTTGGGTACAAGCCCCCAATGTCCTCCAACGACGCGTTTGACCAACCCTTCATGCCCCAGATGGTTCAAGCCTCGCCCGGCACCGTCACCCTGTCCGGCGGCGTAGACAAGGGTCAGATCCTGGGGGCGGCCGGTTTTCAGGAAATATTGCTCCAAGGCGATGGCGATGCCTTCGGCGAATCCAATGCCCACAAACCCACCGGTGGCCACGGTGTCCCCGCTTCGAATCAGGCGCACCGCTTCTTCAGCCTCGACAATTTTGCCTTTTCTGGCTCTCTGGGGAGGCATGGAAGAGAGTATCGGATGTCGAACGCCTGGTTGTTGATCGCTGCTCATGGCGACCTCCTTATTGATATATGTATTTTTTTTTGCTACATATCTTAGCGCGTATTCAGCCTTCCGTCGACTGCTAATTCCAAGACAATCGGCATTTGCCGGATCGCTGAAACCCTATCATAACAAGGGTGTCCGCCCATGCCTCAAAATGAGCCCGGCATGTTTACCCTCTGGCCCGATATCTGCCTAAAAAAGCTTACTGGCTCGACGTTGACTGAACAGCCTCAAATCGTATCACACACCCAATCCAAGACGCGTTGTGTTGGATTGCAATCTTTGGACAAAAGGAGTCATCATGGAAATCCGTGAACCGGTCATTAAAGCCGAAGAGATTCTGCGGCTGAAAGATGAGCGCTTCAACAGCGGCAATGTGTGCCTTGTATCGGGGTGCGCCACCGGCATTGGCCGGGCCTGCGCAGTGGCCGCAGCCGCCAACCAGCTGTTGGTGGCGGGCCTGGATGTCAATGAACAGGAGGCGAAAAAGACCCAGGAAATGGTACGCCGGATGGGCGGCCGGATGACATTTCTGCCGACCGACCTGACCAAAGACGATCAGATCACTTCGGCTGTCAATGAAGCGGCCAAGCTGGGCACTATCAAATTCCTGCTCAATATTGCCGGCATGCAGCATATCGACACCGTGGAAGATTTCCCCATGGAAACCTATGATCTGATGCTGCGCATCATGCTGCGGGCGCCTTTTCTGCTGTCGAAGCTGACCATCCCCCATATGAAGGCCAGTCCGGACGGCACCGGCGTCATCGGGAACATGGCCTCGGTGCACGGCCATATCTGTACCCGCAACAAACCGGTTTACAACATTACCAAATTCGGACTGCGGGCGCTGTCGCAGTCCATATCCGCAGAGGGGGAAGGCAAGGTTCGATCCTTTACCGTCAGTACGGGCTTTGTGAAAACACCCCTGGCCCTGAAGCAGATCCCGGCCCAGGCCGAGCAGCGGGGAATCAGCCCTGAGGCCGTTGTGCGGGACGTGATGATGGGAACCTCACGGGTAAAAGAGATGATGGCGCCCGTCGAAGTGGCGAATTTGTTCATTTTCGGCATGTCGAGTCACGGAAATTACCTGGTAGGCGGTGACATGCTCTTCGACGGGGGCATGGTAAAGACCTATTGAGAGTACCGATGAACGGATTGCGTTACGCCATGCGGTTTTTGGCGGCAGCCGTCTGCTGCCTCTTTATCGGTGCCATGGCACAGGCTGGAACGCTGGAGGACCTCGATTTCAGCCCGCAAAGCTACCACGACTCCGACCATCGCGACATTTATGTCTATGTTCCGGGCACTTACGACGGCAGCCAGGTCCTGCCCATGGTAATGGTGCTGCACGGCTGCCATCAGGATCGCGACACCATCGTCAGCGAGTTCGGATGGGATGAACTGGCCGATCAGCAGGGTTTTATTCTTGTAGCCCCCGATATCTCCACCAGTGATTTAAGGCGGTTCAGCAATTGTTGGGGATACTGGGAAGAAGACGAGATTCACCAGGGCGGGGGCGAAGTGGAAGATCTCCACCGCATCGGCATGCAGGTGGAGCGGCAGTGGCGCATCGACCCCGACCGGCGCCACATTGCCGGGCTCTCCTCCGGCGGATTCATGGCCAATGCCGCCGCCGTGGCGCACAATGAATATTGGGCCTCGGCCGGAATCCATTCCGGGGGCGGCTACGATGAGGATGCCGAGACCTACTCGGGCTATTGCCAAAACCCCAGGGAAGCCTCCGGCACATTTAAATCCCCGGCAACCATCGCAGCAAGCATGCGCGCTGAAATAGACAACAGCTACCCCATTCCGGTCATGCTGCTGCACTCCAAAAACGATTGCTCCGTGGGGTATGGCGTGGAGGGCGACCCCATGCAATGGGGCGGCCTGACCTCCAACCGGGAGGCCTGGTTGATGGTCAATGGGGGACCTCTGGTCTCCAGTACGGATTGTTCGCGCAACGGCATTGCATGCGATCACCGGAAATTCGGCAGCGACGACCGCTCCACCGTTGAAACCATCGTTTTCGAAGGCCTGATTCACGGCACCGATGGCGACAAGGGGCACTACTGGTCTGGCGGCGAGGCCAACGGCCGGTGGACCAAAACCCGTGGGCCGAAGGCCGCCGCGCTGCTGTGGGATTTTTTCAATCACCATCCTCGCGGCGGGTGCGCCGCGTGTCCCGCAGCCCCCACCGGACTGTCAATGACCCGTATCGATGAACAGGAGGTCGCACTGGCCTGGAATGCCAACACCGAAAGCGATCTTGCCGGTTACCATCTCTACCGCGACTGGGCCAAACTGACCACCGACCCGATCCCGCTGCCGCGTCATACCGACACCGGCTTGCAGCAGGCCCGGGCCTACACCTATCAGATTACAGCCGTCAACGCGGCGGGGCAGCAGAGCCGGCTGTCCGAACCTGTGCACATCATAACCCTCGGCGTGCAAACATGCCGCACCTTCACAACGACTATCTTCGAGCATCTCTCCCGGGGCCGCGCCTATGGAAAACTCGAGTGCGCCGGATTTTTCTGCAGGTTCCCGTTCTGGCCCAAAACGACCGTATACTATGCCATCGGCAGCGACCACCGGCTGGGATCGGATCCGTCTGAAGAAGTGACGCTGCATACCCTGGACGGTGAGACGTTCAGTACTTCGGATTGCCGAAACCATGGCTGAAGCGCACGGTCCCGGCTAGTTTGAAAAGCTGAAGCTGACACCGGAAATGGGCTTTGCGCAATTCACCATACGATATCGCGGATTGAACTCGGCCATGGTATCGCTCTGGATATCGGTACTGACCCGGTATCTGCCATTGGGCAAATTTTCAAGCATAAAGCTGCCGTTTTTTGAAACATGCGCACTGCTGTTGCGCAAGAGTCTCCAGAACACATTGGGACCGAGCGCATGAACCGCTGTTTGATCCCAGAGTTGCCGCCCTCCGCTCAAGCGACCCGAAATGGCGCCGTCCCCTCTTTCCGGAACAATCACGAACGCCACATCATTGACCATTCTCCCGGCCGGTTCCTCATGCTTGACAGAGAGATCGGAAAACCGTTTCAGTTCATACACCCGGTTGGCGCCATTGGCGAAATAGATTGTTTTCTGATCATCGACAAATGTAAACCCCCTGACTGTCTCCCGATGACCGAATCGCTTCAAAAGGCTTCCCTGCTTGTACTCATAAATCGATGAGCCCCCCGATTGGGTGTCATCAATGCTCAAGAACAGCTCGTCATCATGACTGAAAGCAAAATAACCGTTCCAAAAACCCCGCGTCATTCGCGCAACGGTTTCCACCGACAATTCAATGAATTTATCATACTCTCCGGAATAACGGTCGAGGTGAAAAATCACTCCTTTGTCGTGACCAACGGCGCTGAAATACATCCTTCCACGTGAGTCATAGGCCAAATCCTGGATAGGTGCATTAAAGGAAAAAATATGCTCTTCGGTCAGCCCGTTGGTTCTGTATATATTTTTGTGGCTCAGATCGATAAAGCTGGGGGAAGAATAGTTGTGAAACGCGATGGTGAAAATACCCTCTGACTGACGGGTATATACGGAATGCAAAACCGGATCGGGACTCCAACTCACCTGCTTGACCTCTATTATTTTCCCCGGGGTTTCATGCAGGTCAATGATATACATTTCTTCCCAGGCCGGACATGTCGAACAGCTGATAATGACAAGAAAAATGGTAATGGCGACTGATCGCTTCACTTTCATTTTTCGACCTCCTAATATTGGATTGGCCAAACAACGGATCGCCTGCCGGGAACATCTACAGTGCTCTTATGAATGCGTCGCGGATCATTTCTTGATGCCACTTCGAAGAACATCTTTAATGCCGCTTGGAAAGATATGCGGCATTTGGGAGATTGGCGAGTTCCTGTTAGAACATTTGCCGCATGACAGATTCAGCAGGAATCTTTGGCTCGCTTCCAGCTTAGCTATAGTCCGTTGGCCGCAAAAAAAATGTGAGGCCGCTCACACTCCGGGGATAAAAGTCGAATCGGTTCTAAAGATATGCGTCTTGGCTATTTCCCCGCTCTGTCATATGTTATGAAGGTTCAATGAAGGCATGCCTTTTTCGATGTGAGCGCAAAGGGCTGAAACAAGGGCGGGAAGGAAAGGTTACGATGAGTATCTGTGTTCAAGGTGATGTGCTGGAACAGCTGTTGAGGCTTCTGGAGCTGGAAGAGATCGAAGCAAATATATTCCGCGGCCAGAGCCAGGACCTGGGATTTAAGAGTGTGTTCGGCGGTCAGGTGCTGGGCCAGGCGTTGTCGGCCGCCTCGTATACCGTACCGCCGGAACGCGCGGCGCACAGCCTGCACGCCTATTTTTTGCGACCCGGCGACGATGCCAGGCCCATCGTCTATATCGTCGAGCCCATGCGCGACGGTAAAAGCTTTACCACCCGACGGGTCAAAGCGGTCCAAAAAGGCGAACCCATCTTTTTCATGTCGGTCTCATTCCAGAGGGAGGAAACCGGATTCGATCACCAGGACGAGATGCCTGAAGTGCCCGGACCGGAGGGCATCCCCTCCGTAATGGAGATGACGCGAGAGCTTGCAGACCAGATACCGACCGGTATCCGGGAAAAAATGCTGTGCGAAAAGCCCATCGAAATGAGGCCGGTCAACCCCGTCAACCCTTTTGCCCCAGAGAAAATGCCGCCCCGCAGATATATCTGGTTTCGTGCCATCGGCCCGCTGCCCGACGATGCCGCCACCCATCGCTGCATGCTGGCCTATGCCTCGGACTTCAATCTGGTCGCCACATCGCTCTACCCTCACGGCCACACTTTCTGGGAACCGGAGATGCAGGTGGCCAGCTTGGACCATGCCATGTGGTTTCACCGTCCGTTTCGCATGGACCGGTGGCTGCTCTGCGTCACCGACAGCCCCAGCGCCAGCCGGGCCAGAGGCATGAGTTTTGGCCGATTTTTTACCCGGGATGGCCGATTGGTCGCCACCGCGGCCCAGGAGGGGCTGATCCGGTACCACGGCGGATAGCGTCTGTAAATAGGGCGTCCCGGCTCAGGAGTCAGCCGTATGACCGACGAGCCGACGGTCGAGACGACGATGCTGCAATTCCATGACGTGGTCGGCCACCCGTCGCACCTGATCGAGATAATGAGATACCATCAGAATGGTGCATTGGGTTTTGAGAGCGCTCAGAAGTGCTTCAATCACCCCGGCCGCCTTTGCATCCAGGGAGGCGGTCGGTTCGTCCAGCAGCAACACCTCGGGCTCCAGAACCAGCGCCCGGGCAATGCACAATCTCTGCTGCTGGCCGCCGGACAGGGTTCGTGCATCAGTGTCCAGGCGGTCTTTGATCTCATCCCATAAAAAGGCCCGAGCCAAGGCCGCTTGAACTTTGGTCCGGATCACCCGCTTGTTTCTCTCCCCGGCGAGTTTCAGCGGGAAGGCCGCATTTTTGTAGATACTCATGGGCAGCGGATTGGGATCTTGAAAAACCATCCCGACCTGTCGCCGCAGGCGGCTGGCCGGATAGCCGTTGGAACAAACATCCACCCATTGACCGCTAAAGCGAATATCGACCCTGCCCTTCACCCGCGCACCGGGAATGTCTTCCCACAAGCGGTTGACGACCGTAAGCAACGTTGATTTCCCCTGGCCCGACGGCCCCACAATGGCGGTGACCGCATGCTCGGTGAACGCTGCGTTGATTCGGTCGAGAATGCATCGGTCTCCGTAGTGAAAAGACAGGTCTGTCAGCTTTATTTTTATTTTCTCTCTCAATTGGTCCATACGGCAACCTGCCTCACATCCGTGTTCGGAATTGCTTCGCCAGGCGACTCTTTATGGCAAAACTCAAGAAGAACAGCGTAGAGCACACCACCAACAGAATGATGGCCGCACCATACCCATTGAGAAGTTCCTGCCGATCCATGTATTGGGATGAGATATAGTAGATGGTAAACGGCAGGGCTTCGTATGCATCCAGAAAGGAGGAGGGCATGCCTGCGGTGGCCACAGCGCCGGTGAGCATGATCACGGCGGTATCTTCAGCACTTCGGCCGACGGCCAGAACAACGCCGCTGACAATGCCGTCCAGCGCTCTGGGCAGCAACACCCAACGAATGTTCTGCAGTCGGGTAGCCCCCAGCGCCGGCGCCGTGATTCGTTCCCGGGCCTGCAGACTTTCCAACGCCGTCTGGGTGCTGCGGATCAGATAGGGCAGCACCAGGAACGCCAGCGAGAGCGCCGAGATCAACAGACACGGATAGATTCGGCTGCTCAGATGATGGTGTAAAAATATGGCGAGTGAAAAACCGAACAGCCCCACCACGACAGACGGAATACCGGCCAGGATATCGAAGAAAAGACTCAGGGTGCGTTTGATGCGTCCGCGGCAGTATTCCGCCAGATAGATGCCGGCCCCCAATCCCACCGGCAGGGCCAGCCCGACGGCTGTGAGCACCAGCGCCAGGGTTCCGGCCATTGCCGGCAATAGGCCGTTCAACACCGGCTGCCGCAGCAGCAGGGCCGCCACGGGATCGGCATCTCCGAAAACCAATTGCAGGTTCAAAGCCGGAAGCCCTTTGATGAATAAAAAGCATAAAACGGCGGCCACAGCCCCCACCAGAATCAAACTGCTGATCCAACTCCAGGCGATAATCAGATGTTGGCCGGCGGTTCTCATGGAGCCCCCTTCTGCTTATGCACCACCCAACGCATGACCACTGCTGCCAGACTCGTTGTCAAATAGAGCGTCAATCCGCAGACAAACAGCGTGCGAAACTCCAGGCTGTCGAAATCGGCGGCGATGATCAGGGCGATATGGGCGGTAAGGGTACGCGTCGCATCCAGGATCGTTTCGGGCGGGGCCACGGCATTGCCGGCCAGCATCAACGCGATCATGGTATCGCCCACGGCGCGCCCAAACCCCAGAATCACTCCGGCCAGCATGCTGCGCCAGGCCTGGGGCAGCATGACATACACCAGGCGCTGAACCCGTGTTCCGCCCAACGCGGTTACGGCATGGCAGTAAGTTCTGGGTACGGCGTTGAGGCCGTCTGAAAAGAATAGAATCATGGTGGGCGACACCAGGGCGGCAAGCAGCAGTCCGGCGGAAAGGATCGACAGCCCCGAACCCCGGCCGCCAATTTCCCGAATCAGGGGAACCAGCAAAAAGATCCCCACAAAGCCATAGATCACGGTCGGAATGCCGGTCATTAAACGGACCAGCCGATGCAGGATGCGGGCCGCGCCCCTGGGTGCCGTCACGGTAATAAATGCGGCGCACCCCAGGCTGAGCGGCACGGCCGTCATCAGACCGAACAAAGCAATGCAAAGGGTTCCCAGGATCATGGGACGGATGCCGAAGATGTTGTGGTCCGGCGACCACGGCCCCCAGAGAATCTGAAGCAGCTGCCCCTCCCGGATGACTGGCAGCCCCAGCACCGCCATGAAACCAAAGACCAGAACGGTCGCGGCGGCGCTGAGAAAAGCCGCCGCTGCAAACGCACCGTGTGCAAACGATTCAGCTCGCATCAATCCACATACCGAGATCTATTTATTGACCGGGATGAACCCCTTTTGCGCCACCATTTTCTGCCCTTCGGCACTGTAAAGAAAGTCGATGAATTTCTTGGCCAGGCCCACGGGCGCGCCCTTTGTGTTGCTGTACAGGCCGCGGGCGACTTTGTATTTGCCCGATTGAACATTATCCAGCGTCGGCGCCACCCCGTCCAGCGCCACCGGCGTCACGCTTGTATCGATATGCCCCACGGAGACATAGCCGATGGCGTATGGATCCTGTGAAACGGCGGTCTTCATGGCACCGTTGGAAGGCACGAAATGGGCTTTGGCGCTGATATCGCCTTTGGACAGAGCCTTTTTCCAGAACACGTCGCGGGTGCCGCTGGCTTTGTCGCGGGTGTAGATATTGACCGGCTTGTCCGGTCCGCCGACCGTCTTCCAGTTGGTCAGATGACCGGCGTATATATCCTTGAGCTGCGCCGAGGTGAGGTTTTTGACCGGATTGGCGGGATTGACCACAATGCCGACGCCGTCGACGGCCCACTTGTGCATCTCCAGGCTGTATTTCGTCAATTCGGCCTCCGAAGGTTGACGCCCGGAGTTGCCGATATCCACCAGCCCTTCCCCGACCTGTTTAATGCCGACACCGCTGCCGCCGCCGGCAATGCTGATCTTGATGTTGGCATTGGCCGTCCGGATCTTTTCCGCGGCCAGTTTCATCACCGGAATGTGGGCGGTACCGCCGCTGATCTTGAGACTGCCGGATTCGCCTTTAAAGCCATCCAAATCGTCGCTCAGGGCCGCACCGGGCACCAGTAAAACCACCAGAATCAAAATGAGGGTCAGCTCTTTTTTCATTTATCCTCCCTTATTGTTCTGTTTCTCATTGATGGAATCGCTGCTTCGTTCAGCTATCACAAAGGCTGCCCGGAAGGCCAATTGATAAATCGGATATTATCCAATAGAAGCTATTGATTTTTTTTATAGGATGTCACCGAATCAGCCGCTCCAAAGCACGCCCATACGGCCCCGACCGTCGACAGAGGGCTCCGACTCCGTTCACCCTCATGTTATCCAAAGATGAGCCCCTCCAGTTGATGCTTTTTTGCCGATTGACACATATATCGCCATTTGGCATATTGATATGATTAATGTGCATCCTTAAATCTAAGCCATGTTTCACTATTTGAAAGATGCGGCCGCAAGACCATCGGCCCTTGCAATTGCCCTGGCGGAAGCCGCTTTCTTCTTTCTGAAGATCGCACTTCCGGTGACCGCCTTGGCATGGGGTGCGAACATGCCTCCATCTTCCATTTACTTTGATACATCCGCTACTGCTGCTATATTTCATTATCCGGACCCGGTCGTGCTGAAGGTCCGTCTCTACGGTCCGCAACCGGTCAGAAACGCGAATCTATCCGCCGAGATAAAAGCGCCCTCCGGGAAAGTCCACATCCTGGTTTTCAAGGAGACGGGGGGAAACAGTCCCAATGATGTCCTTTATTCGGTCGCCGTGCCATCACCGCTGGAAAACGGCGAATATCGCGTCGTGGCAACGGCCGACGACAACGACGGTCGCGCCGCGTTTGCGTCCGGCCTGGAAAGTGAGCCGCGTCCCGGCAAGCAAAGGCCGCCATCATCTGTTGTGGTCCCTCCATTCAACGCAAGCCATGTCTTTTATTTTACGGCGCACGGCTATGGTTCCAAACAGGATGTGCGTCCGTCGAAAATTACCGATCTTTTTGCAGAACCGGCGCACAAAGGTTGCTACCGGCTGAGCTGGGCGGTGCCATTGGGGCTTCAAGCCGGTTCACGGTATGAAGTCAGAGCGTCACGCACGAGCATCAACTCGGAACGCATTTGGCTGAAAGCCGACGTGCTGGCCGCAGCCTATTATTCCGGGAAAGGAGGTGAAAAGCAACGCGCTGAAGTGTGTCTCCCCGACACGGGCCGCTTCTATTTGGGGGTAAGGAGTTGGTCAGGGGGGGGGCTGGCATCGGATATTTCAAACGATTATGCCGTAGAAACAAATCAAAATTGAAGAAATAGCAGCAACGATCATACGTTCAGCCGACAAGGAACGAACTCCTGAACCAACGTCGTATTCTATCCTCACTTATTCTCCCTTTCCACCGCATTGATCCCGGGACAGATCACAACATTGGCTTTGATTTGTTTCCGCTTCCGTTTGAAATCCATTTCAAGAAGGGGGGGATGATATGAGCAAAAAAACGATCAAGGCAATTATCATGGCATGGGGAGCATGGTTTGTTTTCACCGGCTTTGCACTTGCGGCTTCCATCAGCAACGGTGAGTATACGGTTCAAGTCGCTATCGATCCTGCCATGGCCGAGGACAAGCCATTTATCAATTCCATCAAAACGATGATGAAGGACGCATCGGACTACCTGCACAAGGCTACGAAGCAACAGGCGATGTTCAGCAAAGTGATCATCCTTGTTCCCGACAGCTGGTCGGATGATCCATCCTATCTTCCTGCCGGCGCCGAATCCGTCGCCTCGGCGGACATCTTTGTCGGTAAGAACATCGGCGGGGCCTATGCGACGCCGGGTAAAATTTTCATCGATGACGGATCCATGGACGGGGATACCGTCGTTCATGAATGGGGGCATTACCGCTTTGGATTGGGCGACGAATATTGCGACTACGTCTTGAAAGATGACGGCAGCGGAGCCATGAAGTGGTACCAGGTATACAAGACAGCCGCCGGCTGGAACCGATGCACGGCGCTGCAGACCATCGAGCGTGATTGCGACGAACGACTCCAGTCCGGCGCTGCATGCACCACAACGGTCAATGACGTCAATGGCGCCAAGGCCAGCATCATGCACAGACAGTGGAATCCGGGTATCGATTCTTTTTGCGATAACGGTACGGATACAAAATACAAGCACAACAGCGCAGTCAATAATCATCAAAACCGCATCCATGGCCGCAAAAGCTGCTGGGAAGTCATCAATACGCATGCAGACGGCATCAAGATGAGCGGCGGCACAACCATTACCTATAAAGAGCCGGTATTCGAGGTCAAGAAGGCAGGCAAAGCGGAGGTCATTCTGGTTCTGGACGTCTCCGGTTCCATGGCCGGATCTCCTGTTCAAAACGCCGCCGCTGCAGCCCGGGCTTTTGTGGACCGTGCCGAAGAAGGGACCTGGATCGGCGTGGTCTCTTTTTCAACCTCTTCAAGTCTTCTTCTAGGACTGACAGAAGTAAAAGATGCAGCCTCGCGGGCGACGATCAAAGCGGCGATTCCGACGACAACCATCTCGCTGACATGTATCGGCTGTGGGATGCAGACCGCTTTGAACGAACTGAACGGCAGCTCCCGAAATATGGCCCAGATGATGGCGCTCATGACCGACGGTGGAGAAAATGTCTCGCCGTATATCGCCGATGTGCTGCCATCCGTGGTGGCGGCCGGAGTGACGGTCAACACTATCGGTCTGGGCGCAGCAGCTGATGTCCAGATGCAGGATGTTGCCGATCAGACCGGCGGTCAATATTATTTCGCACCGGGAGGAGATCAACAGGCGCTGAGCGATGCGTTCATTACCATCGCCAACCAGACCAATCCGGTGCCGTCCGCTACGATTGAGAGCGCTTCAATTACCGTTCCGGGAAACGGGGGCACCAAGGCGCTGACGGTCTACCTGGATAGCAGCATCGGCGCCAATACCGTTTTCAATATCACATTTTCCACCATAGATGTGGCCAAGGCCGATGTTACCGTAACCCAACCAAACAGCACCGTCCTGGACGACAGCTATAGCGGATACATCTCCGACGCAAGCGCCAAGACCATCACCTTTCGGATTGACGGAACCGCGGCTGCGGGAACCTGGACGGTCGATATAACGAACGACGATTCATCCGATACGACGGCTAATCTGTTGGTCGCATCATCGGCTCCTGCGGGGGTATCCCCCATCACCCTGACCGCCAATCTGGTCTCTTCCAGCGTCACATTTCCGGATCCGGCGATCATTCGCGCATCCCTCACCTCAACCGAGGGCATTATACTTGCGAATGTCAGCGCCGAAGTAACGAATCCGGACGGTTCCACCACCGACATTGAGCTTAAAGACGACGGTCAGGGCGCTGACAGCTTTCCGCTGGACGGCAACTACGCCTCATACTATACCGCCTACACCGGTTCGGGCAATTATACGGTGCGGGTTTATGCCGACAACTCATTCAACACTGCAGAAGTCGGCTCCCAGTTCAATGACAATTCAGGCTTCCAGAGCGATGTCGATCCCTTTGCCGGTGAAGGCAATCGACTGAACACGACTGAAGCCAATCTGGTCGCCGCCAGAGAGATGACAAAACCGGAAATGGCGTTGGCAAGCAATTTTCAGCGTTCGACATCCGCCGGCGGATTTAATTTGAGCAGCTGGTTTTCCGGCGACCAGATCGCACCGAGCAAGATCTCAACCTTGAGCATCGTGGGCCGGGACAGCTCATCCATTTTGCTGACCTGGCTTGCCGTTGGGGACGACCTGGATTACGGCAGGGCATCGGCATATGATTTGCGGGTTTCAACGACCAATATCACCGATGACAACGACTTTGACAATGCCGATCAGGTAACCGGCGTCGGTGCACCTCAGGACGCCGGGGCCGGTGAAACTTATACCGTCAGCGGTTTATCCGCCGGTACCACCTACTATTTTGCCATCAAAGCGATAGATGACGCGGGCAACAGCGGCAGCATGTCCAATGTATACTCCGGAAGCACATCCGGCGACGGCGGCAGCAGCGGCGGTGGCGGCGGCGGTGGCGGCGGCTGTTTCATCACCACTGTTCATTGACGGAAAGCATATGCCCTAACCTGGCGGGCAGCATCCCGCTGTCCGCCAGCCTTGTCACGAATTTATCTTCCGTAAAGACCCTGAGTCCAACGGAAAAACAATGGCCATCTTAGTCCTATTTCACCTTCTCGACCGGATAGTTCGCGCCTTTCCAGGCGAAGATACCGCCCGGATGGCGATAGACATTTTTATACCCTAGTTTGATCGCCCAGGCGGCGCCGTTGTGGCTGCGGGTGCATTTGACAAATCCGCAGTAGATCACGATCGGTTTGTCTTTGTCGGTTCCCAGCAGATCGGTATAGTCCTTCCGGGTTTTGCCGCCGGTCTGCTCGGCGTCCCATGTCTTCATCTCAGGGATGGGAAATTCAAACTGAACGGCGCCGGGCACATGCTGCTTTTTGTAGCTATCCTTGTACGGCATGGTATCCACGATGATCATCTGCCTTCCGTCATCGATCCATTGCTTGAGTTCGGCCGTGGTGACGATATCGTAGCCGCCCCGCTGGATCTCCCGAGCCAGTTTCACGGCAGACGCTTCCGTGTCCACCTCTTTTTCGAATTTGTTCTTAGCCGCTGCCGTACCGTATAGACCGAAAACCAGCCATACCGCCACCAAGAGTTTCAACACGTTTCTAAACATACGCATCTTCCTTTCTGTTCTATGTTCATTTTTTTATGGTCAGTTGGAATAGATTGACGGGTTTGATCCGTCGGATACGACGCCATCCAAAAACAAAAACGGCCATCGCAAACATGAGCAGATCGCGAAAGATGGCGGCTCTGATGTCATGAAATGCTTCCGCTTCCGGATCGCCGGCGCCGAAGCAGCCGCAATCCACATCCAGCCCTATCCATAAACCGTATGACAGGAAAGCCAAAAAACACACCAGCAATCCGGCAATCACCGAAAGACTGCCCCTGACGTCAAACAGCAATCCGACTCCGGCAGCCACTTCCAGAAAGGCCAGGCTGCATGCCGCCGGCAGAAGCAACAGGTCCGGCACAATACCATAATCTCCGATAAGGACGGCGAAGGAAACGGGATCATGCAGCTTTCGGATGCCGGCATAAACAAACGCGGCTCCAAGCACCCAGCGAGTCACTCTATATATCCAATCCAATCTATTCATGAGCGGCAGAGGCACAGGTCCACATGATCTTCGGCGTCAGCGCCTGTCAAAAAAGTTGGCAAACTAAATCATAGACACACTCAATAGATCAAATTGATTGTTTATATATAATAAAGCGCTTGTATTGATTTTCCCAATGAAACGGGACAATAGATGCTGCGTACGTGCTTGACCCATCGCCGGAAGTGGCCTATGGTTTATCTAGCCCCAACGCCCAACGTCTCTTTCTGGATTTGGTTATGGAAGCTTGAGTCTGCCTGGACCCTGAAGCAGGTGATCCGATCCGGTCTATCAAGGGCGCTAACGTTTGCTCAACCTCATTTAATCCGATAACAGGCAATTGAGATGGCTCAAAAACCTTCCTATGAAGAGCTGCAACAGCGTGTCAGAGAATTGGAACAGGTGGTTAAAGACCGCCAGGCAGAACTGTTTCTCGAAAAAGAACGGGCGGCGGCAGCCAGCCAGGCGAAAAGTGATTTTCTGGCGAACATGTCCCATGAGTTGAGAACGCCGTTGAACGCCATTCTTGGATTCAGCCGCCTGCTGGAACGGGAAGCGTCCATCCCCAAGCCCCAAATGGAGCAATTGAAGCTGATTCACAACAGCGGCAAACATCTGCTGGCCCTGATTGACGACATGCTCGATATGGCAAAAATTGAAGCCGGTCGCGTCGAGCTGAATCCGCAACGCGTAGAGCTGGCCGTTTTCATCCGGGAGATAGCGGGCACCTTTCATACACGGGCGGCCGAGCAATACCTGAAATTCAAAGTGGAACAGGAGAGGCCTTTGCCCGACCATATCCGCTGCGACCAGGGAAAGCTGCGCCAGATTCTGTTCAGCCTGCTGGCCAATGCCATCCGGAACACGCCTGCCAGGGGTGCCGTCAGTTTGAATGTGTCAGTCGAAGCGCCCCTGCCGGCCTTTTCAACGCCCCAAATCCTGCTGCGCTTCGATGTCGCCGACAGCGGCAGCAGTATCACACCTGATCAGGTTGAAGCCATTTTCGAGCCCTTTGCCCAGGCAGGGTACCAGAGCGGCGCCAAGACCGGCACCGGTCTGGGCTTGGCTATCAGCAGACGCAATGCACAACTGATGGGCGGCGACATCAAGGTTGAAAGCCAATCTGAAGGCGGCACGGTCTTCACTCTGACGCTTCCGGTTCAGATTATGGGCTCCACCCCCAAGCCAAAGCCTGAAACACCGCCAAGAATCATCGGTCTGGCCGAAGGTCAACCCCTATATCGCGTTTTAGTGGCCGATGATACAGACATCAGCCGCTATCTGCTCGAAGATATGGTCAGAACACTGGGGTTTAACATCCAATCGGTCGAAAACGGTGAACAGGCCGTTGAACAATTTTTCGCATGGCGGCCCGATCTGATCTTTATGGATATTCGTATGCCGGTATTGGATGGCATAGCGGCCTGCAAGGCCATCAAGATCACGCCTGAAGGCCGCAAGACGCCAATTATTGCCGTCACTGCCCATAGCCTTGAATCGGAGCGTCAAGCGATTATCGATGCCGGGTTCGACGATTTCGTCTGCAAGCCGTTGGACGAAAACGAGCTCTATCGCAAGCTGGCGTATCATTTGAAACTGAAATTGGTCCATGAAGACCTTCACATTGAAGGGGACGAAGGCGCTGATGACACAGCGGACTCTGAACCCGGGAATGGTTTCGAAACGCTGCCGCTTGAGACCAGGACGGCTTTGGAAGCCGCAGCAGTCATGCTGGATATCGAACAAACCAAGGCTGTCATCGAAACGATCCGCGCCCATCATACCGCCACTGCCGACACGCTGACCCAATGGCTCGAATCCTTTCAATTCGGTAAAATAATCGCAGCGGCACGCACTCCCGGCAAATGAGAAAGAGTTGATGTGGCAAACCAGGAATCATCCGCACGGTTGGACAAACTGGCCGATGAGATCTACAAGGCGCTGGCTGCGCAGTTCCCGGTCTGCCTCTCCAGCGATGAGTTCCACTTCTTCCCGCATTTCAGGTCCGAGGTCTCGGACGAATCAGCCTGGGACGATTTTTCAGATGGAGCCATACGTCATTTTTTCGCCGATGTCCGGCAATGGCAGATCCGACTCGACGCATTGAGACCCCGGTTGCCGGACGCTGCCATGACCACAGACATCGACCTGTTGACCAGAGTGTTGACCACACTGTACGAACAGTTCAAGCGGGTCTGCGTTCACCAAACCCAGCCGACATTCTACCTGACAATTATCAGTATTGGCTTGGCTGACGCATTGACCGAGTCCCGTCGGACCTTGGAGAGACGCATCGCCGCCTTGCCGGCCTTTTTGGAAACCGCCCTGGCCAGCCTGAACAGGGTGCCGGAGGTGGCTGCCGAAGTGGCCCGGAAGATGGTCACAGGGTTGACCGCCTGGATATCCGCCCTGCCTCTGACCAATGCCGAGCGTCATGCGGCTGTGAAGACACTCGACTGGTTTCACGCGCATCTGGACCGGATCGATACGGTGCCTGATTTTCATTTGCCGGGCGATCTGTATGCACGTGTTGCCGATTACCACATGGGCTGCCAGATGGGGCTTGAAGAGATTGAATGGCATCTGAACCAGGAGATCGAAGCAGCGCAAAACCGTTTGTCGGAATCGGCCGGTAGAATATCCGGCCGGCAGACATGGCAGGAGGTTTTTCAGAGTCTTCCGTCTCCGGCCGCCACCCAAAACAATGTCCGGGCGCTTTACAGAGGGGGGATTGCCAAACTCAAAAGCCACTGCCTCAGGCAGGGATTTTTCAGCGACCATCAGACCACCGGAAGTGAGGTCGAGATCAAGACCATTGCCGAGCATATGATACCCGTTCGCGCCAATGCCGCCTACAGCATGCCGCCCGGCCATCCACCCAAGGGCGGTGTCTTTTATATTCTTCCCACGAACCGGCAACCGGTGCCGCGGGATATGATGCTGCTGGCCGCACACGAAACCTATCCCGGCCACCACCTGCTGGACACCATTCGATGGAACCAGCGCCGCATTCTGCGGCGGTGCCTGGAGTTTCCCCTTTTTTACGAAGGGTGGGCCAGTTTCTGCGAAGAGATTCTTTTCGACAGCGAATTCTTTTCCGGACCGGCAGACAGCCTGATGATGGCCAAACGCCGCTTCTGGCGTGCGATGCGCGGCAGAACCGAGCTGCGAATCCATACCGGCAGATGTTCGCTGGAAGAAGCGGCACGGGAACTCGCCGTGGTGGGGTTGGTCGACGAAGAACAGGCCCTGGCCATGGTTCGTCGCTATGCGCTCAAACCCGGCTATCAGCTGGCTTACGCCATCGGACGCCGGAAATTTCGACAGCTATATACCGCTTTTTTGGGACAGGGGCAGCCCCCTGCGCAATTTGTGCGCAACGTCCTTGCCCACGGCGAAATCGGTTTCGACCATCTGGCCGAACGCCTGCTCTACACGACATGAAACGGAGATGCGCAGTGAAAGATTTTTTAGGGTATCATTCGGAATGGAACCTGGGCAGTCCAGGCGGATGGGATTATCAGCGCCTGACACAGAAAATCGCCAAATCGGCATGGCAGGCCTTGAACCGGATACACCCGGTGGATCTCGATCTTGATTTCGATCACCCGCTGCTCTGCCCGGTGGAAGGATTCACGCAGATGGTGCTGGAAGAGCACCGTCGCAGAGAAGGCAATAATCCGGGTGCCATTGCAGTCGTGGCGGAAGAGGAAACACTGGTGGATGTGACCGAGAACATCAACTTTGCCCGACGTCTGGACCGGGCCGAGGGAATTACCGGCATCCTGTCGGCCCCCCACGAGTTCGAGATCCGCAATGGACGGGTATGCCACCAGGGGCGCACCGTCTCATTGATCTTTATGGACTTCAACAACGATGTCCTGCTCAAGCTGCATCGTAAACACGACTTGAGTCCGTTGATCCAGATGGTGTCCGAAGGCCGCGTGCTGAACCCACGGGGCACCGAGCCCATTAACGTCAAGAGCATGTTCGAGGTCATTACCACTGAATCCCTGTCCGACCGGTTTCAACCCGAAACGGTTCAACGAACTCCCTGGACGCGTCGTTTTTTCGAGCGAAAGACAACGGGGCCGCAGGCGGAGCCCATCGACGACCTCGTTGCTTGGACGCGGGCCAACTGGCGGCGACTGGTGCTCAAACCCGAACGGGGATACTCGGGCATCGGTGTAAAGGTCGGCCAGATCCATCCCGATGCCGACAAGGCCATCGAAACCGCCTTGACAAGCGGGCATTACATCGTCCAGGAAAAAGTGTCGCTTCCTTTATGGGCCGAAGAGATGCCCGAGATCGACCAAGACGGGAAACAGCCGATATTGACGCGGCGCCAGACCGATTTCCGGTGCCTGTTGGGACCGGGCACGGTGTTCGGCTTTCTGGGGCGTTTTGGGGATGTGCCCACCAATGTGGGCAGCGGTGGCGGTGTTCAGCCCATAGCCGTATTGCGGTCAAACATACCGGTCCGCGAAGCCGTGCAGCGTCTCAATCAAATCCTGATGGAGCTGCCCTACGACCACCTCAACGAGCTGGACCAACGCCAGAAGGAGCTGGCTGTCCAGGAACGGTTTACTTACCTGTTGGGCCCCATCAAAATTGCCTTGCGCCCAAGATTGTTGACGGTTTCACAGCTGGAGGCCTTGAAGCGGTATTGCGCTGCCATGTGGAAGGACAGCTTAACCCTTGAAAAGATGTGGCACACCGGTCAGCTGGAGGCCTACATTGACATTGAGGAGGAGGAGCTGGCCATAGCGCGCCTGCAGCCCTGGCGCGGCGGTCCGGCGATCTTCGCAGCCGACGGTCTGTTCAGCTTCGGCGCACATCCGGAGAAGTGATGAGCATTCATGTAGAACCCGACTGGTGGAAATCTCTATTTGACGAAGTCTATCTAATGACCGATGCCCGCAGTGTGCGCAACGACGCATTGACCGAAAAAGAGGTGGCTCTGCTGTGCGAGCTGGTCCCTCTCAGGCCGGGGCACAAGGTCCTCGATCTGTGCGGAGGACAGGGGCGCCACTCACTGGCATTGAGCCGACGCGGCTTTGCCCAATGCACCGTTTTCGATTACTCCGACACCCTGCTGCGCATCGGCGCCAGCGAGGCGAAGCACTTGAATCTGCCCGTAAAATTTATTCAGGGCGATGCCCGCAACATCCAGCTGCCGGCGGCCAGCTTTCACCATGTTTTGATTCTTGGCAACTCTTTAGGCTACGCCGACGGCGACGGCGATGATCTCCAAATGATCCGTGAAGCCCGCCGGGTCCTGACCGGCGGCGGCTGGTTGGTCGTCGATGTGACCGATGGGGAGGCCGTGCGGAAACATTTCAATCCGAACGCCTGGCATGAGATCGGCGACGACATCGTGGTTTGCCGTCAGCGCGAAATCACGGCATCGATGATCTGTGCCCGGGAAATGGTGCTCAACAAACGATCGGGCATGGTGCGGGACCGGACATACGGCATGCATCTGTATGAGGCCGCATCGCTGGAAGCCCTTGTCTTAGACGCCGGATTTGCACAGGTCCGCCTGCATAAAGATTTCACTCCATACAGCGGCGCCGGCGATGTGGGCTTCATGAACCACCGCATGATCGTCACGGCGCAAAAATTGGGTCATATGACCCAATTTGATTAGGCAATACCGCCCAATAGGGCTCATCGCCGCGGCCCTATTTCATCCGATATCTGAAGTAACCCACTAAAAAAATTAAAATACTTTACACACACGGCGCTCTGGCAAACGTTTTGCTAAGCATCCTTCATGAGATCTTGCGGTATCTGAACCAGAAGTGGAACCTGGATGAGATTGAGTTGGAGTTGCTGAGCTGTCATGAGATTTGAAACACACGCTGAAAACGGAAACACTGCAACGTCTCGCAAAAAAGCGCCCTTGATGGGATAAGTTACTGGGCTCCTGCTGCACTGAATACCCCAACAGAAGCGACAGCTCGAATTACCCTCCCGCTTGTTCCGTCAGGGGCGCAATTATTCCGTCAGTGCACACTCGGAATCGGCCTTTTTTCGTTCAACGATCAGCCGGCACCCAATCGGTCAATGCGCCAATTCCTGCCTGGGAATCAATCTGTCCCCTGCAAGATATTGATGAATCTTCTGCGGCGTAAAGTTGATCATATTCTTTGGCACTTTTACCATACGATATCCCTGTCGCTCCAAGGCCTCTGCATGCTGGTGCAGGAAGCGGCGCATCCGTGCCGACGACACAAGGACAATTGTACGCACCTTGTAATGCGCAGCCAGCTTCCGGATGCGATCCACAACCTTGACAGAGAAACGGCGCCGCACCTCGTCGAGATGCTGATCGCGGTTGTCTTCATATCCATGAACAGCACCACCCCGAGGTGCTGCACCGCAACCGGTCTTGGAATCCGTGAACAACTCCTGCGCATCGCCAATGTCCGGATTGGCCATCGGCACTCTCTCCTTAATCTGCGGTCCGGATTCCAACTCGGGAAATTCCACCGGTTCAAGTGTGAAAAAGCGTGCCGAGGCACGATTGACAACGACAATAAGATAGTCGCTCATAGGCTTACCTCACGTTTTACGGTTGAGATTATTTCCGACTCAACATCTTTTCACGAATTTGAGCTGAACAGCGAACCGGCTTTGCTGTCAGGTGGTCAGATAGACTGAAGTGATGAGAAATCTGCTTTCGCTGCAGGAATGCAAACCAGCGAAGATGTTCGATCGACACCTAAAAGATAAAATGACTCACACAAAAGGTCAACGGCGACTTGCCAAATTAACATCACCTCCAATTCACGGACTGAAATGTATCGAAAACAACGGATCCCGGATCCCGCACAGAGAGGACGTTCGGAACGACTTCACGATTTATTGCGAACAGCTCAAATGATCGTCCTGAATACGTTTATGATTGGCCAAATCCCCCTTTTCTTTTGTGTTATTTGCCCCAGAACGATGCCATCACGAGTCACCCTCTCCATATATTAAACAAGTTAATATACTGTAATAATTTCATAAAATAAATAAAAAACGATCTTGGCACATTTTCTGCTGTTCACTGTAGAATATCAAGGTTTTCAATGCGACACTCATTTGAAGCGACGAAGGTCAGGAGCGATACACTGCTGTAGCTGATTTGGAGAGAACCAATGCGCGAAATCCGGATCCTGATTATTGAAGACGATGCCTACGTTCAAGATGCTTTTGAGCTGACATTGCAATCCTTCGGCCTGAAGGCCATGGTCGTCACGACGGCCGAGGAAGCGCTGGAGGCCGTTCAATATCGTTCATTCGACGTCATCATCAGCGACCACAGGCTTCCCGGAATGGACGGCCTCGAGTTTTTCACGGTTGCCGCGCCGTATATCACCGAAAGCACCAAAGTCCTGATTTCGGCTTACGGCTTCGATAACATGGGCTCCGATGCCAGAGCTGCGGGCGTGGATCATTTTGCGGTGAAACCCTTTTCGATCCCTCGCCTGCTTCTAAAATTAATCCATCTCTCCAATCCGTCCGGGAGCGGCTCAGAAAAGATAGGGGGGCTGCATTGATGCGCCGTTCCGCCCTCCCCATACTTGTCATGGTTTTTGCCCGCAGTGGTTGGCACATCGTGCCGACCGCCGAATTATCATCACATTTCCAGCAGACCTGGAAATAACATTCCAGATGAGACATCAATGGCACAAGCACTTGGCATATTAGTCGTAGACGATAAAGAGATTATCCGGAACACCATCGCCCAGGTGTTGGAAGACGACGGCTTTGAAGTGGTCAAGGCGGCCAACGGAGCCGACGCATTGGCGCTTTTCAGGCAGGAGCGTTTCCCTATCGTCATCACCGATATCTATATGCCCAAAATGACCGGCATCGATCTGCTGGCGGCCATCAAGAAAATCGATGAGAAGACCCAGGTCATTGTAATGACCAGCTACGTTTCTTTCGATACGGCCATCGCCACCATACGTTCCGGCGCCTATGACTATCTGATCAAGCCGTTCGAAAAAATAGCCGTGGTGTCCAACGTCGTTCGGCGAGCCGCCGATAAAATCCGGCTGGAGTGGAAGACCGAACACCTGATTGACATGCTCAAACAAAAGACCGAACAGCTTGAAAAATCAAATGCCCATTTAAAATCGCTTGCCACACGTGACAGTCTGACCGGCCTGTACAATCATCGCTATTTTCAGGAAAACCTGACGTCCGAGCTAAACCGCGCGCAGCGGTACCAGCGTAAGTTTTCTCTGTTGTTCATCGATCTGGATTACTTTAAAACATATAATGACACCAACGGACACCTTGAAGGCGACAGGCTGCTAATCAATTTATCCAATCTTTTTTTGTCCAGTTTTCGCAAAACCGATATCGTCTGCCGCTATGGCGGCGATGAATTCGCCGTCATCTTGCCTGAGGCGTCTACAGAAAAAGCCCTTATGATCGCCGGCAAGCTGCATGCCCACGTGTCCGACCATCCCTTCTACGGCCGCGAGACCATGCCGCAGGGCCGGATTACCATCAGCATCGGGATCGCCACCTATCCGGATCATGAAACCGATGCCGAAGGATTGCTCCATCATGCCGACCGGCTCATGTACGTCGCCAAAAAAGACCGTGGGCAATTCAAGGCAGCCACTGCATCAGAGGGCAACTGACACTTCAGGCCTGATCGGATTTCACCTCGGTTCCTCACCCCCCAACCGATCCTCATATGGATTCTCTTTCAGTCTGCGTATTGCCCCTTGCCATCAACATCCAAAAGCGGCATAAATGACAAACAACATGCAAATCAAGCCATAAAAAAGGATCCCAACCATGCCCAAAATCACCTTTCTCGCCGGCGAAGGCTGCCTCTCGTCCAGCATCACCGGCCTGATGGATGCATTCCACATTGCCAACATGTGGCAGCAGGCCGTCTCCGGAAAATCCGAGCCGCTGCTGCAATCCGAAATCGTAACGACGGACGGAAGATCCGTCACCTGCGAGGGATGCATTCAGATCCATGCCCACGAGTCCATCGAACATTTCGACCGCACCGACTTTCTGATGGTTCCGCCGTTTATCCCCGTCGCAACTCCCATTACGCAGGACCTGGACCGGATCCTGGATTTCATCGTCGATCAACACCATGCCCGTACACCCATTGCCGCCATGTGCACCGGTGTATTTTTGCTGGCGGAAACCGGCCTGCTGGACAATCGAACGGCAACCACCAACTGGCAGTTCGCCAAGATGTTCCGCCAGCGCTATCCAAAAGTGAACCTCAGGACGGAGCATATTCTCACAGAGGACCATGGACTGATATGCTCCGGCGCGGCAACATCGATTTACAATTTAAGCATTTTTGTCATCGAGCGATTCGGGTCGGAAGAACTGGCGGCCCTGTGCTCCAAGGCATTGCTGGTGGACCCCAACCGGAACAGCCAGGCGCCCTACATCGTCTACCACCACCGGAAAGATCACGGAGATACCAAAATCATCAGGGCTCAAACCTATATGGAAGAAAATTATGAGAAGAACATGACCATGGATGAGATCGCCAAGCTGGCCTGCCTGAGTTCGCGCCATTTCAAAAGGCGCTTCAAACAGGCCACTGGAGAGCCGCCTTTGGCCTACCTGCAGAAGATCCGGATCGAAGCGGCCAAGAAGCGGCTCGAAACCACGACGGACAGTATCAACGACATCACCTGGCAAATCGGCTATGAAGACAGCAGCACCTTTCGCCGGTTGTTTAAAAAACACACCGATCTGTCCCCCAGACGATATCGCGATAAATTCTTTCGCACCAAAACCGAACAGGGCGCATGACGCCCGCTTCCCGGCCCGGCCCCTCATCCGGTTCAAAGGGCTGCCGCCGCCTTGAACAATGGCATGAGCCGGGTCGACAACCGGACAATCGTATCGGAGATCTCACACTGCCGGCCGCGGCGTCGCTCGTATCGATGGTCACGGTGATATAAAAGATAGACAAATCACGGGGTATCTCCGGCATACACTACTGCCCGGCTCTGCCGTCCGTCCACTTTGAGAACCAGAGGCCGATCCAACTGCACCAGGGACACATGCTGCGTATCCATGGCCGAAGGTTGGCTGTCGAGCCATTGCCAGTCGATGTGATCGCCCCTGGCATCCAGAGCTGTCAGGTAGTTGATACCCAGCGTGCTGATATTATGAAAAAAGTGGGACCCTTGTGAAGGTTCGGCCTGCAGCCGCGGATGGTCGGACTCCACAATGGCGCCCACGCCGCAGATCTCTTCCCAGCGGACCGGGATGCCGAGCCAACGGTCGGCGCTGCCCCAGCGCCCCGGTCCAATCAGGAGATATCTTCGCCCTTCGTCTACCAGTCTGGCGTTTATTTTTCCGATCTGCCTGGCGATGGCCACCGTCTCGGCCGGATCGAACCGATCACGCCTGACCAGGACGATATCCCGGATGTCATGAGCAATGGTGTTGCCCAGCGCCTGACGGGAATAGATCAGCGAGCGCTTGATGTCATCGTCGTCGATATCGACCCGCATGAGCTCTTCGCGCGCGCCCATGGGCCTCAGCTGCAGGATCGCGAACTCGGGTTGGCGGTCCTTCCCGCCTGCCATGTTGAGACAGAACTCCATCTCAACGGGAGAGCCCATGCCCTCTTCTCCGATGCGCAGCAGATCCTTGAGCATTTCCGCCAACGGAAAAGCGCCGTGCTTCAGCACAGGATAAAAGGTCACAACAGGACTGCCTGTGCTCCTGAACGAATCCCGGATGCGCCCCTCTTCGGGAATATAGGTGCTGCACAGGTCGCGCACCGGCGGTTCGGCCAGGGCGTCGAAAACTTCCCGCCGCGCCAGGGTCACGGAATCGTCCACGCCGATGGGACAGGCGGCCTGCCCCATTTTGACCGCATAAAAGTAGCGTTGCGCATTTTTCAATATATCCGGCACCGTAGAGCGGTCCGGCAGCAGATGAGGATGTTTGGGAGAAAAACGCAGAGAAGACTCGCCGCCCATGACCGATTTGCCCAGTCCAAGAGCGATGGCCGCAACTCCATCCTGGGGAGTCATCTCGGCGATGGGGTAGTAATTATACGATTGGGCCACTCCGGACAAGGCCGGATAGAAATAGTCGCCGAACCGTTCGCCCACGAGCTGCTGGATGATGACGGCCATCTTCTCCTCTTCGGTGCGCTGGCCAACACGCCTGGAAAAGGCCTTGGGACCTGAAAAATAGGTGGAGGCGAAGACCATCTTGACCGCCTCCGTCAGCTGGGTCAGCCGGCACTCCGGATCCGCATGGTCGTTGGGCAGCATATAGGTGCTGTACAAACCGGCGTAGGCACGGTACTGCGCATCTTCCAGCAGACTGGACGATCGGACGGCCAGCCGGTAGTTGAACACGCTCAGGTAATCGCGCAGCTGCTCCGCCAACCCGGGCGGCATGGTGGCGTTCATGAAACGCTCTGCGATGGTTTCATCGTCCAGATCGAGCCGGGCCAGCTCCTGCAGGTCGTTGAACTCGATGAATTCCTCGAATCGTTCCGTGGCGATGACCACGGTTTGGGGAACGCGGATGGTCACATCGGGGTATTTGTCACGAAATTCGGTATGCTGATGCAGCAGGGTGTTCATGAAGGCCAGCCCCCTGGCCTTGCCGCCCAGAGAGCCGCCGCCGATTTTGCAGAATTCGGTGTCCAGATCCAACCGCTTGGCGTCAAAATCGATAACCAGACCCCTTTGACGCTGCATCCGCCGCTGGTGGATAACGCTGGTCAGGTAGTCGTAATGGCCGCGCACGTCGCTGAAATCAGTGTCACGCACCGGGCGCATTTTGGCCGCCAGTTCGATCTCCGAACGGGCGAACAGCCACCTGGAAAAGTCGTTGCGGCTGCTGTGGAAGCGAAGGGCCTCCACCGGAATTTGGCCCGCCATGATTTCCAACTCCCGAAGATTGCACGCCCTGCCGATCTCACGGCCGTCGGGCATCCGGAACACAAAATCGCCGAAGCCCAAATCTTCGATGAAAAATTTGCGGATCTCCGACGGCAGCGTCGGCGAGCTTTTGTCGATAAAGCGGGCCGGTATGGTTTCGGCGCACTGCCGGTTGTCGCTTTCCGCGCTGACCAACAGCAGGGGAATGTCGAAGCGCTCGGTTTTGATCTTTTCGAGGAGCCTGACGCCGGCCTTTCCATCCAGCTTTCCCGCCCGGGGAAAGCGCATATCGGAGATGACACCCAGGATGTTGTCCTTGTAGGTGTCGTAGAGTGCCATGGCTTTTTCAAAGCTTTCGGCCAACAGAATCTTGGGCCTGGCCCGCATGGCCAGCATCCGGTGCTCCTCATTGAGCCCCTCATCCATCACGGCCTGGGCCTGCAGGACCAGCCCTTTGTAAAGAATCGGCAGAATCGCTGAGGCATACTCGGGAGAATCCTCCACAAACAGAATCACCCGGATCCCGGCCAGCTTGGTGTCCTCTTCGACGTTCATCCAATCTTCGGTGTTTTTGATCAGGGCAAAAAGCACCTCTGTGTTGCCGGTCCATAAAAACGTGCGGTCGATGGCCGAGGTCTTATTTGAGAAAGCGGACCACTCCGGCGCCGAGGCCATCTGATGGATCATTAAAATCACCGGCATATTCCAGCCTCCGGCTCTGATGGCCGCGGCGGCCTTTTCAAAAGCGGTATCGGTGCCCCTGGCGATGATGATCACCAGTTCGAAACGGTGTTGTTCGAGAACCTGCAAGGCCTGACGGGTATTGGTGACCCAGCGCAGCCTGGGAGGGCGACTCAGGTTCAACCCCCTGTATTCCTTTACGATTGTCTCGGATAGGCGGCAATCCTCTTCCATGATCCAGGCGTCGTAATGCCTGGAGATGAGCAGGATATTCAATATCTTGTGTCTCATCAGATCGTGAAATATCTTGAAACGCGGATCGAAATCGTCCAAGCGGATGCTGTGCGTCATATCGGATCACCGCCTTTCATCGATGGGCTTCAATGCGGAAGGGTGAAACAGTCTCGACATCCCGATCATTGATCGAAACCAGGCAACGGTCAAGGAATTTAGAAAACTCAATGACCGATTCTATTAAATCCCAAATTTAAAAATGTGTCGGAATCTGATATTGTATCCATAATCTGCTCTAACACCGCATATGCGCAAGCCAACCCGAAACACTAACCAACGGAGGGGCGACATGGCACAGAAATTTATTGTTTCAGCCTATGGAAAGGACCGGCCGGGAATCGTCGCAGATGTTACCGAAATCCTTTATGAGTATGGATGCAATCTTGAAGACACGCATATGGGGAAGCTTTCCGGCGACTTCTCATTGATGATCCTGTTTTCCGCCCCCGAGGGGGACGAAATCGAGACCGCGTTGTCCGATGCATACCAACGCCTTAAGGATGAAAAGCAGATTTCAGCCTATATTCGCCGGGCGACGGCCGCCGAGCGGAAACCGATGCCGCCGCAGGCCACCTTCACCCTGAAAATCGAAGGCCTCGATCATACCGGCATCGTCTACCGGATCAGCCGTTACCTGGCCTATCACAATATCAATATCGCCGATCTGAGTTCATCGATCACCTACACCCCGGAAAGCGGCGCCCAGGTATACCATATGGAAGTCTCCATCGAAGCTAGCGCGGAAACGGATATGGATGAAGTGCATGAAGGCCTGAACCAGCTGGCCGAGGATCTGCACGTGGATATCATCGTCGAATAGAAACGCAAACCACTGGAGGGCGCCAGATTCGGCGTTGCCGGTGGCTCGCAGTATGCGGAATACGGCTTCTCCACCGGCGCCTTCTTGTCCCGCTGGTTTTTAGCGGGAGACTCTGGCGCCCTCCAGTGGTTTGCGGTACGTGCCGGAGGACGCCAGATTCCGACTCCGAATAACATTCCATCCCGGATCGGCGCAGAGGCCGACCCTGCTGCTAAGGTTAAATCTTTAACAATTCAATATATCGAGGCCATTATGGATGGGTCGGGCTCTGCTCCGGCTTTTTTTATTGGCAACCTAAGAGAAATCCGATCGGCAAATTATGTTATATGCGTCTATGTTCGGTGTCGTGATCGGTGTCGACAAACCGGCCTCCGCGACTTATTGTTTCTGCATCGGCGTACCATAGACAAATGGATAATTGCATAAGCCAATGGAGGATGCCATGGATAAACAAAAAAGCCGAAGGCTTAAAGATCGCTTCGTCTGGGTCAAAGACCGCGAGGGCAATGAATTTGTATGTGCCATTGATGCATTGAAAAACATCAACGAGCTGACCGAAGAGGAGAAAAGCCAGTGCATGGATGCTGCAGGTCCGCGCGGGCTTGTGTCACCAATTTAAAGGCCAATGGTCGCCTGCAAGCACAGATATCGGGAACTCGCCGGACAAAGGCCGTCGGCTGTTCGGCGCGATCAGAGGATTGCCTTGGCGATCCAATAGGCAGCGTATCCAACGCCAAGCCCCAGGGGCAACATGAGTCAGGGGCGACACAGAGGCGTTTCATTGAACTTCCAGACAAACACGCCCACGGCCAACAATCCAAAAATGATACCAATGATTTTTGCAAGCATCATGAGGCCGTATCATAAAATTCATTTGTAATGACTTCCATTATTATCAGGCCAAATTTGGCATAATGCAATGCCCGGCATCCGAATGTGCCGAAAACGTTTAAACCGCTAACACCGGAGGACGCCAGAGTCTCCCGATAAAAACCAGCGGGACAAGAAGGCGCCGGGGGTGAAGCCGTATTCCCCATACTGCATCCCCCGGAAACGCCATCTTCGGCGGGACTGACGCAGGTCCGGAATCTAACATCCTGCGCACCAGCCGCAAACGCCGGAGGGCGCCAGAGCCTCCCGATAAAACCAGCGGGACAGAAGGCGCCGGGGGTGAAGCCGTATTCAGAATACTGCGAACCCCCGGCAACGCCGAATCTGGCGCCCTCCGGCGTTTGCCTATTTTGCCAGATCGGGTTCGCCACAATACGTCAGGATCTCCGCGCGAACCGCATCGCGCAGCGCCACCGCGGCATCCCAATCTTCCCCCTGCGGTGCGATGGGCCGGCAGACGCGGACCGTGACAATGGTGCGCCGTGGAAACCAGGTATCCTCTCTCAGCAGGGAGCGGCTGCCGCGGATGGCCACAGGCACCACAGGGACTCCCGCCTTGACTGCGGTCAGAAAGGCTCCCATGCGAAAGGGCTGCAGCCCGGGCATACGATAGAAAGTACCCTACGGAAAGAAAATAAAGGAGCGGCCCTGCTGGGCCGACCGGATCACCTTGCGGGCATCGGTCGTGCTTTTCCGGCTTTCAAAACGTTCGACAAATTCTGTCCGCAGCCGTGCGAGAAACAGGCGGATGGGGGCATAGCCGGTCAATTCCCGCTTGGCCACATAGCTGATGTGGACCGGCAATGCGGCCGCCAGAATAGGAGCGTCGGAATAACTGCTGTGGTTGGAAACCACGATGCAGTGCGAGGTCCGGTCCAGATGCTCGAGGCCGTGTATACGAACGGGAATCCCGGCCAGACGTAAAAGCCATTTTGCAAAAAAGCGCATGGTGCCGTAAGCCCCTGAAAATCCAGGTGCCATCACCACCGCCGCCCAGGCAACAGGAGCCAGGAGGACCAGCAGCAGATAAATGTAGGCGGCGTAAAGCAGAGCGCCGGCGCTTTTCCACACGCGACGGAATTGGGGAATAATGGCCTGCCAGGAGAGCCGCACAAACTGCCACCATACCGCACGCTGTTGTTTGTCGATCCGGCCGCTCTCATACAGCTCACGGCTGGCGGCCCGGCGTATTTTGCCACTGGATGTCTTGAGCACTTTGTGCGGCGGCGCCAGCACGATATCATCCGGGGGCGCCCCCAGCATATCCACCACCACGGCGTTGACCTCCCGGCGCAGGGCATGGAGTATCTCCGGGGTCGTCTCCCGCGTTTCGGCCAGCACCACCAGTTTTTCAGTACCCGTCACCGGGTCGGCGCTGCCGAACACGGCGATGCAGCCTTTGCGCAGCCCCTGGATGTTGCCCAAGGCCTCTTCCAGCTCCGAAGGATAAATGTTGCGCCCGGCTTTGATGATAATGTCTTTGGATCGGCCTGTGAGGTAGATCTCGCCCTCGGCGATGTAGGCCAGGTCTCCGGAATCGAGCCATTCGCCATGGAATAGCGCGGCCGTGGCCTCTGGATTGCGGTAATAGCCGGAGGTGCAGGAGGGTCCTTTGAACAGCAGGCGACCCTCTTCGCGTTCAGCGGTTTCCCTTCCGGCGGCATCCACGATTTGAATCTGATGCCCCTCAAGAGGCTGACCGCAGGAGACAAAGTGCAGGGCAGTTGGATCGACTCCCGCAGCAGGTTCGGCGCGGCGGGTGCGCATGAACAGGTCTCGCTGAATAGAGTCGATTTTAGGGGCCTGGTCCAGCCTTGGAAATGCAAGTCCCAAAGAGGTTTCCGCCAATCCGTAGGAGGGTGTCATGGTCTCGGCCCGAAAATTGAAGGGCCCGAATCGTTGTTGAAAACGCTCGATGGTCGTCGGGCTGACCTGCTCTGCGCCGTTGACGGCCAGACGCCAGGAACCCAGATCCAATCCCTGGATGTCGGCATCGTCGATCTTGGTCAGACAGTACTCGAAGGCAAAGTTGGGACCGGCCGAAATCGTGCCGCGGTGCTTGTGAATGGCCCACAACCAGCGGGAGGGCCTGGCAAGAAAGGCCAGGGGCGACATGAGGATCAAGGGCATGGCGCAATAGAGGCTGGACAACCAGGCACCGATCAATCCCATGTCGTGATACAGCGGCAGCCAGCTGACAAACGTATCGGATGAACCGACGGCAAAGGTCCGGGCCATCGCGCGAATATTGGCCAGCAGATTGTCATGGGTCAGCACCACCCCTTTGGGAGTTCCCGTGCTGCCGGATGTGTATTGCAAAAAGGCGATATCGGCAGCCCCGGCCTCGGGCCAGGACCGGACGGGTGTGGAGGCGCAAAGTTGCCTGACGCCGACCGCCTTTCTGAGGCTGACCACTCGTGATGTTAGAAGCCTGGCAAGGGGCTGAGCCTCGGGGATGGTGATCAGGAATTGGACCTGTGCGTTGTCGAGGATATCCACATGCCGGCTCAAATGATCTTCAATCTGGGTCAGACGGGCCGGCGGATAGAGCGGCACAGGAACGCCGCCGGCGAATAGAATCCCCATGAAACAATGAAAATAGTCGAGGCTGGTGGGCAGCATAAGGGCCACGGTTTGGCCGGGCAGCAACCCCAGATCCACCAGACCGGCTGCGATGGTTTCGGCCCCTTTACGAAGTCCGGCATAGGTCATCTGCTCCACTGTCTCGTCCGGGCCGCAGAGGTGGATGTGCGGCCGGTCCGGATGCATTTGCAGGTGCCAGTCCAATACGTCCAAAAAAGTATCGGCCCGGGCCGGCACCCGCTCATCGGTCGGCCGGGTTGGTACTCGAACCGTTTTTGCCTCCACCGCCGCGGATCGGCTGCCGGCCTGAGAGATGGCGCGCAGCAAGTCCCGCGGGGTTTCCGCAACGGCAAACACCTGCTCGGAAAAGGTGACATCCCATGCGCGTTCCACCCGTGAAATCAATTCGGCCCGGGAAAGGCTGTCAAGCCCCAACTCCTTATCGAATGCGCTGTCCAGAGAAACCACCCGTTCGGACCTCATTCCGGGCCGCAGCGCATCCACGAACCGCTGGATCATCACCAGGAGTTTTTCACCGTTTTTCAGTGCCATAGACCTGCACGCGACTTTCTTTATGGATAAGTGACCGACAACGATCGCACCCTAACCATATACATCCTTCAGTAAAAGAACAACACGACTTGCAGTAGGAAAAAAAGGGTTTACCATCGGATGCCCACATGATATTCCGCAAAACTCGACCCAAAAATTGAAGCGGCTTCAAAAACCTTTTCTCGGGCCCAATCTGCGTGAATTTGGGTCGGGGCGGGTTTTGAGGCCGCTTCGAATTATTGATGGCCGACTGGCTCTATTGTTTTAACATTCCATCTGTTTTCCACTGACGATGATATGGGAGGATCACCATGCAGAAAACATTGGGTTCACCGCGAGAGATCACTGTTCCACACCGAAAAATTCCTCTTGAAATCCCCGAAGGCGTTACAGCCACCGAGTTTTTCAACAGCCCATGCAACCTTCGCCACCTGGCCAGGGAAAATGGTTTGCTGAAAAACGAACAAGGTTTCCTTCTATACAGAAAAGCCATCGGGCACTCCAACCTCTTTGATACATCCATCATCCTTGATACGTCCCAGCGTATCCTCGATCCGCTAGGCCGTCCGGTCAGACGCGATCAGCTGCTCAAGCAGGAAGCCCTCATCTTCAGCCGGATGACGCAGGTCGTTTTTCAATATATGCAAGAGTGCTTCCCGGACCCGGAAAAACACTTGATCTTTTGCGGGGAAGCCAGCCTAGACGCCACCTGGCCGCTTTCCAAACCAGGCGTTCCGTCGATTCGGATGATCCACAATCATTTCATTGCCTATGAAAACGAAGCTCTCCTCAAGTCGCCGGAAGCCTCCCACGACAACCCCAACCTCACCGACAGCGGCTACCATGGGCTGTTCCTGGAATATCTTTCCGGTGTCTATATGCGTTTTCTCGACATTCTCGACCTGAAAGTGTTAAAGCCGCTCTCTGCCGAGGAAACGCGTCTGGGGCTTACCGGCTACCCGCAGGGTTTACCGAGCTGGGAAGTGACCGGTGGTGCAGAGGCATTGAACCATGGACGTTTCTGGAAAGAATATGACATGATTCTCAGGGGGTTTCTCGATTTCTACCGCACCCTGTTCGCCATCGTTTCCTCTAACGATACCCGGGTTCCGGAACAGGCCTTCTACCCGAATCAGATAGGGGATGTTCTTCTATTCTCCAATGAATTTCATAAAGCAGCCCGCATCCTGCGGTTGCAGGTTATGGAAGACCCCCTGTTTGCAAATGAAATCAGGTGGCGGCCCGCCTATAAACAACTCCTTTACCGGGATGAACGCGGGCGGCTTATCGTCACCATCAGCCAAAATTCCGTGGGCAACGCCATCACGGAACTTTTGGGTATTGTTGTGAAAAGGGTTGCCGATGAAGAGGCCTATGCCAAGGTCGAGGAAAAACTGGTCTCCAGACTGCTTGAGCTGAGACGACGTCTCATCGTTAATGATCTGGGTGATCCGATCTCCACCAAATCGTGGCCGCATGGATCTTTTGTGCCCAAACCGCCTTCGGATGGGAAGCAAACATGAGACTCTTCTCCAAATGAGTTGGAGCACAGGCGACATCGGTGCCAGCCGCAGGAAATGAGCCAAGATGCCGCTGGATGAGGGGGTATAAAAAAAGGGGCAAAGCTATCGAAAGCATTGTAGCCAACCGATTTGCTTTGCCCGTTCAATACCGCGTTTGGATACTACTTGAAAAATTTCTTGAGCAACAGGCTGACCCAGTTGCTGCCCTGCCTTTCCAGCTCTTTCATTCTTGCTTTTACAGCTGGTGCGAACGCACAGTCGTCGTTGCGAATGTGGTTAAACAACCAGCGGCTGAGTACATCGTACAACTCATCTGCGATATCCTCACCGGCAGACCAGCGCTCCTTATACTCCCCGGCGCGTTGGACGAGCAGCTCGTGGATTCGTTTGTGAGCATGAAAGTACTTGTAATTCGCATCCTCCTGCAAAGACTCTTCGAATGCGAAATGTGAAATGGTGTAGTCGACCATTTCAGTAACGACTTCTCCGACAGCGGCATGTTTCTGGCCTAAGTTATGATAGGGTGCTTTACGCACATCATCGAGCTCATTGACCATATTCACAAGTCGTTGGTGCTGTTGGTCAACCGTTTTGATGCCTGTTCGATACTCCTTGGGAAGGGTAACGGGTATGTCATCGATTTCCTCTTGAACTTCTCTGCCGCTGGCGCCATCCTTGGGGATAAGCAATCCCAGCCTTTCCAGTTCATGGATGATTGGAGAGAGATACTCCAGCTCGTAGCCATTTTCCCGGGCAATGGTCTTGATTGACTTATGCCCGTCTATGGCAAAAAAGACGTTGAAAATTTTAACATCGTCTCTGATTTTTGCATAGTTGTCTCCGTAGACTCTTTGAAAAACAATATCCTCAACAATATCCATGGTACGATCCCCCGCTAAATGTCTCCATCCCACCTAAAACGAAAGTGGTAAAACGATTCCGATACAAATCCAATTTGAGCAAATCCTCAATGCCAAATTATGATATCCCCGTGAAATTCTGTCAATTAAAATTATTCAATCAGCCCAATATTACTTGTGCCTGGCGATGGGGCTGCATATACAATACGGTCCGGCACCTCCCTATCAAGGAGATCTATTTCCTGAAACAGCGGGCAGGTTGACGGGGATGTATTTTTGTACTTGCAAATTTTTGCAATATGGTATATTGCCAAATAACGAAATACTTAAGGGGTCTCTATCAGATGACAGACAACAGCGAAACCAACGAGCCGAATGATCTCGGCAAAACATTTCATGACTATATCCAGCGCATCAAACAGGATCGAGAACTATACCGGATGCAGGCCCAGGTGGCCAAGGCGCTGGCCCATGAAAGCCGATTGATGATCATCGAGGCCCTCTATCAGAAAGATATGTGCGTGGGTGAACTGGCCGAATTGGCCCAAGCCGGCCAATCGACGGTTTCCAAACATCTTTCGATACTCAAAAACGCCGGAATCATTCAGGATCGCAAAGAACGCTCCAATAAAGTGTATTATCATCTCAAGATACCGGCTATCTGCGCTTTCCACGGCTTGGCCATGAGCGTCATCCGTGGCAATATCCCGCGGCCCGCGTTTCACGCCGCCCGCCAGGCGTTGCCGGACCGGAATGAATGAACCCGAAACAACGATGGACACCCTATAAGCCGATGCAGCCGATCAAAGCCGTCATTGCCGATTACGAAGCCCACTCCATCAGATATCTGGAATCCCAGCTTTCCCATCTATGGCCGGAACTGAGCGTTTGCGGACGCGCAAACAACGGTCTCGAGGCCGTCCGCTTAATCGAAAGGCACAAACCGCATCTGGCTTTCCTGGACGTCCCGCTGCCGGGACTGTGCGGCATGCAGGTCGCTAAAAAATTTGCCGGCTCATGTGCAATCGTGTTTGTCACGGCTTTTGATCACTATGCCGCCAACGCCTATGACAGCGGAGCCGTGGATTACCTCATCAAACCGGTCAAGCGCGAAAGGCTTGAAAAAACGGTCTGGCGCATCCAAAAATGGCATTTATCCCGGGCGGCGCAGCACCTGATCACAGGCTCATTAACCAAAAAACAAGACTATCTGCAATGGATCCGCGTCCAGCACGGCGATGGCGTTTTGATGCTGCCGGTCGACGAAATATGCTATTTTCAAGCCGGGGATAAATATACGCTGGTCATCACCAAAAATGGCGAGTCGCTCATTAAAAAACCCATCAAGGAGCTTGCTCAGGAATTGAATCCGGACAGATTCTGGCGTATTCACCGGGGGACGATCGTCAATGTCGCCTGCATCCGCAGGGTAAGCCGCTCAACCACCGGCCGGGGCATTATCAACCTGAAAGACAGCGATGATTTCCTCACCGTCAGCAGGCCTTATCTGGGACTCTTCAAGCATATGTAGCATTGACATCTTTCCAGCCATATCCGCGTGTTGAAAATACCGTATCGATGATTGACAGGATTTGTCCTGCTCTGCAATAATGCTTTGATTAAGGGACAACAATTGGCAGGATTGAACGGGGTGGACTGCCAGCGGAAAAGCGGCAAGCGGCATTGATCCATATGCCGGGTGATTATTGGAAAAAACCGACATTTCATAAGATTCCAGCAAATTATCGATTCTTTTCAGCCCTTGTTCAACCATCCCTTTGAAACGGTTTGCAATCTATTTATTCTTGATTTTGTACTGGCAGATTCCCGACCCATTAGGCGATGTGCTCCGCCTTTTCGCGCAGATGCTCTGTCTTCATACTGATTCAGCCATCACTTCGAATTCTTGCGGCGTTGTCCGGTAAAAAGAAAAACTTGTTTGGATTTCCGCGCGGCCGGGAGGCAGATAGACCGTTCGGTCCTCGCAGTTGAGAAATGACCTGTAAATTCAAGCGCGAAGATCACATTGTCGCCGGCAAAAGGAGCAATTCAAGATGGATCCTCTCATTCATGTCCTGCACTTGGAAGACGATCCCATGGACGTGGAACTGGTCCAGGCCAAGCTTGAGAAGCATAAACTGTCATACCGGATCACCTGCGTCCAGACAGAGGCTGAATTTGAAACCGCCCTGCACGAAGGCGGGCTGGATATCATCCTTTCCGATTTTACGCTGCCGATGTACGATGGCGTGTCCGCACTGCGGCTGGCAAGGCAGCGGCGGCCAGATGTTCCGTTTATCTTCGTCTCCGGCACCATGGGCGAAGAGGCGGCCATCGCGGCCCTGACCCGGGGCGCCACCGACTATGTGCTCAAACAGAACCTGTCGCGATTAGGTCCGGCCGTCCAGCGGGCGCTGCAGGAGAGCCGGGAACGCCGGGATCGCAGGCGAGCCGAGGAGGCCTTGGCGCAGAGCGAGATCACGATGCGCTGCATCCTGGACTCGGTGGATGAAGGGTTTATCGTCCTCGATCGAAACTACCGTATTTTGTCTGCGAACAAAGCCTTTTGCGGCTTTGCCGGCAGGCGGGAAGAGCAGATCATCGGCAGGCTGTGCCACGAATTTGTGCACCATCGCGACCAGCCCTGCTTTGCGTCGGACCAGGAGTGCCCTGTCCGGCGTACATTTGAAACGGGAAGGGGTCATGCCGCTTTCCATACCCACGAGGATGCGTCCGGCACCCAATATTACGTGGAACTCAAGACCTACCCCATGCTCGACACCTCCGGCACCATTATATCCGTGATCGAAACCATCAATGACGTCACCGAAAAGCGCAAACTTCAGGAGCAGTTGATCCAATCGCAAAAAATGGAGTCCATCGCCCGTCTGGCCGGAGGTGTTGCGCATGATTTCAACAACATGCTGAGTGTCATCATCGGGCACACCGAACTGGCCATGGAACAAATAGATCCTTCCCACCCGCTTTTTGATAGCCTGCGCGAGATCCGCAGGGCCGGTGAGCGCTCCGCTGCTTTGGTCAGGCAATTGCTGGCGTTTGCCCGCAAACAGACCGTCGCCCCCAAGGTGCTCGACCTGAATGAAACCGTGGCCGGCATGCTCAACATGCTGCGCCCCCTGATCGGTGAGGATATCGATCTGATTTGGCGGCCGGCGGAGAAAGTGTGGCCGGTCAAGATAGACCCGACCCAGATCGATCAGATCCTGGCCAACTTGTGCGTCAACGCCCGGGATGCCATCGAGGGTGTCGGCAGGATCACCATCGAAACCGGCATGGTCACCTACGATCCCGATTTTTGCGACCTTCATGCAGAGCTGGTCCCGGGTGAGTATGTGTCGCTGACCGTCAGCGATGACGGCTGTGGAATGGATCAGCAGACGATGAGCAACATATTTGAGCCGTTTTTTACCACCAAAGAGGTCGGCAAAGGAACCGGCCTCGGATTGGCCACGGTCTACGGCATCGTCAAGCAAAACAACGGCTTGATCGATGTCGACAGCGAGCCCGGGCACGGCGCCACCTTCAAACTCTGCCTGCCCCGGCACGCGCCCGAGACCGTTGAGGCGCGGAAGCACGACCGGACGGAACCGCCGCCGGGCGGCCGCGAAACCATTCTGCTGGTGGAAGATGAATCTTCCATTTTGACTATAGCCGAACTGATGCTGGGCAGGTTGGGATACCAGGTCTTGTCCGCTGCGACGCCGAGTGAAGCCCTTGGCCTTGCCCGTAAGCACGCCATGGAAATCCGCCTGCTCGTCGTCGATGTCATCATGCCCGAAATGAACGGCCGCGATCTGGCGAATCAAGTGGAAGCGATCTGCCCGGAAGCGGCGTGTTTGTTCATGTCCGGGCATTCGGGCAACGTCATTGCACGGCACGGCATGCTGGACGAGAAGATCCATTTCATTCAAAAGCCCTTTTCCATAAGGGATCTGGCGGCCAAGGTGCGGCAGGTCCTGAAGGCTTGATTGGAGAGAGCGCCGATGGCTGAACGACATGTGAGCTTCCAACGTATTCTCTGGGCTGCGGTCGGCGGCCTTCTATCCGGTCTGGTGATCATTATTATCCTCTTGCACGTCATCCACCGGTATGGCGAATTCAAAGAACGCGCCGCCGCGATGCGGGCCGCTTTCGTCGAACAACAAAAGCAGATGATCAAGCGGGAGGTCGACCGCATTATCGAACGCATCGCGTTCAAGCGCACTCAAATCGTTCCAGAAGCCGGCACCCTGGTGAAGGAGCAAGTCCACCAGGCATACGCCATGCTGGAGAATATCCAGCAAAGGAATGCCGCGACAACATCTCCCGAAGCGATCAAACGGATGATCATCGATGCCCTTCAGCCCATGCGTGTTTATCATGGGAAGGGCGATTTCTTTATCCTTGACCTCCAAGGCGGCCTCGTTCTCGGTTCCCCCGAATCCGATCCTGAAGGCAAGCCCCTTGCGCCCTCCGCCAACGGAAAGCATCAATCCGCGGCCGCCGCCATGATCGGGCTGGTCCGAAAGCAAGGCGAAGGGACCTATCGGCACACCTGGCGCAAGCCCGGCGGGAAGGGTGGCGGTATTCTCCTTCTCTCTTACGTAAAACTGTTCAAACCCTACGGATGGATCCTCGGGGCGACCATCTCCGCCAAGGAGATGGAGGCCGATATCCAGAAGGAATTGCTGGACGATATCGCCAAGGTTCGTTACGGCAAAAACGGGTACATATTCATTGACGATTGGCAGGGCGTGGTCCTTGAGCACGGGACACAGCCGGAACTGGTCGGAAAAAATATATGGGGCCATCAGGATTCCAATGGGGTAAAGGTCGTCCAGAACTTGATCGCGGCAGCGAAAACCGAGGCGGGTGGCTACGTTTACTATTCCTGGCGCAAACCCGATACAGGTGAAGAGCGGCCCAAGGTATCGTTTTCCAGGGGCGTGAGCGATTGGCAATGGATGGTCGGAACCGGCGTCTATATCGATGACGTGGAAGCGGATATCGCAATACTCCAGCGCTCCCTCAATGCCGGTTTGCGCAAAGACATCGTTTGGATCGTGCTGGTGTCCGGAACAGTGGGTCTATTGCTTCTGGTATCCCTGCGGCAGGTTTTCCGCCGCCTGTTGCGGGACTTTTCCCGGTTCGACGACTTTTTCCATGAGGCCGCATTCGCCGACCGCGAAATCAAGGTGACGGGCCTGACATTCAGTGAACTGCGCAGCATGGCCCTGAACGCCAACAAGATGCTGCGAGACAAGGTCGCGGCCCAGGAGCGGTTGCGGAAGCACCGCGACCACCTGGAGGATGAAGTGGCCGAACGGACCCAGGTTCTGAAAGAGAAGAACCGGCAGTTGGAGCAGGCCAAAGAGGCCGCCGAAGCCGCCAACCGGGCCAAGAGCGTTTTTTTGGCGAATATGAGCCACGAGCTGCGCACCCCCATGAACGCCATTCTGGGATATTCGCAATTGATGCAGAGAGACATGTCACTCAATTCCGAGCAGCGGGAACAACTCAATACCATCAACAGGAGCGGCGAACACCTTTTGGCGCTGATCAACGATGTGCTGGAAATATCAAAGATAGAAACCGGGCGGACCGCTCTGGTCACATCTACTTTCGACATCCGCGCTTTTTTTCACGACCTTGAAGACATGTTCGACTCCAGCACGGATGCCAAAGGGTTGCATTTCGAGATGATCGGAATCAACGACCTGCCGCAGTATGTGGCAACCGATGAGAACAAACTGCGCCAGGTACTCATCAATCTTTTGGGCAATGCCGTCAAGTTCACCGACCAAGGTAGTGTGGTGATGCGAGTGGCTGCTGACGATGTTACGGCACCGGGGATGCGGCTCAAGATCGAGGTGGAAGACACCGGCATCGGTATTGCCGAGGATGAACGGGACAAAGTGTTCGCCTATTTCGAGCAAACGGCAAGCGGCAGAGCGAAAAAAAGCGGCACCGGTTTGGGCCTGGCCATCAGCCGGGACTATATCCGCATGCTGGGAGGCGATATCAGCGTTGCAAGCAAGGAGGGCCAGGGCAGTATGTTCCGCTTTGAGATCGATATCAGAGAGGCCGCCGAGTCGGACATCAAAGAGAGGGTGATGCGACAGCGGCGTGTCATAGGCCTGGAAGCCGGCCAGGACATCCCTCGCATCCTGGTGGCTGAAGATAAAAAGGAGAGCCGCACGATGCTGGTAAAACTTCTCAGGACTGTCGGCTTTCACGTACAGGAGGCGGTCAACGGCAGGCAGGTGGTGGACATGTTTCACCAGTGGCGGCCTGACTTCATCTGGATGGACATCCGCATGCCCGTAATGGACGGCCTGGAAGCCACACAGCAGATCAAGAAGACCGAGTCCGGCAAATCGACTGTCATCGCAGCACTCACCGCCCATGCCCTGGAAGAAGAGAGAGAACAGATTCTGGCGGCTGGTTGCGATGATTTCGTGCGAAAGCCTTTTCGTGAGTATGAGATCTTCAGCGTCATGGGCCACCATCTCGGTCTGAGATATGAATATGAAGGGAGCCGGGAACAAACCGCGGCGGTCGAATCCGAGATTGACCTTCGCCCGGAACAATTGGCGGCCCTGCCGGCCGATCTGCTCAGAACATTGCACGATGCCGCGGTCGAATTGGACAGGGACCGAATCCTGGTGTTGATCGAGCAGATCAACACCATCGATGCGCACGTTGCCATGGCATTGGAAACCTCCGTTAAAAAGTTCGTAATAGGTCCTTTGATAGACCTGCTGAAGGACATCGTTCAACCCGAACAGGAAATCAGTCATGATTGAACCGATGATTCGGCATACAGATCAATATAATATTCTCATTGCCGATGATATCCCAGACAGTCTGGAGCTCCTGGGCCGCATCCTCAGTGAACGCGGCTACCGGGTGCGCCCGGCCCCCAACGGCCGCCTTGCGCTGGAATCAGTGGCGGCCAGGCTGCCGGACCTGATCCTGCTGGATGTCAAAATGCCGGATATGGACGGCTACGAAGTGTGCCGTCGTCTCAAGTCCGACGAAAAGAGCCGACATGTTCCGGTGATTTTCATCAGTGCGTACGGCGAGACCGCCAATAAAGTCGAAGGCTTTGAAGTCGGCGGGGTAGACTATATCGCCAAGCCGTTTCACCGCGAAGAAGTCCTTGCACGGATCGAAAGCCAGCTGCGCCTGCATCGGCTGACCGAGCATCTTGAGCAAGAAGTCGACCGGCGCACCGCGGAACTGGCTCAGGTCAATCAGCAGCTTCGGCAGCAAGTCGCGGAACGCCAGCGAGTGGCGGAGGCGTTGTCTTGGGAGGTGCAGGTCAATCGAACCGTGGCGGAATTATCGCATAAACTACTGTCACCGGCGTCCATCGATGACATGTCTTACCTGACGCTGGAGCACGCCAGACGCCTCACCGGCAGTGCGTATGGCTTTGTGGGCTACATTGCCAAAGAGACAGGCTATCTTATTTGCCCCACCCATACCAGAGACATTTGGGATAGCTGCGAGGTGACCGACAAAGACATCGAATTCAAGACATTCACGGGACTGTGGGGATGGGTCTTGAAAAACCGGAAGCACCTGTTGACCAACGCACCGGCCGACGATCCCAGGTCCTCGGGAACACCGCCGGGTCATGTGCCGATTCATCGTTTTCTATCCGTACCGTCTCTGATCGATGGAACACTTGTCGGCCAGGTAGCGGTAACCAATGCCGAACACGATTATACCGATCGAGATCTGGAAGTGATTGAACGTCTGGCAGACCTTTACGCCATTGCCATTCAGCGTCAGCAGGCTGAAGAAGAGCTTAAAAGGCACCGCGACCAGCTCGAAAAGCTGGTCAAGGATCGCACGGCGGAATTGGAAGCATCGAACAAGGAGCTGGAGGCCTTTGCCTTCTCCGTCTCCCACGACCTGCGCACACCCCTGCGCCATATCGAAGGCTTTCTGGAACTGCTGCAAAAAAAAGCCGGAACCGCACTGGACGAGCAGAGCCGGCACTACATGGACACCATTTTTGATTCGGCAAAAAAAATGGGCCTGCTCATCGACGATCTGCTCTCTTTATCCCGCATGGGGCGCCAGGCGATGGCGTGTCATGCGGTGGACCTTCAAGCCCTGGTGCGCGACGTCATCCAGGAACTCGAATCCGACGCCGCCGGAAGGACCATCGATTGGCGCATCGGCGATCTGCCTGCAGTTGAGGGTGATGCCTCCATGCTGCGCATGGTGCTGGGCAATTTGATCGCCAATGCCCTGAAATTCACGCGGCCCCGCCAAAAGGCCCTCATCGAAATCGGGTCGCCGTCCGGCCATGACTCCGAAGTGGTTATTTATGTGCGCGATAACGGCGTCGGCTTCGACATGTCCTATGCGGACAAGCTGTTCGGCGTGTTCCAGCGCCTGCACCGCTCCGATGAATTCGAGGGCACCGGCATCGGCCTGGCCAATGTGCGGCGCATCATCGCCCGGCACGGCGGCCGCACATGGGCGAAAGGCGAACCGGATCACGGCGCGGCCTTTTTCTTTTCACTGCCCCACACCATGCAAAGGGGGGAACATGCAGCATCTTAAGCGTATCCTGCTGGTCGAGGACGATAACATGGATATCGAGCTGACCCTTGCCACCCTTGCCGAGCACAACCTGGCCAACGATGTCGCGGTGGTTCGGGACGGTGTGGAAGCGCTGGATTATTTGTACCGCAGGGAATCATTCGCCCGGCGACCCGCCGGCCATCCGGTGGTGATCATGCTTGATCTCAAAATGCCGCGGCTGGACGGCATTCAGGTCCTGCGTCAAATCAGGGCGGACGAAGAAATGCGCATGATACCGGTTGTGGTCCTGACATCGTCGCACGAATCGACGGATCTGGAACAGTGCTACAAACTCGGCGTCAATGCCTATGTCGTCAAACCGGTCCGCTTTGCCGAATTCATGGACGCCGTGAAGCAAACCTGCGTCTTCTGGGCGCTGACCAACCAGCCGCCCCCCGACCTTGTTGAGCATGGGGGGTAATCGACCGCTCCCAAAGGGTGGGGTTTCAATTTTCTTTTCACTGCCCTGATGTTCACTCGAGTTGAGCGATGTTATCAGGACAAAGAATACAATGAGGTGATTATGCGCCGGACAAATAAGAAAATTTCAGCCAACCTTCTTATGATTTTCTTTCTCGCCGTTTTGGCATGTCCAAACACGGCGTTATGCCGGGAAAAGCCGATCCTGTTGAAAGTGCCGTCGTCTTTCAAGCTTGCCCTGCCCGGGATGGGCACGGCGATCACATGGATTGCGGAGCGTATTGAAACTGTCAGTGGCGGAAGTCTTAAAATGAAGGTTTACGAACCCGGGGAGTTGCTTGAAGCCTTTGAAGTCCTCGATGCTGTATCGGAAGGGGCCACAAACGCAGCCTTTTCCGCAGCCGGGTATTGGCAGGAAAGAATTCCAGGTGCGTACTTGTTTTCGAGCATTCCCTTCGGCCCCGAGGCGCCGGAATATATCGCATGGCTCTGGTACGGCAATGGAATGAAACTGTATCAGGAGATGTATGATCGTGCAGGGCTGAACGTCAAGCCGTTAGTCTGCATGGTTGTTGCGCCGGAGACATCCGGATGGTTTGCAAGGCCGATCAATTCGCCTGAAGATCTCAAAGGCCTGAGAATGCGGTATTCTGTCTTTGCAGGCAAAGTGATGAAAAAGCTCGGGGCTTCGATCATTTTGCTGCCCGGGGATGAAATTTTTCCAGCACTCAAGAATGGGGTCATCGACGCGGCAGAGTTTTCCACCCCTGCAGTTGACAGGATGATCGGGTTTTACAAGGTGGCCAGATACAACTACTTTCCCGGCTGGCACCAGCCGGCCACGACCCTCGAGTTGCTCATCAACAAAGATGTTTATAATGGCATGAGCGAACGCCAGAAAATTGTCCTAGAGACTATTTCCCGGGCGGCCGTTGCCGACGGCATGGCCTTTTCCGAATCGATCCAGGGGTCGATCATCAGGGAGAATGCGGAAAAATACGGGGTCAAGAATATGGTTTGGCCCCCTGAGATGATATCCCTGTTTAGAAAAACATGGCTCGAAGTCATCGCCGAAGAAACGGCCAAAGATGAGTTTGTCAAGAAGGTATGGGAAGATCTCTCGGCATTCCGTAAAAATTACTCGCATTGGAGCAAGCTCGGATTTCTGCCCCGCAGATAGACCGCGAGCCGCAAAACAGGCATCCGTTCGGATTAGTTTTTGTAATAGGCGCGGACGGAAAGCGTAATGCATCTTCACTATTCAAGCATCACGCTTTCACCCTTCACTTATAATAGGGATTGTGCCATGAAGAAAAGAAAATTCACCTTGTCTGCGAACATGAAACTTGGGACCAGGATACTGCTCGCTTTTCTTGGAGTGGCCATTGTTCCATTTCTTTTTATCTACATCATTGCTCTGGTTCGATCTGACAATGCGCTTTCAAAACAGACTTTTGATCACCTGGAAAGTATGCGGGAACTGAAAAGAGTCCAAATACAGGAGTATTTTTCATCGCGCCGCACCGAATTGGAAGTTCTGATAGAAACCGTGGCCGCTCTCAGGCAGGCCGCTCTGGACAAACTCTCGGTGGGGCAGGAGATAAAAAAAGCCCAAGTGGAATATTATTTCACCGAGTATATCAACAATCTTACGGTTCTTTCCAAAACCACCACGGCAGCCAATGCCTTGAAAAGGTTCAGGGGTGCGTTTGATGACGAAGACGGAAAAATCGGGGGTGCATTGTATTCGTTTACGGATTTAAAGTTCGGAGGGTCTTTGAAAGGATTCAAGATCCAATACCGGTTTGATGATCTGTACTTAATAGACAAAGGGGGCAATATTGTCTATTCCGTATCCCACAAGAAAGATGAAGGCCAAAACGTGATGGCAGGCCCGCTAAAAGATTCTCCCTTGGGCAAATGCTTTCGGAAGAGCATGCACCGTATTGCGATTCAGGACTTTGAGCCGTATTCGGTTCTGGATAATCAGTATTTTGCATTTTTGGGTGCGCCTGTCAGGGACGAACTCCATAATCGGTTCGTGGGGGTTGTCATGCTCAGATTGAATCCCGACACCCTGAACAGCATCGTCAACAGACATCAAGGCAGGGGAAAAACCGAAGAAACAAATATCGTCGGAAAGTCGGAGGGCCGCACTACTTCCCGGGCGGGCCGACACAGGATAGGGGAGGAAAAAACGGGACCCGCCATTGAAAACGCATTGGCGGGCATCTCGGGTCAGGGGGTCGAAATCAGCGGTACCCGCGATCTGCTAATCACAAGTTATGCCCCCCTGATGATTCCCGATCTGGAATGGGCCATGGTCAGCACTATGAGTCTGAAAGAGGCAATTAATCCGAGCGTACGCGAAGATGAGGATTACTTCACAAAATATAACAATGATTTCGGCTATGATGATCTTCTTCTCATCCATCCCCGGGGGGAGATTTTTTACACAGTGGCCCGGAAACCGGATTTCGGCACTAATATCATCAACGGCGAGTATGCTGGCTCGGAGCTGGGCAGATTATTCCGGGAGGTGATGGAAACCAAACAAATTAAAATGTCCGATTTTTCGCTCTATGCACCGGATAACAACGAACCGGCCGCGTTCATCGCCGGCCCCGTGTTGACGAACGACATTGTGGAAGCCGTAGTTGCCCTGAAACTCTCTGTCAATTCGATCAACCGGATCATGCTGAAACGTGCGGGGATGGGTAAAACCGGGGAAACCTATCTGGTAGGCGGCGACAAGCAAATGAGATCCGACTCGTTTCGGGATTCCCCGGGCCACTCGGTCAAGGCCTCCTTTGCCAATCGGAATGAAGGAAAAATCGATACCCGGGCCAGCCGCAACGCGCTTTCGGGAAAAACCGGGGCGGAAGTCATCAGGGGGTACCTCGGCAACCCGGTGCTCTCCTCCTATGCGCCCTTGACGGTGGGCGATACGACATGGGCCCTGATCGCGGAAATGGATGAATCCGAGGCATTTGCCGCGGTCAAGGACATCAAATACTGGATGGGGATTTCCGCTCTCATCGGCATCGTTGCAATCATTTTCACGGCACTTCTGATAAGCCGTTCCATCAGCAGTCCTTTGAGGCATATTGTCGCCAGCGTCCGCAATATTTCCGCGGGCAAACTGGATACTTCCGTCCCGCGTGGAAGAAATGACGAAATCGGAGAGTTGGCTTTAGACATCGACCGAATGCGAGCGTCCATCAAGGAGATGACGGAAAATCTGAAAGAACGGGAACGGTTGAAAAGAATCCTGGCCCAGATTGCCAACGTCTTTCTCACGATTCCGGACAACGAAATATTCGGAGAGGTTTTAGCGGTATTGCTCGGCGCTATGGAAAGCAAATTCGGCGTATTTGGATACATCGGAGAAAATGGAGATCTGATCATTCCAAGTCTGACAAAGGATATCTGGAACAGGTGCCGGGTGCCCGATAAATCTATCGTCTTTCCGGAACATGCATGGGGGGCCAGCCTCTGGGGAAGAGCGATCCGGGAAAAGAGGGCTTTTTTTTCCGACGGCCCCTTCACTATCCCTGAAGGACATATTGCCATCGATAATTTTCTTTCAATGCCGATCGTATATGGAGACAAAATCATCGGTTTAATCTCCATTGCCAACAGCCACCAGGGCTACAGTGCCAAAGACAGCGCAATGCTTCAAAACATCGTCGATTATATTTCGCCCATCCTTAACGCAAGGCTGCAAAAAGACCGGAAGGAGCAGGATCGCAAAAGGGCCGAGGATGCTCTCCGCCGGCTCAATGCGGAACTCGATCAACGGGTCCTGGAACGGACAGCGCAACTGGAAGCGGCCAACAAAGAGTTAGAGGCCTTTGCCTATTCCGTTTCCCATGATCTGAGGGCGCCGCTGCGCCATATCGACGGTTTTCTCGAGCTGCTTGAAAAGAAAGCGGGAGCGGTACTGGATGAAAAGGGCCGGCATTACATGGATGTTATTTCCACTGCGGCCCTAAAAATGGGGGAGTTGATCGATGACCTGCTCTCCTTTTCCCGAATGGGTCGCCATGCCCTATCGTTGCATAAAGTGAGGTTGGGGAAGCTGGTGCAGGAGATCCTGAGCGAATTTGAACCGGATACCGCCGGCAGGAGCATTGATTGGCGCATCGGCCACCTGCCCGTGGTCAGAGGAGATGAGACCATGCTGCGGACCGTTCTGGTCAACTTGATTTCCAATGCACTGAAATTCACTCGGCAACGACAAAAGGCTCAAATCGAAATCGGCTCGCTACCCGACCGTGACTCCGAGACTGTCTTTTTTGTCCGCGACAACGGTGTCGGCTTCGACATGACCTATGTGGACAAGCTGTTTGGCGTGTTCCAGCGCCTGCACCGCTCCGATGAATTCGAAGGCACCGGCATCGGTCTGGCCAATGTGCATCGCATCATCGCCCGGCACGGCGGCCGGACCTGGGCGAAAGGTGAAACGGATCAAGGCGCGACTTTTTTCTTTTCACTTCCCCACAGAATACAAAGCGCTGAAAATGATGAGATTAAAACGTATTCGGTAGAAGCATAATCGAACACTCCAAAGTAAGGAAGTAAAAATGAAACAATTTATGAAGTCAGTGTTGCTGATGATTTTCTGTTCTGCTGCCTGTATACATCCTCCACTTATTTGGGCGGCAACGGCAGAAAAACCGTTGGTGATCAAAACCCGTTCTTTAAGGGGCACTTCATCCAGCTACGACGAGACCAAGGAATATAAATACCAACTACTTCAGTTGATATTGAATAAAACTCAAAAGACAGACGGGCCCTTTAAGATAGAAACTCAAAAATATGATATCACACATGCCCGGAATTATGATTTGTTAAAGAACGGTCACCTCGATGTAGTTTTAACAATGACATCGAAGAAATTCGAGCGAGAATTTCACCCTATCCGAATCCCAATATATAAAGGGATGTACGGTTATCGCATCGCAATTATCAATCAGAGTGATCAACCTAAATTTTCAGCCATACGTACACTTGAAGACTTTCAGAAATTGTGGGCAGGTCAAGGCGAGGTATGGCCCGATACGCAAATACTCCGTGCAAACGGTTTCAAAGTAATCGGAATTTCAGGTTATGTTGAGCTTTTCGCCATGTTAAAAGAGGGGCGATTTGATTTTTTCCCTAGGGGAGTTCATGAGCCATGGAAAGAGTTGGCCGACGTTCAATATCCCGGACTGGTAGTGGAGAAAGATCTGGTGATACACTATCCGGCACCCGGATATATTTTTACCAGCAAGAAAAACAAAAATCTGGCCAACAGGCTTGAACGCGGCTTCAGAATGGCTCTTGAAGACGGTTCATTCGACAGGCTTTTTTATAATCATCCTGACATCAAAGAAGTTTTGGAGCGAGCGAATCTGAAAGGCAGAAGGCTTTTTGAACTGGAAAACCCTTTACTGCCGGAACAGACGCCGCTAAATGATAAAAAACTGTGGCTTACACCATAATAGCCACCCAAATAATTATTGCAGGTAGTTCTGATGTGGGAAGGCCTTGTACCCTTAAAAAACTCGATAGCAACCAGGCTTTTAAGGATAGCGTTTTCTTTCTATCTAATTCTAGCCGTAACTGTAACCGTTGCGCATATAGGCGCCGAATATAAGCATACACGAGATCTGGTTCTTCAAGAATTGAAAATTCTCGAGCATACCTTTCAACCATCATTGAAACAGGCGCTTTGGGAGATGAACAATAAGCAACTACAGTCTACTCTAACTGGAATAATGCAGCTTCCAAATGTTGTCGGCATTGCTGTGGTGAATAGCCATGGAACCTACTTGGGAGAAATGGGGGAGGGTTTACACCTGACCCATTTGGTCTCTACCAAGAATTCAGACAAAAACCAAAGAGACATCTTAAGTTCTGCCGGTCTTTTTTGGAATACGTTTCCGATACATCATATACGGGGAGACAAATCATTCCTTGTGGGCGTCGTAACGATCTACTCGAGCCGGCAAATCGTCATCGACAAAGTAAAATTCAGTGCCATCATTCTGATTGTCAACGCCATTATTAAAATCATTGGATTTTGGATACTTTTTCTCCTGATCTCCAGATATATGCTCAGCAGGCCCCTGGCTGAGCTAACATCTGCAACTGAACGATTGCAGTTCGACAATCTGGAAAACATCAAAATCGATGTAAACACCAAAGGAAACAACGAATTAAAAATCTTGGGAAATGCGTTTACCGGGATGATCCAGAAACTGCTTCAAACACGATCAGAGCTATATAAAGCCAAGGAACTTCTGGAAATCAGAGTCGCGGAACGAACTGCCGAATTGCAGCAGAGCCGAGAATTGTATAAAAAGCTGTATAAAAATACCCTGAAGATAAAAAAGAAGGCGGAAAGTGCCAACCAGGCAAAAACCGCGTTTCTAGCCAATATGAGCCACGAACTTCGCACTCCCCTTAATTCAATTCTTGGTTTTTCTCGCCTGATGATCCATGAAAAGAACCTGAATTCAGGTCAGATTGAAAACCTGGAGATTATCAACCGCAGTGGGGAACATCTGTTGAATCTGATCAACAACGTGCTGGACATCTCCAAGATCGAGGCCGGCCGGGTGGAACTGGATGAGTCGCCATTGGATCTCTACCAATTTTCGCAGGAACTCGCCGCTTTGATGTCCGTGCGCGCTAGAGAGAAAGGACTGGACTTTACCCTCGAGCAATCCCCGGACCTGCCCCGCCATATTAGGGTGGATGGGGTCAAACTGCGGCAGATCCTGATCAATCTGATCGGAAACGCTATTAGCTATACTGCCAAGGGGAGCGTTACCGTAAAGATCGACTTTAGTCCATTGAGCCGTGAGAATCGGAAGAACGAAACCGCTGCTCGAACACCGTCACCATTCTATTTGATATCCTCCATCATCGACACCGGCCCCGGCATCCGTATCCAGGATCGCGAACGCATTTTCGAACCTTTTGTGCAATTGGAGAATCGTCCGTCACTGGAAGCCGGCACCGGCCTGGGGCTTACACTTAGCAGGCAGTATACGGATCTGATGAGCGGAACGATTCGGATAGGCGGCGAGCCGGGAAAAGGTTCGGTTTTTCAGGTCGAAATTCCGGTAACTGAGCTGCCATCCGATGCCATCTCTGCTGATATGCATCGGGGTCGCGTGATTGGTCTGGTAGACGGGCAGCCGCGCTATCGTCTTCTCATTGCTGAAGACCATCCGGACAACCGCCGGCTGCTTTACAAACTGCTGGAGCCGTTAGGGTTTGATCTGAGGGAAGCCGCCAACGGACAGGAGGCGATCGCCATGTTCGAGCAGTGGCACCCTCACCTGATCTGGATGGACATCCGCATGCCGGTCATAGACGGGCTGGATGCGACCCGTCATATCAAAGCAATCGACTCCGGCACTCAAACAAAGATTATCGCCGTCACCGCACATGCCCTGGAAAAGGAGCGACGCGAAATTCTGGCCGCGGGGTGCGACGATTTCATCCGCAAGCCGTATCGCGATGTGGAGATCATCGATGCCCTGAAGAAACATCTCGGCACTCGCTTTGTTTACGAAGAAGAGCCGCCCTCTGCCGACAGAGCGCAGCCGTTGAATACGGCCGACCTGACCGATTTGCCGGCGGCGCTGCTGAATGAACTGGAACAGTCTCTTGTGCGGCTGGACCGCGGTGCAGTGAACCGGGCGATTGAAGCAATAGGCGCCGATCATCCTTCCCAGGCGGATGTCTTGAGGGCTGTTGCCGAGGACCTTCAATTCGGTCGGATTTTGCGAATGATCCGTACCGCCTCTGGTAAAACCAGAATGGAGGTCATGAATGCATAAAGAAACAAGCAAAACGCAGTTGAACAAAATCCTGGTGGTGGACGACACCTCGGCCAACCTGCAGCTGTTGACCAATCTGTTGACCGCGCAAGGCTACAATGTCTACCCGGCTTCCGATGGCGACCTGGCTTTGGAGTTTGTCCGCTCCACCCTTCCGCACCTTATTTTGCTCGATATCCGGATGCCGGGCATGGACGGCCTGGAGGTCTGCCGCCGGCTGAAGGCCGATGAGCGGACACGTGCCATCCCCGTCATCTTCATCAGCATCCTGGAAGACGAGGGCGATAAGGTGAAGGGATTTCAGGCCGGTGCGGTGGACTACATCACCAAGCCGTTCCAGGCCGACGAAGTGCTGGCCAGAGTGCGCATTCACCTTCATCTGAGGGAACTGACCGGACATCTGGAACAAAAGGTCACCGAGCGGACCGAAGCACTCCACAAGGCCAATCTGCAGTTGCGGCACGAACTTGCCGAACGCAAACACGTGGAAGCGGCCCTGCGGCAAAGCGAAACCCTGCTCAACGCGACGCAGCGACTGGCCAAAATCGGCGGCTGGCAGTGGGACATCGAAAAACAGATCTCCTTCTGGACCGAAGAAACCTACCGTATTCACGGCTTCGAGCCGCAGGCGCCCATGCAGGCGTCGACCGATTTCATCGACCGCAGCCTGGCGTGTTATGACCCGGCCGATCGTCCTGTCATTTCAGCAGCGTTCCAGCGCTGCGCTCAACAGGGGGACGGCTATGACCTGGAATTTCCGTTTACCTCCGCCGATGGCCAGAGGAAATGGATTCGAACCACCGCCACCGCCGGGCGTGAGCAAGGCCGGATTGTCAGAGTCGTCGGCAATATCATGGACATCACCGAACGCAGACGGGCTGAAGAGGAACTTGCCCGGCACCGCGACCATCTCGAGGAACTGGTGCGGGAGCGTACGGCGGAACTGGAAGCGACGAACAAGGAGTTGGAAGGTTTCAGCTACTCGGTCTCCCATGATCTGAGAGCCCCGCTGCGCCATATCCACGGTTTTCTGGAACTGCTTCAACAGACAGTGGGAACGGCCATCGACGAACAGGGCTGGCATTACATGGACAACATTTCCGACGCGACCCAGAAAATGGGGCGATTGATCGACGAACTGCTCTCCTTTTCCCGGATGGGGCGCCATGCCCTGTCGTTCCGGAAAGTGGCTTTGGCAGAGGTGGTGCGCGACATCCTGCGTGAATGTGAACCGGATACCGCCGGAAGGAGCATCGACTGGCGCATCGGCGACCTGCCCGTGGTCAGTGGCGACGAGACCATGCTGCGGACCGCCCTGGCGGACTTGATTTCAAATGCATTGAAATTCACGCGGTCCCGGCAAACGGCTCAAATCGAGATCGGGTCCTCTCTCGGCCAGAATTCCGAGGCAGTGATTTTTATCCGCGACAACGGCGTGGGGTTCGACATGGCGTATGCCGACAAACTGTTCGGTGTGTTCCAGCGCCTGCACCATGAAGAAGAGTTCGAAGGCACCGGCATCGGCCTGGCCAATGTGCGCCGCATCATCGCCCGGCACGGCGGTCGGGTCTGGGCCGAAGGGACGATTGACCAGGGAGCGACCTTTTACTTTTCTCTGCCATCATCCGTTCAAGGAACATAAATACGATATGCATGACGAGTTGAACACGCTGCACCGGTACAAAATTTTGGTGGTGGATGATACCGCCGCCAACCTTCGGCTGTTGACCGAACTGTTGATCGAGCATGGCTACAAAGTTTATCCCTCCTCCGACGGTGAACTGGCGCTGGAGTTCGTCCGCACTACCCTTCCCGACCTCATCCTGATGGATATCCGGTTGCCGGGAATCGACGGCTACGAGGTCTGCCGCCGGCTGAAAGCCGATGGGCAGACACATGACATCCCCGTCATTTTCATCAGCGGCCTGAAAGACGAGCCCGACAAGGTGAAAGGGTTTCAGTCCGGTGCGGTGGACTACATCACCAAGCCGTTCCAGTCGGAAGAAGTGCTGGCTCGGATCAGAACCCATCTGCGTCTGAAAAAACTGACGGTGCACTTGGAACAGGAGGTCCGCAAGCGGACCGATGAATTGGAAGCGACCAATCAACAACTTTTGCAGGAACTGGCCGAACGCCGGAAGGCCGAGGCGCTGCTGTGCGAGAGCGAGCAAAAATACCGGGGACTGATTCAGAAAATTCACGCCGCAGTCGTCGTGCACGGGGCTGACACACGAATCGTGACGAGCAATCGTCAGGCGCAGCAATTGCTCGGGCTGACACAGGGGCAGATGGTGGGAAAGGCGGCCATCGATCCGGACTGGCACTTTTTGCGTGAGGATGGGACCGCCATGCCGGTGGAAGAATACCCGGTCAACCGGGTGCTGGCCACGGGGCAGCCGCTTCGGAACGCTGTCGCCGGCGTGCACCGCTCCACCGCAACGGAAGATGTCTGGGTTTTGGTCAATGCGGACCCGGTGGCGGACAAGCAGGGTGACATCGAGCAAATTATCGTGACGTTTGTCGACATCACGGCGCACAGAAAAGCGCAGAAGGATTTGTTCCGGATGAACCGGCAGTTGCGGGCCATCAGTACCTGCAACCAGTTTCTGATGCGGGCATCGGACGAACAGACCCTGCTCGACGAAGTCTGTCGTATCATCTGCCAGGAGGCCGGCTACCGCATGGCCTGGGTGGGATATAAGCAAAACGATGATGACAGGACCGTTCGCCCCATGGCCTGGGCCGGCGTCGCAGAGGGGTATCTGGCAGATGCGGAGTTCAGCTGGGCCGATAGCGCGCTCGGACAGGGGCCTACCGGACAGGCCGTCAGGGACGGTGTCATCGCCTGCATCCAGGACTTCGCCTCAGATCCCCAGGCGGCGCCCTGGCGCGACAGGGCCCTGCGGCACGGCTATCGTTCCAGCACCGCCCTGCCGCTCATGGACGAGGACGGAACCCCCTTTGGCGCTTTGTCTATCTATTCAGCCGAGCCAGATACCTTCAGCCCGGATGAAATCCAACTTCTGGAAGAACTGGCCGGCAATCTGGCGTTCGGCATCACCGCCCGGCGTATCCGGGTCAGGCATAATGAGACGCAAAGGCAGATCCTTGCCAGCGAACAGCTGTTTCGCGCTCTCGTGGAGAACTCGCCCGACTTTATCGCCCGCTACGACCGCGAATTTCGCCGGATCTATATCAATCCGGCCATCCAGCAACTGTTCGGAGGCCGGCCGACGGAGGCCCTCGACAAGACGCCGGCCGATCAATCACCGCTATATGCACCGCAGGTCTATTTGGATCACCTGCGGCAGACCATCGAGACCGCCGCCGAAAGCACCGCGGAAATCCCTTTCCGGACCGCCCAGGGCGAGATGCACTGGGGGCATATGCGCTTTGTCCCGGAATTCGGCCCGGACGACCATGTGGTTTCCGTACTGGCCATCGGACGCGACATCCACGAAGTGAAGGAAAATGAAAATCGGTTTCGGATGCTGGCGGAGAATTTTCCCGATTTCGTCATGCGGTTCGATCGCGACGGTCGATACACCTATGTCAACCCAGCCGTTGAAGAAGCGTTGGGACTTCCGGCCGATGTAATTGTCGGCAAAAGCCTGCGGAAATTGCTGCAGGATCGCAGGCCGGAGCAGAACGATGCGCTCCAGGCACTGATCCGCAGGGCTTTTGACGAAGGCGTCGCCAACGAATCGGAGATGGTCTGGCAGACCGTGGCCGGTGAGCGCATCTTCGATATTCGTCATGCACCGGAGAAAGATGCCGCAGGACATGTCGTCAGCGTGCTCAGCATCGCCCGCGACATCACCAACCGCAAGCAGATGGAACAGGAACGGCTGGCGCATCTCAAGCATCTTGAAAACATGGACCGCATCAACCGGGCCATCCAGGAGAACAACGACCTGGAGCAGATGATGAGCGATGTGCTGGACGCCGTGCTGTCCGTCTTTGACTGCGACCGGACTTGCCTGCTTTACCCCTGCGATCCGCAAGCCCGAGCCTGGAAAGTGCTCATGCAAAGAGCCAAACCGGGATTTACGGACGCTTTTGCATTGGGTCTTGAAGTACCCATGGATCCCCAGATGGCCGAAGTATTCCGGGTGTTGCTGGCGTCCGACGGTCCGGTGAATTTCGGGCCGGAAACGGATTTTCCATTGCCCGAAGATGTATCCGAACGGTTTGGCTCTAAGCGTCTCATGGCAATGGCGCTTCATCCCAGGGTCGGCAAATCCTGGCAGTTCGAACTGCATCAACGCGCGAATGATCGTATCTGGACCAAAGAGGAGGAACGGCTGTTTCAGGAGACCGGCAGACGGCTGGAGGATGCCCTGACCAGCCTGTTGATGCAACGCGACCTGAAAGACAGCGAGGAACGCCATCGCCTGGTCTTCGAAAACTCGCCCGTATCGATCTGGGAGGAGGATTTCTCCGCGGTCAAGGCCTTCTTCGACGGCCTGAAAAAGCAGGGCGTCACCGACATCGACGCCTATTTCCGCCAGCATCCCGAGGCGGTGCAGCACTGCGCCGCGTCGGTAAAGATCGTCGATGTGAACCGGGCGGTGCTCGCCCTGCACGGGGCGGCAAACAAGGAGGAGCTGCTGGACGATCTGGTCAATACCTTCACACCGGAGTCCTTCGATACGTTTCGGCGGGAACTGGTCTGCCTGTGGGAGGGGGGAACGGGGATGACAGCGGACGCGGTGGTCAAGACGCTGGCCGGAGAACAGCGATATGTGACCGTCTATTTCTCCGTGTGCCGTGGCCACGAGCAAACGCTGTCCAAAGTGATCGTTTCCATTATTGATATTACCGAGCGCAAACAGATCGAAAAGAAACTTTCCCTGTACAGCGATCATCTCGAAGCTCTGGTGCAGGAGCGGACCATGGAATTGAAAGCATCCAACCAGGAACTGGAGTCCTTCGCTTACTCGGTGTCCCATGACCTTCGGGCGCCGCTGCGCCATATCCTGGGTTTTCTGGAACTGCTGCAAAAGGAAGCCGGAACCGTCCTGGACCAGCAGAGCCGGCATTATATGGACACCATTACCGACGCCGCCCAAAAAATGGGCCTGTTGATCGACGATCTGCTCGCTTTTTCCCGCATGGGGCGCCAGGCGTTGGCCTTCCAGCAGGTGGACCTGCAGCCCCTCTTGCGCGAGGTCATACAGGAGCTCGAGTCCGATGACGACGGAAGGAGCACCGATTGGCGCATCGGCGATCTGCCTGCGGTGGAGGGCGACGCGTCCATGCTGAGGATCGTGCTGGTCAACTTGATCGCCAACGCCTGGAAATTTACCCGACACCGACCACAGGCTCGAATCGAAATCGACTCGCTGCCCGGCCGGGACCGCGAAACCGTGATTTACGTCCGCGACAACGGCGTCGGATTCGACATGGCCTACGCGGACAAGCTGTTCGGCGTGTTTCAGCGCCTGCACCGCACCGATGAATTCGAAGGCACCGGGATCGGACTGGCAACGGTGCGCCGGATTATCGACAAACACGGCGGCCGGGTCTGGGCAGAGGCGGCGGTGGACCAGGGTGCAACATTTTACGTCGCCCTGCCACTATTCGTTCAAGGAGCACAAATCAACGATGCATGACGAATTGAACATGCTGCACCGGGGACTACACCACCAAGCCGTCCCAGGCCGCAAAACAAGCACGCGGCATAAACATGTACGTTATCGTTGCGATAGTCGGATGAGTGAAAAATTACCAATCTCCAATGAACTGATGACGCCATCAAATAGGAGGAACGGTTTGTTGTGATTAAAACGCTATTCAATATTATCATCATGCTGCTTATCATATTCTCTTCTGTCTATACGATAGCCGGAGGCAAGTATGCAGGCAAAAAGGTTCTTCATGTTGACTCGTACTATGCCGGTTACACCTGGAGTGACGGTATCGCAGCAGGAATCCGGGAGGTTTTCAAAGATACCGGCATTGAACTGAAAAGAATCGAAATGGACACTAAACGGAACACATCGGAAGAGTTCAAAAAGGCGGCCGCGTTAAACGTCAGGGCGGTGATAGCGGAATTCAAACCGGATGTGGTGATCGCCAGTGACGATAACGCCTCAAAGTATCTGATCATGCCGTATTACAAGGATTCTGATCTGCCGATCGTCTTCTGTGGTCTCAACTGGGATGCGTCCGTATATGGGTTTCCCTATAAAAATGTTACCGGCATGGTCGAAATAGCGCTGGTTCCACAAATTATCAAACAACTCAAAAAATTTGCACGAGGCGACAGAATCGGTTTTCTTGGAGACGACACATTAACCAGCAGGAAAAATCTTCAATATCACAGGGATCTGCTGAAAATTAATTATGATTATATATATTATGCGAAAAATTTTGAGCAATGGCAAAGAAAGTACATAGAACTGCAAGATAAAGTAGATATGCTTATCTTAATCAATTACGTGGGTATTCCCGACTGGGATAAAGAAAAAGCGCTGGTATTCGTAGAAAATCACACAAAAATACCGGCAGGGACAAATAATTCCTGGACAATACCTTTTTCATTGCTCGGTATCATCAAACGCCCGGAGGAACAGGGAGGCTGGGCCGCCCACGCCGCACTTAAGATACTCGACGGCACCCCGCCGGCAAAAATTCCCATCACCCATAATAAGCAGGGTAAATTGTACTATAATCTCAGAGTTGGCAAAAAACTAGGTATCGCCAAGGCACCGGCAGGTGCCATTGTTATTAAATAGGAGGAAGCCATGCATCATCTATTGTGTATATTTATATTTTCTTTTCTCGTGCTTTTTCCGATGCCAACCATGGCAGTAGAAAATTATTCAGGTAAAAAAATCCTTCACATTGACTCTTATCATGCGGGATTTGATTGGAGCGATGGGATTGTTCAGGGGGTCAGAGATGTCCTGGAAAAGAGCGAAGTAGAATTAAAAGTTGTTCATATGGATACTAAACGCAATGCTTCTGAGGAGTTCATAAAATCTGCGGCATTGAAAGTCAAAGCTGTTATAGACAAATTCAAACCGGATGTAGTGATTGCCAGTGACGATAATGCGTCTAAATATCTGATCGTTCCCTATTATAAAAATACCGATTTGCCCGTTGTGTTCTGCGCAGTGAACTGGGATGCATCCGTTTATGGTTTCCCATGCAAAAATGTTACAGGCATGGTGGAAGTTGCGTTGATTTCGGAAATTATAAAGCATTTGAAAAGATATGCGAAAGGAAGCAGCATCGGCTTCATTGCTGCTGACAGATTATCTGCAAAAAAAGAATACCAGTATCACCGTAAACTGCTGAATATCGGTTACACGCAGGCATATTTTGCAAAAAACTTTCAAGAGTGGAAGACCCTGTTTCTAAAACTCCAGGATGAAGTGGATATGGCAATCATGTTGAACCATGTGGGAATTATTGGTTGGAACGCCGGGCAGGCGCAGACCCTTGTGGAAAACCACATTAAGATACCCATGGGCGCAAGGAACAGTTGGGATATGCCGTTTTCATTGATAGGCATTGTCAATATTCCCGAAGAACAGGGGGCATGGGCGGCACGCGCCGCCCTTAAGATTCTTGAAGGGGTGCCGCCGAGTAAAATCCCCCTGACACGCAATAAACAGGGGAAATTATTTTTCAACCCGAGAATCGGCAAGAAACTGGGCATAACCAAGCCTCCGCCATTTGCGACGATATCGGATTAAACCTCGATGTTGCATTAAAAAGACGGCAAAAGGTTGAAAGAACCCTTATGAGCATTGAAATCACTTTGCGTAATAAAAAATCCCTCACTCGTGAAACCCTCGTCAAAATGGGTGTCAGAATCGCTGTCGTCATTGTGGGAATAACCTTTGTCACTTACATCTACATCTTTTCCAGCCTGAAGACCCAAGCCCTTGAAAATCTGGAAGAATATATACGTCAGCGGGGGATACGGGAAAGCCTTCTTTTTAGGCTGGCTATGGATAACCAGAAAACATTTACCGAAGATTTTCTGAAACGTTTCACGCAAATGGGGGATGACGATCCATATGAAAAAATTGAGTCCCGTTTTTTTCAGCATCCGGATGGTACGTTACGCATACAAGAACTTTTTTTCGAAAGGGACGGCATTACCGGCATCATCAGCACGTTGGGAAACAGCCGTATTAGAGATAGTGATGAGGGAAAAGAATTTACAAAGGACTTGCGACGCGTCCTGGTGATTGTTTATGACATGCTGGCCCGATATGGTCCGGCATGGCGTAGCCGGTTTGTCAATCTGTATATCACCCTTCCGGGAAACGGCATCATGATGTACTGGCCGGACACCCCCTGGGGCTTGAAGGCAGGCTTGTGGGAAATCAACGCCAAGCTGACCTTGAATTATATGCAGGATGAGGGCGTGGTTATAATTGCCAAAACACCTCAGACGGGGGAAAAACCGTCCTGGAGCAATCTGTACTACGATTTTGCCGCGGATAATTGGATGGTTTCCGTCACACAAGCGGTCAGTTTAGAAGGAAAATATATTTTCTCGGTGAGCAACGATATCCTGCTGCATGAATTATTCGAGCGCACCATCACACAACATCTGGAAGGTACCTATAATCTCATCTTTGATGCAAAAGGCAAACTCATCGCACACCCGGAGTTCATGGACGCCATTCAGGGCCAGGGAGGCGACTTTCCCATCATGGATGCAGATGATCCAAACCTGAAGCGCATCTTTAAACTGACCGGAGAATACGGCGATGGGATAATTGACAATACACAGGATGATGAATACCTGGCCGTCACCCGTCTGGACGGTCCGGACTGGTATTTCATCACCGTGTTTCCCAAAGCGATTATCTCGGCTATCGCCTTCAAAACTGCGCGTTTTATCCTGATTCTGGGAATTATTTCACTATTGCTCGAGATTTCCATCCTCTATTTCGTTCTAAAGAAACAGGTGGCCACCCCCCTGACCCACCTCATGGAAGCCACCAACCGGATCGCCTCAGGCGACTTTACTACAGAACTGAATGCAAAGCGACAGGATGAAGTCGGCCATCTGGCCCATCTGTTCAACACCATGTCCGGAGAAATTAATGCACGGCAAGAGACGCTGGAAAAAGCAAGGCTGGAACTGGAGCGAATGAACGAAAATCTCGAGCAGCGCGTACTGGATCGCACAGTTCAATTGGAAGCGGCAAATAAAGAACTGGAGGCCTTTGCCTACTCAGTGTCCCACGACCTCAGGGCGCCCCTGCGCCATATCGACGGATTCGTCGAACTGCTGCAAAAAACAACCGAAGCGACGCTGGACGAAAAGGGTCGGCATTACATGGAGACCATTTCCAATTCGGCCAGAAAAATGGGCTTGTTGATCGACGATCTGCTCACATTTTCCCGCATGGGGCGCAATGCCATGTCGATCCAACCGTTGAAGCTGGAGCCCCTGGTGCGCGATGTCATCGCCGAACTCGATCCCGATGCAGTCGGCAGAACCATCGATTGGCGCATCGGCGATCTTCCCGCGGTGGAGGGTGATGCGTCCATGCTGAGGATCGTGCTGGTCAACCTGATCGCCAACGCCTGGAAATTCACCCGACACCGACCACAGGCCCGAATCGAAATCGACTCGCTGCCCGGCCGGGATCACGAAACCGTGATTTACGTCCGCGACAACGGCATCGGATTCGAGATGGCCCACGCGGACAAGCTGTTCGGCGTTTTTCAGCGCCTGCACCGCACCGATGAATTCGAAGGCACCGGGATCGGGCTGGCAACGGTGCGCCGGATCATCGACAAACACGGCGGCCGGGTCTGGGCGGAAGCAAAGGTGGATCAGGGCGCGACATTTTATGTCGCCCTGCCACACATGAAAGGCGGGGCAGCCATGCGCCAGGAGCCTGAATAATGCCGGATACGAAAGCGGCCAATCCTTAAATGGAGTGAGACAAAAGATGAATCCGGAACGCCTGGACAAAATCCTGGTGGTGGATGATACGGCCGCCAATCTGCAGTTGCTGACCGATTTGCTGACGGAGCATGGCTACACCGTTTATCCCGCCTCCGACGGCGAACTGGCGCTGGCGTTTGTCCGCTCCACCCTTCCCCACCTAGTCCTGCTCGATATCCGGATGCCCGGGATGGACGGTTTCGAGGTCTGCCGCCGGCTTAAAGCCGATGAGCGGACGCGTGACATTCCCGTCATCTTCATCAGCGCCCTGGAAGATCAGGACGACAAGGTGAAGGGCTTCCAGGCCGGAGCGGTGGACTACGTCACCAAGCCGTTTCAGGCCGACGAGGTACTGGCCAGGGTACGCATTCATCTGCAACTGCGGGAACTGACCGAACATCTGGAGCAAAAGGTTATCGAGCGGACCGAAGCGCTCCGCGATGCCAACGCGCAGTTGCAGCATGAACTTGCCGAACGTCAGAAGACAGAGCAAAGACTGAAGGCATCCGAAAAACGATTGCGTTTGACGCTTGAGGCGACACAGATCGGCATCTTCGACTGGGACATTGTGAACGACCGCTGGTACGCTTCGCCCCAATACTATACCATGCTCGGGTACGAACCCAAAGAGGGCGAAGGGGACCGGAAGGAATGGCTGGAGCGGGTGCATCCGGACGATCGGGACCATGTGGAAGCCAAGATCCAGAAGGTGCTGTCCAGGAAGCTCTCGGCGGATCGCTCTCAGATATATGAATATAAGGCGCGGATTTCCCATTGTGACGGAACCTACCGATGGGAGCACGTCAAGGGATTCGGCATCGAGCATGACCGGGAGGGGCGAATAACGCGGGTGCTGGGGGTCCGGATGGATATCACCGAACAAAAAAAAGCCGAGCAGGAACGGACGGCCCACCTGCACGTATTGGAAAGCATTAGCAGTACCAGCCGGGCCATCCATGGATCCAATGATCTTGAGGAGATGATGACGGATGTTCTGGATGTGACGCTTTCCACTTTTGGCTGTGACCGGGCATTTCTCGTATACCCCTGCGATCCGGACGCCGCGTCTTGGTCTGTTCCGATGGAACGCACCAGGCCTGAGTATCCCGGACCCAAAGCCCTTGATCTGACAATCCCGATGGATGAGGAGGTCGCCGAGGTGTACCGAATACAGCGCTCTTTGGACGGGCCTGTGAAATTTGGGCCCGGGTCGGAACATCCATTGCCAGAGAAAGCCTCGCAGCAATTCGGTATCAAGTCATTAATCTCGATGGCTCTTCATCCCAAAGTGGGAAAGCCATGGCAATTCGGGATGCATCAGTGCTCCTACGCACGCCAATGGCGAACCAAGGAGGAGAGACTTTTTCAGGAAATCGGCAGAAGGCTTGAAGATGCCCTGACCAGTTTATTGTCGTACCGCAATTTGCAGGAGAGCGAAGAGCGGTATAGATTGGTTTTCGAAAATTCGCCGGTGTCAATATTGGAGGAGGATTTCTCCGGCGTAAGGGCTTTTCTCGACAGCTTGAGAAAGCAAGGTGTTGATGACATCGAAAGCTACTTCATACAGCATCCCGAAACAGTCCAGTGGTGTGCAGACCTGGCAAAGGTCACCGATGTGAATTGCGCTTCACTCGCATTGTACGGGGCCGCCGATAAAGATGAATTGGTGAAGGGCCTGATCGACACGTTTACACCGGAGTCTTTCGATTACTTCCGGAATGAGCTGGTCCGCCTCTACAATGGCGGTACTGAAATGAAAGGCGACACCATCGTGAAGACGTTCAGCGATGACCTTCGAATGGTAACGATCTCTTTTTCGGTGTGCCCGGGCTACGAGAAAACACTTTCCAAGGTGATTGTCTCCATCGATGACATTACCGAACGCAAGGCGGCCGAGGAAGCGCTCCGGCGGCTCAATTCGGAGCTCGACCGGCGGGTTCTGAATCGAACGGAGCAATTGGAAGCATCCAACAAGGAGCTGGAAGCGTTTACCTACACGGTCTCCCATGACCTGAGGGCGCCGCTGCGACATATCGACGGTTTTCTTAAACTGCTGCAAAAGAAGGAGGCAGCGGTGCTGGACAAACAGAGCAGGCACTACATGGACAACATTTCCGGCGCAGCCCAAAAAATGGGCCGATTGATCGATGAGCTGCTCTCGTTCACCCGGATGGGGCGCTATCACCTGACATACCAACAGGTGGATATCGGAGCCCTGGTGCAGGACGTCGTCCGGGAACTTGATCCGGATGCCGCCGTCAGAAGCGTCGATTGGCGCATCGGTGATCTGCCTGCTGTCGGCTGCGATGCCGCCCTGCTGAGGACCGTCCTGGTGAACTTGATTTCCAATGCTTTGAAATTCACCCAGCCCCGGCAAAAGGCCACAATCGAAATCGGGTCGCTGCCCGGCAAAAATTCCGAAGCCGTGATTTTTGTGCGCGACAACGGTGTGGGTTTCGACATGGCCCACGCAGACAAGCTCTTCGGTGTGTTCCAGCGCCTGCACCACACGGAGCAATTCGAAGGCACAGGTATCGGGCTGGCCAATGTGCGCCGTATCATCGCCCGGCACGGCGGACGGATCTGGGCCGAAGGCGGTCCGGACCGGGGCGCAACGTTTTACTTTGCTTTACCACAGGCATGACAAGGAGGTGTCGATGGATGTCTTAAAGCGTATCTTGCTAGTCGAGGATGACCCCAAGGATGTCGAGCTGACCCTTGCGGCCCTGGCCGA
>JBNKKC010000128.1:0-13380 GCA_050291625.1 Desulfobacteraceae bacterium
ATTCTGCCGTTCCAGGCCTGCTCCAGCGAGATCGAACCGACCTGGGGGAAGATCGTCTTGATGGTTCTCCGGACCCAGTTTTTATGGAGCGAATAGCCTAACTTTTCCACCTGCCCGACGCTGCCCACGATCAAGCGTCCCGACCGGTCCAGGCGGAATGAGGATAGAATCAGATTGGTATCCCATGCACCCTCGCCCCCCGGAAGAATTGTCCTGCGAATCTCTTCCGGCAAGGGTGACGTCGCGATCTGGAAGAAGTTAAACGGGATGAGTTCCTTTTTACGATTCTTGAAGGCGCTTTCCGGATACCCATGCGTCGCCACGATTACGGCCTTAGCCGACACATTGCCGGCAGGCGCTGTCAGGCGCCAATGATCAGACTCACGCATCAAAGCAGTGACCGGCGAATCTTCGTAGAGACGAGCGCCGGCAGCTTTGGCAACATTCGCAAGTCCATAGGCGTAGGCCAGGGGCTGGATCGTACCTGCCCGATGATCCAGGAGCGCCCCGTAAAAGCTGTCGCTGCCGATTTTTGGGACAGCCTCCTCGCGGCTGAGAAGCGTTACCGGTGCCCCACGGCGTTTCCATTGGGCCTCCCGTTTTTGAAGGGCGCGGAATCCACCCGGGGAATGGGCGCAGTGGAGGGTCCCCTTTCGTAAGGCCTCACACTGGATGCCGTGCTTTTCAATGAGTCCGAAGACCAGATCCGGCGAAGCCCCCAGCACCTTGATAAGGCGCTCACCAAAGGTTTGCCCCAAAATCCGAACCACGTCATCCGGCATGAGCCAGAGGCCGGCATTGACCAGTCCCACATTGCGTCCGGCACCGCCAAAGCCGATTTCTCTGGCTTCGAGAACAATGGCGTCCCTTCCGGCCTCCGCCAGATGCAGCGCGGCGGACAGGCCGGTATATCCGCCGCCAATGACCGCGACATCGGCGCTATGGTCTCCTTCGATGGGGCTTAATTTAGGAGCCGGGAGCGCCGTTTCCGACCACAACCCGTGGCTGAATGATTTTAAGTGCATTGGATTTTCCCTCCTTAATCCCGACTCTTTTCTTTCCGCTTTTGAATTGGTGTATTTAATATATTTATTTGGTATACCAATAAAATATTTATGTAAATATTTTTTTGTAACGAACTGATCATTGAATATATTTTAGCTAATTGTAAATTTAATTTTTATGTATTATAAAGGTATACCAGCAAACTTGGACGAAAACAGGATTTGGCGGACATATGAAAATCGATATCTACAAACAGCTGCACCAGCGAATATTGTTCATCGAGTATGAACCGGGTCAGATTCTAAAGGAACAGACCCTGGCCAAAGAATTCGGCGTCAGCCGCACCCCCCTGCGTACAGTTCTCTTCCGCCTGGAATGGGAACACCTGATCAAAATTTTACCGCGCACCGGCGTTCAGGTAACGGAACTGGAGTTGAATCGGATTATCAGTGTCTATCAGGCGCGACTGGAACTGGAAGATGTGATCGGGAAAATGGCCGCCGAGCGATTTGCACCGACCCATTTCGACCAACTCGATCGACTTTTGAATACGTGTGAACCGCTATTAAACACCAAAGATCCAAAGGCATTGGCCGCAATAGATTTCAGCATCAAAAAGCTGTTTCATGATGCGGCTGGGAACCCATACATGACGGAAATGTCCGAACGCTTATATGCACTGACGTTTCGATTATGGTATTATAACATGATCAAAATGAGTACCGCCGATTGGCGTGAGGAGGTCATCTCTGTCAAAAAAGAGCTGACCGATTTGTCCGCCGTGCTGACCCGAAAAAAACCCGCAAACGTCGGCCGAACCCGAAAAAGACATCTTTTTGAGCACCTTGAGCGCATTCGATCCAAATTTTTCAGTTTGTCGGACAGCAGGTATGCGGGTCAACAAAACTGAATCTCCCTATTAAATTGTTCAGGTGGTCTGAACACCTGAAAAGCTGTTGAATTTTTAAAATGATGTGGTAGTCTGTGGCAAAACAAGAAATCAGCGGGGCAACATGGACAGCGGCATCATATTTAAAATAAAAAAATTCGCCCTCCACGACGGACCGGGCATTCGGACTACAGTATTTTTAAAGGGCTGCCCCCTTGCCTGCTGGTGGTGCCACAACCCCGAGGGACAGGGAAGTGAGCCCCAAATCCTGAAAGCTGCTGACAATCAGACCCATATAGACGAAACGGCCGGCAGGCGCGCCACTATTGATGAGATCATCCGGCAGATCGAAAAGGATATCGTTTTCTACGACGAATCAGGCGGCGGGGCCACAATTTCCGGGGGTGAACCGTTATCTCAGCCACAGTTTTTGTTTGCCCTTTTACGACAATGCAACATACGCGGAGTCCACACGGCTGTGGATACCACCGGTTTTTCGGATCGGGAAGTGTTCAGGCAGATGATCGAGCTGGCGGATCTGATCCTGTTTGACCTAAAACTTATGGATGACACGGCCCATAGACATTTTACCGGCATATCCAACAGGTCCATTCTACAAAATCTGACGCTTGCGGCAAATTCTGAAATCCCGCTGCATGTGCGAATCCCGATTATCCCGAAAATAACCGATACCGAAGAAAATATATCGGCCATCGCCCAATATCTGAAAACACTGCCGCGATTGAAACGGATAGACATTCTGCCCTTTCATCATACGGCGGATAAAAAATATTTACGCCTCGGCATGGTCAATCCCATGGAAGGCACACTGCCGCCCACCCAAGCGCATATGGTTAAGATAAAAGCCGGTTTCGAATCATCCGGCTTTGACGTCAAGATTGGAGGTTAGCATGAACCCAAGAATAGAGCGGCTACGGTCCCGCAGCCTTTCAGCGGTACCCAGGCTGTCTTCGGAACGGGCGCAATTGATCACGGACTTCTTTCGATCCGGTAGCGCCCGGACGGAAGCCATACCGGTGCAACGGGCCCGCGCTTTTCAATATATTCTGGAAAACAAGGTCGTCTACATCGGCGAAGATGAGCTGATCGTGGGTGAAAGAGGGCCTCAGCCAAAAGCGTCACCCACCTACCCGGAAGTCTGTGTTCATTCGGAAAGCGATCTCGAGATCATCGATTCAAGAGAAAAAGTCCCCTTTTCAGTGGATGGGCAAGTCAAAAAACGCTACCGGGAATCAATCATACCCTACTGGGAAAACCACTCTATCCGGGACAAGATTTTCGCGCAAATGCCCCAGGTGTGGAAAGAGGCTTATGAAGCCGGCGTCTTCACCGAGTTTCAGGAGCAGCGCTCTCCCGGCCATACGGCCTGCGGTGATAAGATATACCATAAAGGGTTTAAGGATCTCAAAGAAGAGATTGCAGAGGCCATGCAACGCCTTGATTTTTACACGGACGCAAATGCTCTGGCCAAAGAGGAACAGCTGCGGGCAATGGATATTGCGGCGGACGGCCTGATCGCGTTTGCAGGGCGCCATGCCGCCGCACTGGACGATCTGGCCCGCGAAGAAAGCGACCCGGTCCGCAAGGACGAACTGCAGCAAATGGCGCAGATCTGCCGGCATGTGCCGCTGAATGCCCCCCGCAACTTCTGGGAGGCTTTGCAGCATTACTGGTTTGTCCATATCGGTGTGATCACCGAGCTCAATCCGTGGGATGCTTTTAACCCCGGCCGGCTGGATCAGCATTTGTACCCGTTTTACGAAAAGGAGATAGAGGCCGGTACATTGACCAGAGAAAGGGCCGAGGAACTGCTCAGCGCCTTCTGGATCAAGTTCAACAACCATCCGGCCCCTCCCAAAACCGGGGTGACGGCAAAAGAGAGCAACACCTACACCGATTTTGCGCTGATCAATCTCGGCGGTTTGACCAGAGACAACCGCGACGGGGTCAACGAACTGACCTATCTCATCCTCGATGTGATCGAACAAATGCGGCTGTTGCAGCCCTCTTCCATGGTCCAGTTGAGTAAAAAGAATCCGGACCGTTTTATCAAACGGGCCCTTAAGATTGTTAAAACCGGATTCGGCCAGCCCTCGATCTTCAACACCGACGCCATCGTCCAGGAACTCGTATACCAGGGCAAGCGCGTGACGGATGCAAGGCAGGGCGGCGCCAGCGGCTGTGTGGAGGCGGGCGCTTTTGGAAAGGAAGCCTATTTCCTGACGGGTTATTTCAATATGCCCAAAATCCTGGAAATCACATTAAATAACGGCATCGATCCGAAATCCGGCAAACCCATCGGCCTTGCCACCGGCAACCCTGAAGCCTTTGAAACATTTGAAGACCTTTTCAACGCATGGCGACGGCAATTGGATCATTTTATCGATATCAAAATCATGGGTAACAATATCATCGAGCAGATCAATGCCCGGTATATGCCGGTGCCCTTCCTCTCCCTTGTGATCGACGACTGCATCCAAAACGGTAAGGACTACAATGCCGGCGGGGCCCGCTACAACACCTCCTATATCCAGGGCGTCGGCCTGGGCACCATGACCGATTGCCTCTCCGCATTGAAGCATCATGTGTTCGACACCCAAACCGTCTCCATGGCCCAGTTGCTCCAGGCGCTGGATAAAAATTTTTGCGGCTTTGAACCACTGCATCATGCACTCAGAGAAAAAACGCCCAAATTCGGCAATGATGATGACAGGGCCGATGACATTGCCCGAATGGTGTTTGAGGCGTATTACAGCAGTGTCAACGGCCGGCCCAACACCCGCGGGGGGTGTCACCGGATCAACCTTTTGCCCACCACCTGCCATGTCTATTTCGGCAGCGTCATCGGCGCCCTGCCCGATGGGCGTAACAGTGACGTACCGTTGTCGGAAGGCATTTCGCCGGTGCAGGGCGCCGATCGCAACGGCCCCACGGCGGTGGTCAAATCCGCCGCCAAAATCGACCACATCCGGACGGGCGGCACCCTGTTAAATCAGAAGTTCATTCCCCAAATTCTGGCGGACGATGCGGGCATCACCAAACTGGCCCATCTAGTGCGCGCCTATTTTAAAATGGACGGCCATCACATCCAGTTCAACGTGGTCGACCGGCAGACCCTGGAAAAAGCAAAACGTTATCCAGATGACTACCGCGATCTGATCGTGCGCGTGGCCGGGTATTCGGACTACTTTGTGGATCTGACCGAAGAACTGCAGGACGAGATTATTCACCGCACCGCACATGGAAATTTGTCGTAAAAAAATGGAATTTAAAACCATAAAAAGAGCATCCGCGCCGCAAATGGTGGCAGAACAGATCATAAAAAAAATCGAAGCCGGCCGACTGCCGCCAGGAGGTCATCTGCCTTCCCAGCGGGATCTGGCCCGACAGCTGGGCGTGGGCCGATCCTCGATCAGGGAGGCCGTCAACGCACTGGTGGTGTTGGGCTATCTGGAGGTCATGCAGGGCAAGGGCACCTTTATCCGGCAGCCTCTGCCCCAGACAGATCCTTCCATAAAAAAACTCGATGCCGCCCTGGCGGCCGGTAGCATCTTCGATCTCATCGAGGCAAGGCAACTGCTGGAATCAAGGTCCGCCGCGTTAGCGGCGCAGCGGGCGGAGAAGTCCCACATCCACAAGCTCAAAGAGACCATTGCCCACCTCAAAGCCAACGCCCGGGAATATACCCTCTTTTTAGAGGCGGACATGGCCTTTCACCAGGCGGTTGCAGAGGCCACCGGCAACGTTGTGATATACGAAATGACCAAGTTGATCCTTGAAAAACTGGTTGCGCACCACTCCTCCTTAAAAACCAAACGCTTGTCCGCAGCGTACAGAGCTGCCTCCATCGACACAGCGGGCGTGGTTGTGGAATGCATTCGGCGTCAGGACGAGAAAAATGCTTCCCTGTGGATGGAAAAGCACCTGAACGCTATTGGAGAGGAGTTGAAAGAGATCATCGATTAGAGGTATAGGAGAGAGACCATGCAAATCCGTATCCTTACGGCGGCCGATGTCAGGGCCGCCCTGCCGATGCCCCAAGCCATCGAGGCCATGAAACTGGCCTTTGGCCAGTTTTCTTCCGGCGATGCCGCCGTGCCCCTGCGCAGCCGCCTGCACACGGACAAAGGCGTCACGTTGCTGATGCCGGCCTTTCTGAAGCGCAGCAGGAATCTGGCGGTAAAGGTGGTGTCGGTCTTTGGCGACAACCCGTCACTGGGCTTGCCGACCGTTTCTGCGCTCGTGCTGGTTTTGGACGCCGAAACCGGCGTCCCGCAGGCGATGATGGAAGGCGACAGTCTGACGGCCCTTCGAACCGGTGCGGCCGGAGGACTGGCCGCTGATCTGCTGGCGCGTAAAGATGCCTCTAAAGTCACCCTCTTCGGCGCCGGGGTTCAGGGGCGCGCCCAGCTGGCGGCGGCCTGCGCCGTGCGGTCGATTGAGGAGGTCATGGTGTTCGATCCGGTACCGGCGGCGGCCGCAGGCTTGGTCGAAGATATCGGAACCTGGATTGATGGGCCCCGGGCCCGGGTGGCGGCCTCAGCGGCTGAAGCGGTGCGCCGGGCCGATATCGTATTGACCGCCACCACCGCCACTACACCGGTTTTCAATGGCAGCGATCTGCCGCCCGGCGCCCACATCACCGGCGTGGGGTCCTTCACACCGGACATGCAGGAGATCGATCCGTCGGTAATCGGGCGCGCCTATGTGGTCGTGGATGCGCGGGAGGCCGCTATGGCCGAAGCCGGCGACCTGATCAAGGCCCGGGCCGCCGTCGATGCCGAACTGGGGGAAATCGTCAACAAGGACAAGCCCGGACGCATCAATGATGAACAGGTTACCCTCTTCAAATCGGTGGGCATGGCGGCGCAGGATGCTGCGGCGGCAGCGGCGGCTTTGTCGGCGGCGGAGGGCAAGGGTTTAGGCACAGTCATCGATCTATGAAAGGCGGCATTATCAGCGCATGCAGAGCCATATATAGAGCTTTCTTTTATCATGAGCCGTGACAGGCGGCGACACAGTCTCCCCCATTGATAAGGTGCTGAAATAACGAATCTCTGCGGTTCAATATGCACAGGCAAAGCCCCATTCAGCGGCTCGTGCTATTGAGATGTTCCTTTTAGAGTATAGAATTTGGAGAAGAACATAAAAAGAAGGGGAGAGTATATGGATACGCCCATGTTGGCCTGGCAGCCACCCAGAGAGTGGATCAAGATGACCACCATCGATGCCCACACCGGGGGTGAACCGTTTCGGGTCATCACGGGCGGGCTGCCCGAATTGCCGGGTGACACGATTTTGGAACGTCGCCGCTACATGCGCGACCATTTGGACTATCTGCGGACGGCTTTGATGTGGGAGCCCCGAGGCCACGCCGACATGTACGGCTGTATTGTCACACCGCCGGAGACGGCGGATGCTGATTTCGGAGTACTGTTTCTGCATAACGAGGGGTACAGTACCATGTGCGGTCACGGCATCATCGCCATGACCACCATTGCCCTGGAAACGGGTCTGGTGCCCGTGAAGGTACCGGAAACCACGGTCAAGATCGATACGCCCGCCGGTCCGGTGACGGCCCACGCCCGTATTACGGACGGAAGGGTCGGCTCGGTCTATTTTCACAACGTGCCCTCCTTCGTACTGGCGCTGGACGAGACCGTCGAGGTGCCGGGGCTTGGGTCCGTCAGCTATGATATCGCCTTTGGCGGTGCCTTCTATGCGTTCGTCGATGCTCTACGCCTTGGTTTGCGCACGCAGCCCGAGGCCTTTGCCGAACTGGTGGCCAAGGGTATGGCCATCAAGCGGGCCATCACGGCCCAGCGCACCATTTCGCATCCATTTGAGAGCGACCTCAGTTTTCTGTACGGGACCATTTTTACCGGACCGTCGCGTAGCGAAGGCGCCCACAGCAGCAATGTGTGCATTTTCGCAGAAGGTGAAGTGGACCGCAGCCCCACCGGAACCGGTGTGAGTGCGAGACTCGCCCTGCATTTTGCCCGCGGGGAGATCGGCCTGGGACAACCGTTCACCGTCGAGAGCATTATCGGCAGCCGTTTCACCGGCCGCGTGATAGAAGAGAAGACCTTCGGGCCCCATGCGGCTGTGATTCCCGAGGTCGAAGGCGCCGCACACATCACCGGCCGCCACGAGTTTTTGATCGACCCTGCCGATCCTTACAAAAACGGGTTTATCCTGCGGTGATGACAAGCCTGTCCCCGGCTTGCATCGGTTTCACTCACCGTGCTCAAGGGTAGAGATGTCATCAGATGAATCCAAAGCATAACAGCATGCTATCCCTTCACGTTGCGGTTTTTTTCTTCGGACTGGCGGGCCTATTCGGAAAGCTGGTGACGTTGCCGGCAACGCTTATCGTTCTAGGGCGCGTAATCTTTGCTTGCCTGGCTTTGGCCGTTGTGCTGGTTACGCAGCGCCGCCGCATGAGATTGCAAGCGCGACGCGATGGGATCAGTATGGTTCTGATGGGACTGGTCCTGGCCATTCATTGGATCACCTTTTTCCAGGCCATAAAGGTATCCACCGTGGCCATCGGCTTGCTTACATTTTCAACTTTCCCGGTATTTGTCACCTTTATGGAGCCTTGTTTTTTTAATGAACGCCTCCGCAGATCCGATGTGATCGTCGCACTGACTGCCGTTTTCGGTGTGGCCCTGATCATCCCCCGGTTTGAGTTTGCAAACCGGATCGTGCAAGGTGTTTTCTGGGGAATCGCTTCGGGCTTTACGTTTGCAGTACTTTCGATTATGAACCGCAGGTTTGCAAGACATTATTCCAGCCTGGTGATCGCATTTTATCAGGATTTGGTCGCAGCGGTCGTACTGCTGCCGCTGGTGTTTGTTTACGATGTTCGCTATGAGCTGAAAGAGATTATGTTGTTGGTGTTTCTGGGTGTGATCTGTACCGGATTTGCGCATTCGCTGTTTATCCGGTCGATGGCGCTGATCCAAGCCCGGACTGCCAGCGTGGTGGCGTGCCTCGAACCGGTTTACGGGATTATCGTCGCGGCTTTTTTGCTGAATGAAATTCCCGACATGCGAATCATTAGCGGCGGCATAGTGATCATGTGTGTGGCCGCATACGCCTCCATTAGGGATGCCGGCACCCCCGCCGGAAACCCGGCGCAGGAAACGAACCCATAAATCGAGCAACAGGAGAGAAGAAATCATGCTGGATTGCCGTCATAGCGACGTTGCGGTAATCGGTGGCGGTATCATCGGTCTGGCTTGCGCCTACTATCTCAATCAGGCCGGCCGGCAGGTCTGTGTGATCGAAAAAGCGACGGTGGGCGGTGATGGCGGGGGGGCTTCCTATGGCAATTGCGGTCTGCTGTTTTTTTCGGATCTGCCGCCCCTGTGCCAGCCGGGCGCGGTGACTGACGCGATGATCAGCATGACCCGGCGTTCATCGCCGCTCTATATCAAACCGCAACCCGATCTGCCCAAACTGGTGTGGCTGTTGAAATTTGCGGCCAAATGCAATCATCGCCATTTCAGGCATGCGCTATCGGCGCGGCATGACCTGTTTTCGCGTTCCAGACAGTTGTATGCGGCGCTTTTTGCAAAAGAACCCATTGACTGCCGGTACAAGCAGCATGGCGTATTGCTGGTGTTTAATGATCCGGTGCGCTTTGCGCAATACCAGAAAATCAATGCGGCCCTGCAGCCCTTTGGTTTGGCCGCCGATCGCCTGTCCAGATCCCAGCTGCTGGATAAAGAACCCGCCCTGTCCGAAGATGTATGCGGAGCCTGGTACCACTCCGTGGACGGCCATTTAAGACCGGAAGTGCTGCTGAGAGAATTAAAGGACCTGCTGATCGACCGGGGTGGGGTCACCATCGTCGAGAACAGCCCGGTGACGGACCTGGCGACCTCCGGCGGCGCCATATCCGAAGCGGTTACCCCAAAGGGTCGGTTTGGCGCCGATCATTTCGTGCTGGCCGCCGGCGCCTGGTCGCCGGCCATTGCTCGGCAGGTGGGCCTCCGTCTACAGGTACAGCCCGGCAAGGGTTACAGCCTGACCATGGCGCGGCCCAAAGCAGCCCTTAGCACACCCTGCTATTTTTGGGAGCGTTCCGTGGTGGCTACCCCCTGGCGGGATGGCTGCCGGCTGGGCGGCACCATGGAATTTTCCGGATTGAACACCGAACCGGTCCGCCGGCGCATCGACAATCTCATATCAGCGGCGGCTGTCTATCTGCGGGAGCCTATGGGCCGGCCTGCGATGACCCGATGGGTGGGCGTGCGCCCCATGTGCTATGACGACCTGCCCATCATCGGTGCCGCCCCAAAAAAAGCCAATCTAATAATCGCAACCGGTCACGGCATGATCGGTATGACCGCCGCAACGGCAACGGCCGAACTGGTGACCGACTTGATTGCCGGAAAACAGCCGGCCATCGATCCGAGGCCTTATCGCCCGACCAGATTTTGCAGGACTCCGGATCCTGAATTGGCATGAGCTATTGATATTCTGATTTGAATATTTCATTCATTTATGCATAAGTTGGAATGATCATTTGCCAGGCACAGAGAGCAAAGTAATTGCGGCGCTGCGAACAAAGTGAAAACTCTGTGCAAAAGAACTTCGGCATATCCCTGATAATCTGATCTAAAACCCACCTCAGCACTGGCGGGTTCTTAGTCAAGCGCTTGTCAATGCCTATAGAAACAGCCGGGAAGAGGTGAACAACCGGTTGAAGATGATCATGAGCAGTATCCATAAAACGTGTCTGGATGCGGCCGAACAATACGGCACCCCGGGCAACTACGTCATTGGTGCCAACATCGCCGGCTTTGTCAATGTGGCCGACGCGATGATGGACCTAGGAATCGTGTGAAATAGAGACAGTTTATTCGATAATTCTTTTTGCCTTTTTGATATAGCTATTGGGGATCGTTTTTCCTATACTTTCGATGATTTTTTTGTTGATAACAAAGCTATCTCCATCGAAGCCGAACATGGCGTAGTTGCAAACAGATCCCAATACACATCCCGTAATTATTTTTGTCGAGGTCCGAATATATTTCTGAGCTTCTGAATCATTCCAACCTTTGATACCCGTGATATCGCCAATGATCAGGGCGTCAACTTTGTTCTGCATCTTTTCGTATTGCTTACGCCATTGATCAAATGTGCTCACATAGGCTTCATGGAATTCTTCACGCATCTCCTTACGGTACAATCCACCGTTACGGTGAGCTGACATTTTATCAGTCGCGATAAAGCCAATGGTAACAATTCGATTAAAATTTTTAAGTGTGTAAACCAGCTTGGCTATCGGTGCATCTGTTTTTACACCCATCGCATCGACGCCCCAATGCGCAAGGATTTTATAATAGCCATCTGATTGTTTAACCTTGCGAAGCGACTGAGATATTTTAAAAACAACGCTATCAGGAGTCTTTAAACCGGCGGCCAGATAGTAACCGCCGGAAAGTTCTTCAATAGGAAACGTTTTTTGGAGCAATAAACCCGGATTGGTGTGGCCTGCCTTTCGTACGATGTGGTAGGCTACGGCATCCGGGAAGGGGCATACATCAATTCTTTTATTTAACAAATTCATAAAATTTTTCTGCGTCGCATGATCGCCGCTTGATCGATTAAAATCGCCCGTGTCGAACCCTTTGCTGATCAGCCAGGACTCGACGATGTCATCCATCGTCGTTCCAATTTTATACTTTTTCATGTCTTCTAACGATTCGATCTTAATATCCGTACGTGATTTTAGAGCCATCACAAAGTAACTTGTCGGCACAATGATGCCGATCCATTTGAATAATTTTTCGCGGCTATGATTGCGACTGATCGAAAAAATCAAGCTGTTCGGCTCTTTTTGGGCACGCTGATAGGTTTCTTTCCAAGCCAGGCTTTTTATCTGATATGGAATTCCCGTATCGGCCATGACTTGTCGGACAATCTCAGTGGATACTCCTGTTATTTCGCCTTTCTCAGTGAAATTGAATGGAGGGAACTCTTCCGTATAAATGGTTAATGTAAGGGCATTTGCGCTTCCGATCATTATGACCAATAAGAGTAGCAAACAGATCGTAATTCGCTTCATAACAATTCTCCTTAATGATTAAAGATCACATTACGGACCATGTTCATATTCAGCAGTGTTACAATCAATAAGTTATTTTTCACTAACAACAATAATAATCGCAAGCTTCCGGAAACGCCCGATCCTATCGGTATATCCACCAATGCCGTAAAGATAATTATCACAAATACTCTGATTCTGAGCATAGTGCATCATTTCGATGCGCCCTTCCATCAGCACCGGTGCACGGGCGATGCAGTAGCCATGTTCGGCCGCTGATGCCGGCACCTTTTGAGGTACACGGTCCGGAGCCGCATATCGAACGCGCTGTAGCACTTCCAAAGAGGTAATCGATTCTTCGTCGGTTTGGCGTTTGACCAGCGATTTTCCTAAACCCTTGGTGCCCCCCGGATGGTCTTCTCGATATCCTCGGCAAAGGGGGTCAGTTTTCCCAGACGACTTTTCGCCGCCAGGTCGGATTATATTTTTATAGGTCTGGTACTCCATCAAGAGTATGTTCCTTTATTGATTGTCCGTTTTTTCTTTTGCATATAACTGTTGAAACGGCGTACATGTTCACGGGCCACCTTCACAGCCCGCTCGGTGTCATTATCGGCGAGCGCCGCTACCAACTGACATAAATCATTGTAGTTTTCATTCAGCTCCTTAGGGCCCCAAGGCAAATAGCGATCGTAGTAGATGTGGATGTTGTCGTGAATGGTTTTTAAAATAAATTCATAGATCAGATTGCCCGAAATGTGGGCCATAAACATGTGCACCTTTTCGTCCACCTGCATGAATTCTTGCCATTGCTCCCCACTCGCTTCCCAGCAAGCCTTGGCTTCCTTTAACAGATTCTGAAGATGGCGGATATCATCTTCCGTGGCGCGTTCAGCGGCCATCCCGGTTACCGTGCCTTCGACGTCTTCTCTGAATTCGGCCAGATGGCGCAAGGATATCTTCTGGCTGCGGATCAGCATGGCCAGCGACTCGGTGATCTGTTTGCCGCCCGGATCTGTTACAATGGCCCCGCCATCAACCCCCAGCCGGATTTCGATCAATCCCTTTTGTTCAAGGACACGCAAAGCCTCGCGCAGGGTGCCTCTGCTGGTGCCCAGCATTTCACCCAATTCACGCTCCGACGGGAGCTTATCACCAGCATTGAGGTGTCCATCGAGAATCGCCCCTTGGATTTGGTTTACCACATCCTGAAAAATGCGGCTTTGTTTGGCCTTGCGAAACGTTAATGACATGCCGCTTCCCACCCCATCATTAAAATAGCCCAAGATCTGTACTTACAGAGGCAATGGTTACGCCATTGGCATGCAATACAGACCTTATGCAGAATAGTCTTTTGCTTTGGGTATTAAACTTCACCCAAATAGGCTTTGCGAATCTCAGGATT
>JBNKKC010000129.1:0-28155 GCA_050291625.1 Desulfobacteraceae bacterium
GCCGACGCAGGTGGTCGAAACTCAATTTATAGTTTGCCGTGACCAGCACGGGACTATCGGATCCCGGCGTGCCGACAGCGTACAGTCCCGGTGCGACCTTGTAGTCGTCGCGCCCGAGAGAGAGGCGCACGGCAAGGGAGCCCATCCGGTCACGAGTGCTGAGCGTCGCTTTTATCTGCGGCACCCTCCCCGCTGATGTATTCAGAAAACCGCTGACAAAAGGACAAATGGCATATCCCGGACGCTCATCCGGGCTGCTGGGTGGACCGGCCGGAGGCCCGCAGCACGGCACGTCGGAATCGTCGATGCGGCCGGGATCCGCGGCTTGACCGCAGCAAGCGTCCGAAGCGGCCGGTTCCTTGTAAATGGGAAACATCTCCCCGGATGGTTCAGCAGGTTCTGATGGCGGGGCGCTGTTCCCGCATTCGCAGGTCTGTCTGGTTTCTTCTTTCATCATCGCTCGTTATTCGATTCGCAGCAATTGATCCACCAATGATTTAAATTCATTTAAAAAAAAGGGACTTAGGCAATAACAGGTCCGTGGCCCTTCAATCTCCCCCCTGATCACTCCGGCAGATTTCAGAATCTTCAAGTGTTGGCTGACGGTTGACTGCGCCAAAGGCAGCGCATCGACGAGATCACCGCAGACACACCGGTTGAGTTTTTTAAGACGCCGTACGATGCGGATGCGTGCCGGATGGGCCAACGCCTTGCAAATCGCGGCCAGCCGATCCGGATCGATCCGATGTGAGGACGCATCGATGTCGGCCTCCCATTGAACGGTGTTGTCGGTCACCTTCCCTCCTATAATCGCCAATCGACGATAAACGATAGATGGGGTTGTGTCAAATGAAAAAAGATTGGGATCCGGTTACGAGTCGATGGACCACAGATACATGCTCGACTTTTTGTTCATGATGCGCAGTTCAAATCGGTCTGTGCAAGGTGCTTGAACCGCCCCATAACAAACATGGAGAGGAAGCAAATGTTCTTCGCGTGGATGACAAAAACGAGCGCCAGGGGCATCAAACCAGTGAACGAGCCTTTGCGTCCGCTCCTTTTCCGAATAATCTTCACTGCCGCACGTGTTGAGCAGCCATCTCTCAAATGCCTGGTTCTTCTTTTCCGATTCACTTGTACCGGGCATAAAAAAAGCCTGCATATTGTGGAAGGAGAATCCTGACCCGATCATCAGCACATTTTCATGACGAAAGGTGCGAAGGGCCTGTCCCACCCGGATGTGAAGGTAAGGATCAAGCGAATTGACAAGTGACAGCTGAACACAGGGGATATCCGCATCCGGATACATGATTTTAAGCGGCACAAACAGACCGTGGTCAAACCCTCTTTTTTCGTCCAGCCCGGCGTCAATTCCGGCATGTTTTATCGATTTGCAGATCTCACGAGCGAGTGATGGCTCGCCGCTGCAAGGATATTCAATCTCGTAGGACGCTTCCGGAAAGCCGTAATAATCATAAATGAGTGAAGGGGTCGCCCCAGAGGTTATGGTGGGCCGATCTTCCTCCCAGTGTGCACTTACAACAACGATCGCATCCGGTCTTTGGACAGCCGCCGCGATGCCGTCCAGACAGGCAACCATCTCTTGGTGCCCGTCATCACCCAAAAGCGGCAAAGGTCCTCCGCCATGAGACAGGAATAGTGCTTCAGGCTTTCGTTCATACATGTGACCGCTTCCCCGTCAGCTTTTGGATCTCGATACGCCACACCCGCGTCTTTTGAACGACCGCGGGGTCGAAGGTCCACTCTTTACTGCTGTAATGCCGCATGATCTGCCGCAGGCCGTGTATCCTGTCCTCGCCATGCAGTTCGGAAATGGTGCCGCTGCCGACAACACTCTCGAAAGCGCAAGACCATTTGCAGGGACGTGAGTCATGCGGGATAATCCGAACCTTGCGCTCAAAAGCGAAACAGACGCCCGGATTGGATTCGAAAAAGTCGATCTTGCGACCGTGGCCCGCCGTATGGAGATAGAGCCAACGGCCGTCATAGCCGAAATTAAGCGGAACGACATAGGGCTCGTTGTCGCGCGCCATCGCCAGGTGCATCACATCGCAGTCGGTGATAACCGCATCGATTTCTTCCCTATCGGTGATCTCTTTCTCTTTTCGAAGCATGATGACCCGGACTCCTTATTTATACAAAAGCCGTCTATTCTATTTATTTAACAACCGCTTGATAACAGGTACCATTATCTTTGGAATTTTAGGACGGATTTTGCTCTTTATATTACCGATAAAATCATTTTCCAGAGGTGGATTTATCGGAAACGATAAAGCTTCCGGCCACATCTTACCTATCATATCCTGGTAGATAATATAATCAGGAGCCGATCGCAAATGCCGAGAAGATGACAATAAGCTTTCAATTAATAAACGACAGTTAAAAGGGCTGATTTCCTCAACGGCAATATCCTGTTCAGCAGGGAATTGCCCTCCCCAATTTCCCATCCTTTGTTCCCAATACAGGAAATCAAGCAAATTTATATTGTCTAAAGTATCCGGATCAAAGCTCCTTTTCCAGGCATTGATTTCCTGATTGACAAAGTCGGGCAGCACTTTCCGAGCAAACATACGAGAGGCTAGCAAACCGGCGTCAATGTCTCCTACATGATAATCACAGTACTTGTCAAAAAAATTGCGGCATATCTCACTTCCATTGCCATTCACGTTGATCCGATTTTCTCCTGAAGTGAGCTTATGGTATATATGATGCGTCTTGGGTAAAACTCGCGCGCATGTAACACTTTGACTGAGAATGGAAATAAACCATCCCGGCAGCTCATTGCCGGCTCGCTTGACATCGAATTTGATTCCAAGTTTTTTTGCCATTTCTTTAGGAACCCAAACGTCCGGATGTCTTTCTCCGGCAAGTTTTGGCATATAAACAAAATATGATATGTGCCGGCTAACGGATCTTGAGGCCGCAAGTAAAACGCGACTGTCCCATCCTGCCGTCAGCGCCAATGAGATATCGTATCGCTTGGCAAGGGCAATGATAACAGAGCTGAGTATTCTGCATGACGATTCAACGATTTCATGTCGATCCTTCTTTTTTATTGGACCAATTGGATAGAAACGGATTGGTTCAAGTGCATCCAGTCTCAAATAATGGTTGGGAAGCAAATGCAAACAATTTTGATAAAGTGTTTTTGAGCCAACTACTGATGATTCTTGGCTCGTATGCGCGGGATCCATGTAAAATTGCAATAAAGAAGCATCGGTACTCAGAGGCATATTATGAATTGCCCTGATCAACTCCGGCTGAGAAGCGCACCAAACATTTTCCCCATCGAAATAATAATATATTTGCCTGAAACCACATGGATCAGAGAACAGAAAGGTTCCTCGAAGATTTTGCAGGATAAGCGCCCAACGTCCGACAATCGTCTTTGTACAATTTATCAGCGTGTCGATCTCAGACGCGCTATCGAACAAATGTTGGAGAATTAATGTTTCGTCATACTGAGGACGACTCGCGTCGATCGCTATCCCGATCAGCGTTAAGGAGATGTTTCCTTGTGAAAGCGACCTAAAGGGCAGGTCCTTGTGAATCGACAGATATAATCCTTGGAGAAGTTGAATGTCTGACCAATGCTCATTCGGTAAAAAACAGCTAGGGCCCAATAAAAATTGACGACGATATATCAATCGCTCGAGATTAATGGTCCCCTTTTTTTCAATCTGATGTTTCATCTGAATATCGCCAATGATTCCCTGTACGGATATCGGCTGCTCCCGGAGCTCAACAACGATGCAAATCCAGGTCGATCGATGACTAATCTGCTGTTGTATCTGTCGGCGTTGATTGATTCGATGACTCTCCTGCCAGGGCGGCGATATCCCTGGCCATCTCCCGGGTCAGGCCGGCCAGGGCTCGTCCCATGGCCGCTGTATAGGCTTCGAGATCGTCTCCTTTGACGCTGCGTCGAACCTGGGTTTCCCGGCGCAAGGGGGCCTGATCGGTGCGCTTGTCTTCCACGTTCCAGGCGACCTTCAAATCCACTTCGCCTCCCGGTCGACCCTCAAATGCCAAAATCGACAAACGGAAACGCACCGCCGGCAGGTCGCCCGCGGACCAGGGATGGGGTAATATCGTCACGCCCGGGCAGGCCGATTTCAGATTCGTCGTGACGATACGCAATATGTCGTCCCGGAGCGATCCGGCCCAGTGGTGCCCCTGATGAATATGCAGCTGATTCGGGCTGATACGCGTTACCAGGGCGCTGCGATCCAGATAGTCGGGCAACTGGACCGGGCCGATCCCGATTTCAGCGGATATGGAATCCGGCAAGGCCTGCACCGACGCCGCCGGCTGCAGCGTATAGTAAACAACGGGCGTGCCGCCCCCGGCGCATCCCGCCGCCACAATAAGGACGGCACTCAATATCAAAGCCAATTTGGGGCCGATCATTTATCTGCTCCTTTACCGTAGATGAGCGCCTGGGGATTACGCTCCAGCAAATCCGCCAAGGCGCTGACGGCGCGGGCCGCTTTAGCCAAATCCTGAAGTGTCTGGCTGAGCTGGTAGCCGACCGGCGAATCGGCACTCAGCATCCCCTCGGCTGCCGAGAGTGCTTTTTGGCCCGATTGCATCGCCATACGGGATTGCTCGAGCACGTCATTGAACCCGGGACCGATCGAGGTGTTTAACTCGGCGGTGAATGTCTGCAATTGATCAAGGCTCGTCCGCAGGGCGGCGACCGCCGCCATCAAGTCTTCAGAACCCATGAGCCGGTTGGCGTTGTGCACGGTTTCACTGAGATCGGCGCCGATCTTTTCGATGGGCAGTTTCTCCAGCCGCTCGAGGATATTCATCAGGCTCGTCGTGATCTCCGCGACCGGCTCGGGAACGGTCGGCAGTTCGGGATATCCGGAAACGTAGCGCAGTTTTTCGGGTTTGGCATTCGGATAGATGCTTAGATTGACATAGAGCTGCCCGGTCAGGATGACGCCGGTGCGCAGCTGGGCGCGCATCCCCTTGTGCACCAGCTCGGACAGGATCTCGGATTCACTGGCTTCATTTTCGCTCGTGACCTTGATGCGTTCAGGTTCGATATAGCACAACACCGGGATTCGAAAGGTGACGTCGCGCATGTTGAACTCCAGGTTGACATCGACCACCTCGCCGATCTTGATTCCGCGAAACTCCACCGGTGCCCCGATATTCAACCCCCGCACGGTTTCGTCGAAATAGGCCACAAAATAGACGCGGCGCGTGTACACCGGCTCATCGATCTGATCGTAGTTGTCATACAGGATGAAGACATGCCGCCGACTGTCCACCGGACCGCCGTCAATCTGATTGGCAGGGGTTTCAAAGGCGACGCCCCCTTCGAGAAGGGTGAGGATCGATTCGGTCTTGATGCGAACTCCGTTGGTGTCCATGGTAAAATCGAGCCCGCTGGCATTCCAGAATCGCGTATTTTGGTTGACGCGCTCATCATGCGGCGCGCTGATGAATATGCGGATATCGATGGCGCCGCCCCTTTCCTGCATTTGGTAGCTGACCACCTGTCCAACTTCGATCTGTCGATAGTAGACCGGCGAACCCGGATTCAACGACCCCAGTTTCTCGGCACGCAGGTTGAAATAGGTTCCCGCCGAATCCATTTTCACCACCGGGGGCTTTTCCAGGCCGACGAAGTGTCTTTGACTGTCGCCTTTTTTTCCGGGATCCATCGCAATATAAGCCCCTGAAAACAGGGTTCCCAGTCCGGTAATTTCTCCGGCCGTCACACGCGCCCGTACGATCCAGAAGCGGGTATCCTCGGTCAGGTAAGGCGTAATTTCAGGAACCATGCCGGCCGTGATCTTGACGCGCGACAGGTCCTTAACCAATTGGATGGATTCGAGCCGGCCGACCTCCACATCTTTGTACTTGATTTTGGTTTTCCCGGCCGCCAATCCCTCGGCAGATGAAAAATCAATGGTGATGGTTGGCCCTTTTCCACTGATCACTTTTACCGCCAACACAATACCGATCAAGGCGGCGACGATCGGCACCAGCCAAATCAGACCGATACGCCGGTGCGTGTGTATCTCCGGTTGAGCGGCATCCTCGAGAGTCCCGGATTCGTGTTCGTCGGTGCTCATTTCTCCTCCTCGACCGCATCCCAGATCAATCGCGGGTCAAAACAACTGGCCGCCAGCATGGTGATGACCACCACGGCGCCGAAAAACGGCGCGGCGGGTCCGGCCTCCACTGTGCCCAGAGCGTCCATCTTAACCAGGGCGACCATGGTCGTCACTGCAAAAATATCCACCATGGACCAACGCCCGACGGCTTCCGTAAATCGGTACAGACGGGTTCGATCCACGGGTCGCCGGGTCCAATTGAAATGCACCGAAAGCAGCAGATAGCTCAGTACCACCAGCTTGATCAGCGGCACCAGAATACTGGCGACAAGTATGATCAGCGCCAAATGCCAATCGCCCGTCTTCATGAAGTAGATCACACCGCTCAGAATCGTATCCGCATTGGTTTTACCCATGGATGACGTCAGCATGATCGGAAGCATATTGGCGGGCAGATAAAGAATGAATGCGGCAATGACCAGGGCCCAGGTCCGAGACAGGCTGTTCGGTTTGCGTGAATGCAGACGGGCGCCGCAACGCGGACACACGGTCTGTACCCGCGTCTGCTCTGCCGCGGATCGGCACAGCAGGTTGCAGATATGACAGCTGATCATGGCAGCTCCGGCAGCCGTTATGCGGCCGGATTCGACGGCAGTCGTTCCCATATGCTTTCCGGATTGAGCCCGGCAAATATCGCCGGAAGGATGAACATCAGAGCAACAAAGGCATACAGTGCAACGCCGGGAATGACGCTGCCCATGCCGGCCAACTTGGCCACTGATACGAAAATACCCAGCATGAAGATGTCGGTCATGGCCCAGGGATGCAGCAAACGGACCCATCGGTATATCACCGCCAGATATGGCGTCGAGAACCCGAATCGCAGAGCGATCAATACATATGCCACTCCGGCCAGTTGAAGAAAAGGCAAGATGATACCGGTCAGCAGCACCAGCACTGCCAGCATCACCCAGCCCGCATCCAGTAAAGCGATGGCACCGGAAGACAGCAGGGCCTGTTGGGCATGCCCGCTCATATCCAGGCTGATGAAGGGAAAGGAATTTGCCAGCATCAGCAATATGATGGAGGCCACGGTCAACGCCAGGGGTCTGTCTATCCTCGGGTCGGATGACCGAAACAGAACATTGCCGCATCGGCTGCAGCGGGCTGTTTCTGTTTCAGTGAGTTTCCTGCGGTGGTGCAGCAGATCGCATGCCGGGCAGGCAATCAGCGTATGGGCGGCCATGGCGCTCCTGTTTGCGATGAAGGGCGGCTGTGATCTCGCCGCGCTTCCAGCTCTCCCGATGAGCCGGGCAATGATTGAAGACCAACAAATCCACGTGTGATTCACAAGGTTTTGATAACGCATACCTAAAATGACGTACTCGCACGAAGTTGTCAATCACAAGAGTGAGCACCAGCTCATCGGGATCGGAGTCGCTGCAGGGATCGGAATCGAGGAACCAGGAACTATTCCTCAGTCCACCACCTCGATTTTCACCCGAACCACCCCATCGTGGATCATGCCGATTTTTTTTGCCGCGGCGTAAGACAAATCGATGATCCGGCCGCGCGCAAAGGGGCCGCGATCATTGATGCGAACGGTGACGGAACGCCTATTTTGCAGATTGGTGACGTTGACCCGAGTGCCGAATTTGAGATGGCGATGAGCCGCTGTCATGGCGTGCATATTAAACCGCTCGCCGCTGGCGGTGCGCCGGCCATGAAATGTCCTGCCGTAGTAACTGGCCAGCCCGGTGGCTTTGTATGTCGGGATGTCGCGAACCGGTGGTCTGGTGCCGCAGGCGGCCAGCGATGCAATAACCAATGCGCCAATGGCCGACACAAGCGCTCTTTTCAGAATCGTTTGAACCATACTCAAAACCAATGCCATGCAATATTGCCGACTGGACCGATCGAATATCAGGTTACTATGACTGGCCATTAAAGACAACTGAACACCCGTGCGTTCAATGACAGCAAATTAAGGCCCCGTTGCCAAAAGCTCTGCGTGGGAGCGGCTGCTCTACCTGCTGAAGTGGTCAACTATCTCTCGCACGCTTTTTTGGTCGAATTTGAAGCGGAATTTGACAAACGGCCCGGCTGCCGTAAAATCGGCGGCAGAGAAATCCTGATCCTCAAAGCCGGTGAAGTTGTAGCCGGCGCTGATCCACATGTTTTTTACAATAGCATAACCGACGGAAACCCCGCTTCGGTAGTCCATTTGAGCTGCGCTCCAGGAGTGCAGCACGCTGGAGTGAAGACCGACGTCCCACTGACGTGTCAGATCGTAGCGCGCCTCGAGCCCGATCAAATCGGTATAGCCGGAGTAGCCTTCGTCATCTATGGTGTCCAGTACATACTTGGCCCCATACTGGAAAGCCAGCTGAAGGCGATGATGCGGTTTGACGTTCAGGTTCAGGTTATTGACGATGCGTTTGGCTTCGCTGCTGGCGTCGCCACTGTGCCGGTCTTCGAAGATATACTCCAGACGGTCGAACACGATCCAGCTGCTGTGATCGGGTCGATAGGCCAGGCTCAGCCGCACATCACCGTCCAAGGTATCGGTGCCGGTTTCGGTCCGCGTATCGAACAGTTTGAAGCCGACGGCAAGACCCAGGCCCGGTTGAATCTCTCCGGAGACGGCACTGAAGACCCCGAGTCTGTCCTGACTGTCGGCATAGCGGGATTCCACCCTGGCCGTCCAGGACCAGGCATCGGCCCGGTAACCGGCTCCCAGAGAGACGGCCGTAAAATCCTCTTCGCTGCCGACACTGGACGGCACGTTGGTGTTCAAGGGCGCGGAATCGGAACGGCCGACGGTCTGGGTGCGGTCCAGGCCGCCGTCAACGCTCCAGCGATCGTTGATGCGCCATTTCTGTGACAAGCCCAGGTTGGCAAAAAGACGGTCGCCGTTCTCGGAAACCTGTTGCCCAAGCGACGACCCGACCTGGCCGCCGGTCCAGGGTGCGGCTTTGAGACCGGCCCGGCTGCTCTGGGTATCCAGGTCATGCCCCTGCGTCACTTCATGTTCGGCAAAAATCGTTACGGGGTCGGCGATCTTGTAATCCGCCCCAACAATGGTTCTGGTGGGATAATCGCTGTTCCGGTTGTCGTCTCCCAGGGAGTGCTCATGATCGATGCGCAGCGCCAGGCGGTTTTCCAGAAATTGGCGGGAGGCACCGGCCAGCAGCTGGGTGGAGCGCAGGCCGTCGCCGTCGTCAAATCGATCTTCCGCCAGGCGGAAACCTGCATTCAGAGTGTATTCGGAAGCGGAATAGACCAGCCTCGATTCGCCCACATCACGCTCGGCCTCGGTGGCCAGATTGGTGTTGCGAAACAGTTCCCCGGTTAAGGACCAGTGTCGGGACATGCTCCAGTCGGCATCAGCACCGATTTTGCGGGTTCCGCTCTCGCTGCCGTTTTGCTGACCGATACCGAAATCTTCTCCCTGCTCGCGGAAGTAAACCCTGGCATTCAGATCGCCGCTCTGTTTACTGACTTCAGCCAGCAGACCGCGACCGGTTGTCTCGTCCCCGGTCCCGTCCTTTTGTGTGGCGGCAACCTCGGCTTTGATTTCAAAACCATGCCCCAGATCCACCCTGGCATCCAGGCCGCCCAGATCGGCTTCGCCGTTGGTGGGGCCCTCGTGAACGAAGCTGGCGCCGACTTCCACACGACCGCCGGCCAGCTTGACCGCACCTCGTCCGCCGTAGGTGTAAGCCTCGTCGGCACCATCCCTGGATTCGTAGTCGGCGACGATGTAGATCGGGTTGAAGTTTTCGTCGCGGCTGTAGACTGGAGCCTTGAAAAAGAGCGTCCCGGCATCATAGTCGATGTTGTAATCGATATGCCGCGACATGGCCTGGGTGGATAATACGACCTCGCTGCGAAAGCGGTCCCGGGTCTCGATGGTAACCGTCTCCGAGTTGATCAGAATGTGTTGACGTGACAAGCGGTAGAGGCCGGAGGTGCCGTCGCCGCGAATCTCGTCCTTGACAAAGGCCTGGTCCGTGTCGCTGGCAAATACATTGAGTCTGAACCGGTCGTCGTTATACTCCGATTTCAGTCCATTGAATCGGCGGCTGTATCGCGACAGTTCCGTGACGGTCATGCCGGTATCGAAATCGCCGAACAGGGCATAGAATTGCTGCCGTTCGATCTTGAGATAGAGTTTCCGGACACTCGGGGCTTCATATGACTGCGATGCGGCATCCCCGTACAGCGTATAGTAGGTATCCGGATCGATGGTCTGAAACAATTGATTGTCGCGCTCATGACGATCCCGCTCCGAATCGTAGGCCATGGTCAACAGCCACTGTCCCTTGACCTTGCCTTTGGCAAAGAAAGCGATGCGGCCGTCCTGATAGTACGATTCATCCTGATCTGCGGCGCCAAGGTTTTCCATGTTGCCGCTGACGGTGTTGTACCCGGATGTCCCTTCGGCCAGACCCACCAGGATCCATTCCCGAAGTTCGGGCTGGAGCCAGACGTCGGCTTCATATTCCCTGTCGGCCAGCACCAGTGTCACAACGGCGCGACCCGACTGGGTTGTGGGCGCCAGCGCCAGGCGCGCGATCCCATCCCGACCGACGGTATAGCGGGGTTTTTCAGATGAAACACGCGTCAATGCATCGGTTTGCCCTTCGGGGGCATAGGCTTGATACGGCGGCTGTACGGAATACTCACCATGGATGCCGAACCGGGCCGGGTGGCCGTCCTTATCCAGCAGACGGACGGCGATCTCGGGGATATCCTTGCCGTTGGCGATCAGCCGTGACTGGGCTTTCAACAGTTCGAACGTCACCGGAGGACCGGAGTAGTGCACCGTCCGCTCCAAACGCGCGATGGCGTTTCCGTCCTGATCTTTGCATATGGCCGTCAGCTGGTTGTCGCCTTCGACGATGTCGACCCCGCGCCAGAAACTGACGGCAACCGTTCCCGCTTTATTTTTCTTTCGACCGTCGAAGTTCAGCGGGGAGACCGGCTGGCCGTTGAGCAGCAGTTCGACCCGATCCGCCGGAGCATGCTCGATGGCCAGATTGATGCTGGGGATACTGGGCCGGGCCGAGCTGGTCGGTCGCACAAAGGCAAACCCCGGCGGCAGGCTTTCGACATCGATCGGGTCGCCGTCGAAGCTGGCATCTTCGCCATTTTCTTCAGGTGTCGGCACCGCTGCGAGCGCCTTATGGCTGCCCCGTGTATCGACGGTGGCACGATCTTCACATTTAATGGAGGCCAGATCGTGGAAGATATCGACGCTCACCGACATGACCTTTACTTCCACCCGGCGATTCAGCGCACGCCCCTGCTCCGTCGTATTATCGGCCAGCGGCGCCTTGGCCCCTTTTCCGATGATGGTCATCCGGGCATCGGTCAGACCGAGTTTGGGCGCCAGGTAGCGGGCCACGTTTTCGGCCCGTATCAGCGACAGGGCTTCGTTGTTGGGATAACGGTGACGCGCACCGACCCGGATTTTACGATTGTCGGTATGGCCGGTGAAGACCACATGTTCGATTTCCAGATTCGACAACTCGGCCGCCAGGGCATCCAGCTTGCGACGGTCCTGATCGGTCAGATCGGCGCTCAACACGTCAAATTGGGGCCGGACGATTTTAGGCGGTTGAACCGTTCGAACGATTCGTTCACTCAGGGCCAGGACCGTATCCACCGTCTCCGTGCGCTGGTTTTTGCGACCCGGTGTATCGAATGTCAACATGGCCTTGGTATGCAGCCGGCCGGGTTTTGCAGCGCCGTTTAGATAGACGTTGAAGTTGAGCGCGGCCTTTTCGCCTGCCGCAACATCTCCCAGGCGAAAGGTCAGCGCGCCACCAAGGTCCAGCGGATCGGCGATGGCCCTGCCGTCCCGCCGACTCGATCCTTTTTCATACACCGTGTGGTTCGGCAGCAGCACCGTCAGCCGCAAATTGTCGACGCCCACATCTTGTATATCGATGTCCGCGCGATAGTTGACGGTTTTTTGCATCAGCCCGCAGGAGAGCATCAATTCGGTTCGGCCCATGGGCGGCGTTTTGGTTTGAACATGAAAATCGGCGCGCCACAGCGTTCCGCCGTGCAGTTCGACAAAACGGGAAAAAGCAGTGCCGGCGCTGCGCGAATTATCCTCACACGCGGCGATGTCGTAAATGTCGGGCAGACTTTCCAGATCGAGCTGCACCACATGAGTCCCGGAAGCCACCCCTTCAAAATGATACCGTCCCTGCGCATCGGTGATCACGTAAGTCCCGTCTTCCAGGTAGATCCGCACGCCTTCGACGCCGTCGCGGTCATGGCCCGCCAGGTCGTCGCAATTATCCGCGATCACCCGCCCGGCGATGAAATTTTTACTTCGGAAGAAATCTTCTTTGACCAGGACGGTGGCGATGGCCACATTCGAACGTAAGGCGCCGGAGACCGCAGTCGCTCGATTGGCCGCTTCTCCGAGCCGGGCGCCGGCGGCGACTTCCGTCACATAGCGAATCTCTGCCGATGCGCCATCGACCAGATCGCCGATGGCGAAGGTCAAACCGCGTCCATTGTCCGCAACTTGCGGGTCGGCCAGCTCGACGCCGCTGAGCCTGGCGGAACCGCTGCGATAGCGAAAGCCCATGGGCAGCAGATCACTGACCTCGACCGACGCCGCCGGAGCGCCCGAGTTGTTTTGCACGCTCACGGTGTACTGCACAAAATCGCCAACAGCCGCAATATCGCGATTGGCGCTTTTCTGCAGCCACAATCCCACGGCGGTGGGGTCAACCGGAATATCGACCTGGATGGCCGGACCGGGATTGATAACGAAGGCTTCGCCCCGTGAACCCGGTTCGGCAATGGCAAAGGGCGCGCCCGGCAATGCCTGCAGATCCGCCGTCAACGCCGTCGAGGGCGCCGCATATCCGGGCGAAGGCGCGGCCACCAGACGATAGGTGCCGGGCGCCACGAAGGGAAATCGATACTGACCGCCGCCAAAGGCATATACCTGGCCGCCGCTGTCCACAACCGTTCCACCGGAAGCAATCGTTGCCGGAAAAGTGCTCACGCCGTCGTCGCCGAACACGGTTGCCGGATTTCCGCTGGCATCTTCGACCAGCGTCAGCTGCACGTCGTCCACGGGCTGTCCGGTGGTGCTGTCGAACACCAGGCCGTATGGGTCCACCAGCACCGCCATGGCCACACTGTCGCTGGCGTCGGCGATATCGGTATACGCGGCCTGGATCTGTGTATCTGCGGTGACATCCAGCACGCCGTTGTAATCTTGCGCAGGTCCCAGGCCGCTGGACTGGAGATAACCCACGAACTCTCCGGTATCGGGCCCGGTCTCCGTCAACAGCAGCAGTTCGCTGTCGGCCGGGCCGCTGACGCTGGCCTGCACCCAGATGGTGTCCGGGGCGGCCGGATCCATGTTCTGGTCTTCGTCCGTGACGCGGAAGAAAATGGGCTCGCCCTGATGATAGATGGAAGCGGCGATCAGCGGAACCGGCTGGGCCAGGTCGATGGCAGTCGTGCTGCCGGCCGGGTAGAGAGCGGTGATCTGCTGACTGCTGCCGCCGGCAATGCCGTCTTGGTCGTACTCGGTCATGGCGACCGAAACCAAAGGCGCTCCGCCTACGGAGGGGGCATATTGCAGCAGCTCGATCCGGGCCGTCGTGCGCCGCCATTCGGTGGTCAGGCTCACCGTCGAGCTGGCGTTGATATCGGTGCCCCAACTGCGATAAGCCACCTGGGCGGTATTATCGATGATCGTCCCCGGCGGAACCGCCAGGGCCGGGCCCGCCAGCATGACCAGTGAGAGAACCAGGGCGCAAACCAGACCCCATGCCCGGTTTGCGCCCATTCGGAAGGAGGAGAGATATAGATATATGGCACCATGTGCCGCTTTTTCAACCCGGCATTCCGGACGCACGGCGCCGGCGGCACCGGTCCTATAACCGGTGCGAAGCCGCCGCTTTGCGCTGTGAGGCAGGGTTGATAAAGTCATTGGGTTCTCGCTATCGTCTATTGGATGACCAATCGGTATTGAACTTCCGCCCGATGAGTGGCATCCAGATTGCCGCTATTGACGGTGACCGTATTGGCGCCGGTGGCACTCCAGTCTCCGGCGTCCGCATCAGCCGCATTGCTCAGATTGGTCCAGGCGCCCCATCCGGCACCGGCATCGATCCGCAAGCGCAGGCCGAATCCGGCCGCGTAACCATTCAGGTCAAAGGCCATGGGCGGTGATGCGCCGGTAACCAGTGCCGTCAAGTCGTCGGAGACGGTGACGTTCTGGGCGATGGCCGCCGCCGCCGCGTTGGTGATATTGACCGTGTACTCGATGACCGCACCGGGAATGGCTTTGGGATTGGTGGTGCCGTTGACGGGATCGGAAATCACCGCATGCGTCTTGGTCACGGTCAGCGCGGAGGCCGCCACGACAAAGTCGCCGCTGTCGGCATGCCGGCCGTCGTTCAGGCCGTCAACAGCGCCGGCATCCGCATCGGCATCGGCCAGCACGTTGTCCACCGCTGCGGGATTATCGGCACCGGCGGTGTTGGTGGTCGCCGTGGTGGTACCGGCATCGGTCGTTGTGGCCCGCAGCCAGTAGGTATCGGTATCGCCGTTGGTGGCGCTGGCCGGCGCATCGGCGACGATGTAAACCGTCAGCTGGGCGTCGGTGGCCGTACCGGTATTGGGATCCAGGTCGCCGGCATTGGTGCCGCCAGTGTACAAGGTGTCTTCCGCAGATTGAAACCCGGCCGTCGTACCGTCTTCAATCCAGATCTCGACATTGGCCATGGGAATGTTGGTGGTGCCGTTGACCACCTCGAGCAGATAGCCCTGGGTGGTGTTGCCCACATTGGTCAGCAAAAATTCCAACGCCGCATCCGCCTGGCTGGTGGAGACGTTGGTGTTACCCTGGCTGACCACGGTCAGGTCGACCCGGTTGTCCACGACAAAGGTCGTATCCGCACCGGCACCCACTCCGGCCGTGGCGTTACCCGTGGGCGAACTTTCGACTCCCGTTTGGCCGACACCGCCTACGTCGTAGTTGATGGTGGCCCGGTTGTTGATATTGGTGCCCGACGGCGTTCCCACGGCCCAAGCCCCCGACGGGAGCATCAGGGCAAGAAGTGCGCCGAACAGCATAATTGCGCTCAGCCAACGTACTGGTCTGTTCTGATGTGTTCGTTGCGGTTTCATTTTACTTCTCCTTTTGCCTGTTCTTTTTTTTGTTATGTGAAATATGTCGTTATTTTAAAATCGCCCGAAAGCTCACCTCGCCCTTGGCGCCGGACGGCAGGGGTTTCTCGAACGTCCAGCGAATATGGGTATAGTCTTTTGGCCGGGCCGGAAATTTTCGGCCGGCGGCATCCATGACAAAGAGCTGGCTGGGGATGTTATAGCTTTTGCCGTTGTCGATCGAAAACATCACTCGCGTTCCGGTACCCTGAGCCGAGCTTTGCCTGTACAGCATATGCTCGGGGAGCGGATTGGTGATGACGGCGTTTTCCGCCTCCTTTTTACTGACGTTCTCATAGCGGGTAGTAAAAATCACTTCGCTGCCGGGAAGCACTTTAGCGGCCGGCATCCGCTGAATGACCTTCTTGCCTTCCTGGTTGAATGCTTCTTTTTCCACTTCGGCCACGGATGTGAGCTTGATGTGGCCTCTCGATTGGGCCCAACTTGCGACGGGCAGTGCAAGCAGGACCGTCAGCCAAATGATCCAAACATCTCTTGCTTTCATGGGTTTCTCCTTCTTCCTAGTTAATGGTTGTATTGAATTCGATAATGCGCGTGGCCGGAGCCACCGTATCGCCCAAATTCACGGTAATGGTATTGGCCGCAGTGACGCCGAAATCGCTGGCGTCTGCGGGTGCATCGTCCGCATCGGTCTGCGCAACGCCATCGAGCAGCATACTGCCGGCCACATAGGTCATATCCGCCGGGATCGCATCTGTGATCACAACCGCTTCGGCCGTGCCGCTGCCGCTTACATTCACTGCGATGCGGTACGTCACGACGGCACCGGGATAAGGCCGATCGCCGCCGTAGGGGTCGGCAATCTGCGCAATGCTTTTGACCAGAGCGACCGCGGCAACGGATACCTCGTAAGTTCCCCTGGCGCCGCCATCGGCGCCGGTGGTGCCGACAATGGCATCCAGCCCGCCGGGTCCGGCATTGGCCAGCACTGTTCCCGGAGCCGACCCGGCCGCACCGGGCGTCCGGGCATCGGCACTCAGCCTGACCCGGCCGATGTTCCCCGCGGCCAGGCCGGCCGGAATGGCGCTGACGACGTAGCAAAGCTGCGTGCCGTCCGCCGCCAGCGCGATATCGGTTCCCGCGTACGTCGTGTCGGGTGTCGCGCCCGACATCTGCAACCCGGCGGCGCCGTTGCTTTCGAGGTACACATCTTGAGCGGTCGGATTAAAGTCGTCGCCCGCAACGGCGTCATTGACGGCAAGACGAAAATCTTCCGGCCCGTTGCCGGTGTTCGTCAGCTGAAAAGTCAACACCCGATCGCTATGGGGCGAGTTGACCGCTATGTTGGCCGCATCCTGCCAGGTCACCACACAGTCGATCAGCTCCAGCACATCGAAGCTGTCCGATGCCGTTTCGCTCTGCGCGCTGCCGCCCAGCGTATAATTGACGGTGGCTGAATTAGTGATGGTGGTGCCGGCGGCCGTACCCAGGGCCCCGGCCGGATCGGCCCAAAGGCCAACCAGGCAGGCCGCCACTGCCAACCATCTACACAAGGGAGGGAAGGAGGCGAAAATAGAATGCAACTTGTCTTCCTTCAGCCGATTCATCTTTACTTTCCTTTTGAGCGTCGACCCATCGGCTGCCGTGCGGGGGAACGGCAGACAATGGTTGCGGGGGCTATGTCGTCAGCTCACAAAAATCTCCTTTAATGTTTCATTGCACCCGAACTCTGAGTTGCAGTGTGAATTCGGGAATTGCGGTGACGTTGACGGGGTTGAAAATCCCTTTGGGATTGACCCGCACGTGCGTTACCGCAGGGTCCACACAGTCGGCGCAAATTAACGGCTGATACGTAAAATCCGCTCCGTTGTTATTTGAAAAGGCGATGTCGTCGCCGGGATTCTGGATGCCCAGATAGGTATAGGTCAGCCCGCTGGGCTCGGCGCCCTGGCTGAAGGCCACCGGACCGCCCGGCATTCCTGAACTGCCCACGTAGAGCGCCGTATTGGCCGGGATGGGATCGGTCACATAAACCGAATCGCTGTCCGTGCCGGTACCGCCCATATTCCGGGCCGTGATGGTGTATAGGATGTCAGCACCGGGAATGGCCTTGGGATTGCTGGTCCCGTTTATCGGATCGGAGTCGGTGACGGCGGTCTTGATCAGCATGATGTTGGGCGGGGTGACCAGGGTGAAGCTCTCATCGTCCACGTTGTAGTAATTAGCCTGGGAATAGGGTGTGGCGGCCGCCGACGGGATATGGATCAGCCCGCCCGGAGCGCCCAGGGTGCTGCCGGACCTGTCCTTGGCATAGACACGAACGGTCCAGGTGCCGGGAAAATCCGTGCCCAGAAATGTATGGGCGTTGTCGTCGCCCCACCAGGCGTCGTTGGCACCGCCGTCGCCGTGGGTGCCGTCGTTGTACAGGGTGATGGTGTAGGCAACTGCATTGAGAGGGTCGATCAAATCGGCGGTCACCGGTCCGGAAAGTGCCGTGGGCAGTGCATCCACGCGCACCTGGATGTTCAAGGCGTCGCCGTCGTTGTAAGTCGGCGTTCCGACGGGATTCAGGATGTCGACGCCGAAACCTTCCGGGGTTCCCACGTCGGTCGAGAGATCCGCCACGCTCCACTGGACATCGTCGATGTGAAACCACGTCTTGTAGACATCTTCATGCCGGGTTTCGATCTCCAGCGTAATCCAGCTGTTGGGAGGGAAAGCCGACAAATCATAGGTCACCTCGAACCAGGGGGCGGCCTGGGGTGTCAGCGAGGTCATTCCTGAACGATGCGTGCCGTTGGTATCGGTATCCCAGCCGTTGAACTGGCCATAACCCGACTGGGTGGTGGAACAGGCAGAGGTCGTATAATTGGGGCTGAACGGAAAGGTGGCATAGTTGCCTGCCGCCGGTCCCACAAGATCCACCGTCGTAAAACCGCGCCTGAGACGCACCCTGAGAAAATCCCAACCCCCGGCCCAGTTATCGGAACTGTCCCAGCCTTTGACGCGGTAGCGCAGTCTGAAAAGCCCTAGGTTGCCGGGCGGCAGCCGAAAGCTGCGGGTCAGCGTCGTGGCTTGATTGAGGGATCCATTTTCGTTGGAATCCCTGGCGCCGACCAGATAGCAGAAGGCGCCGCTGTAGGCATCTTCTACCGTTGTGATGGGATTGTTCAGGGCTGGTCGGCCTGCCAGCTCGTCGGTGGTAACGGACATGCTTCCGGCATTTTGCATGGCCGCGGCCGTGAATCCGGCGCCGTTGCTGGTCCCGTCCCAGCCCGGCGGATCCTGCTGGCCGTCGCTGGAGAATTCAAAGTTTCCGTTGATGGTCTGATTGACCGACCAGGCCGGTTTGGCGCCGTTTTCCAGAATATCGAAATAGAGGTAGTAGGTCCTCGGGCCGTTTTGCGGCATCAGAAATCGCACTTCCCCCCGACCGTTGCCCACTGCATCGGTGGCATCGTTGAACACGGTATCGGCAAATTGCTGAGTGTCGGCCAAGGCGCCGTTATCGCGCACCACACGTACCGAATTGGGATCCAGCGTACCGCTGACCCCCATCTGGCTCAGCAGAGTGTTGAAATCCATATTCAGTACAACGATGTTGCGCCGATAGACGCTGGATGGAATATCGATGGGCGCCCGATAGTGCCAGTCATCGCCGGCGCCGACGCCGTCCGGATCGAACCAGGCCGGCGTCCGCAAATCCGCCGATGCGCTCTGTGCCGCAATCAGCAGAAGGATCGGCATCAGGCAGGCCAATACTGCGCTGAACGATCGTGCATGATATGTCGAAAAACGGTACACTCGTTTCACCACTGCTCTCAGACACAAACGACCTTTTTAGGCTTTCGGGCCATTTTTCGGATGACGGCCACCGCCTGTTCGAACCCGTTGTCGGCATAGGCGATAAACCGGGGTCCCAGCCTGTGCGCCATGGAAACCATCTCGGAATCGTGGTCGGGCAGCACGATCACCAGACGCAAGCCTCTTAATAAATACTGAATTTCCGCCATCCGGGTCATCTCATCCCCTTCGCGGATCACCACCAGTGCAATCTCCAAACCATGGCAGGGTCTGCTCAGCCGTCTGGCAATCGAGGCGACCGATCGGAAACGTTCGATCTTCTGGCCGGCGAGTAGTTTCTGCAATGTTTCGACGACACGATCGTTTTGATGGGCATAAAACAGTATCACCGACATTGTCTCCTTTCCGTTGGATAGAATTGCTCTTAAAACCAAGTAGTTAGCAATAGCCATGCCGATAGCGGGTGTCGGTTAGTTTTGCACTTAATTTCAAATGGTTATATGATTTAAGACGGGGAATCGCTGAAAAAACAGGCTCGTACAAAGGCCTAAATCATCCGGGATCCCGGACAGCATCCCGGATCATGGACAGGAACCAGGTTCCAGGTTTCTGGTTCCTGGTTTAGACCGGAAAGATTGTGGATGGGTGCTAGTTTTTGTTCAATTCATACTTGGCCAGCATCTCATAGAGCCGGGACCTCGATATGCCGGATATCTTGCAGGCTCTGGGGATTTTATGTTCGGCGGCGGTCATCAAGTCTCTCAGGTAGCTTATTTCAGCATCTTCACGATAGGATTTGAACGCCGGAAGGGTTTTGACGACCGTCACGCGCGGCTCTTCGACGGCCTGGGTCTGGGCGGACTCGTGGCACACGACCTGTACCCGGATGTGCAGCGGCAGATGCTTGGGGTACAAGGTGGCGTCATTTGGAGCGACGGCGAGCATGCCGTCAATGGTGTTGATCAACTCGCGTACGTTTCCGGGCCAGGTGTAAGCCTTCAGGGCGTCCATGAGCTCGATGGACAGGCCTTTGGGGCTGATGCCGTACGACTCGCACAGCCTGGAAGTATGGAAGCGCAATAGATCGCTTATATCCTCAATACGATCCCGCAACGGCGGCAGGTCAATGCTCAAGGCCCTCAGCCGAAACAGCAGATCCTTCCGGAAACCGCCCTGCTCGACCATCTCATGCAGGTTGCGGTTGGTAGCGACGACCAGGCGGAAATTGCTTTCAAGTTCATGCTTGGCGCCCACCGGTCGATAGCGTCGCTCCTGGAGGACGCGCAGGAATGTCTTCTGAATCTCCAGAGGGAGTTCCCCGACCTCGTCCAGGAAAAGCGTTCCGCCGTCGGCTTGAGCGATCAATCCGTCATGATCACGGTCTGCGCCGGTAAACGCACCGCGATTGTGGCCGAACAGAACGCTTTCGACCAGCGTGTCGGGCAATGCAGCGCAGTCGACAACCACGAAATTTTTTTCGGCACGGGGGTTGCTGCTCTTGCCGCTCGGGGTGATGCGGGAACGTGGGCTGTTGGAGTGAATGGCGCGGGCAAACAGCTCTTTTCCGGTACCGGTTTCACCGCTGATCAGCACGTTGGCATCGCTGGCGGCGGCCTGTCCCAGCAATTCGAAACACGCTTTCATGCGTGGGCTGTTGCCGATGATTTTCTCCCGCTTCAGCGTGACGGCCGGTTTGTCGCTTTGCTGTTCCTCCCGGTATTGAAGCGCTCTTTCCAGTGCACCGGCGATCAGTTCCGCTTCAGATCGGATCAGCATATAATCCCAGGCACCGTTGCGCAGGGCAAATTCCGCTGTCCGGGGTTCGATGTGCTCGACCAATACGATGACTTCGGGGCTATGGGGCAGCTGTTTCAGCCGGGTCAACAAAGCCAGCCCGTCACCGTCCGGAAGTTGCGCCGCCAGGGCGACGACTTCCACATTTTTCTCGGCTGCGCGGGCCCAACCTTCCGCCAAACTGGATTCAATGCGGATGTTGTGGCCGATCTTGCGCAGCATTTGCGCCACTGGAGCTGCCAGATCTTCACTAGCAATAATCAGCGCCTTGTCCATTCCGTCCCCTGCTGTTCCGAAGCCGTCAAAGCCAGATAATGGAAATTGCGTATCTTATCGATACATTAGGATACATACTACAAAAAAAACATCTTGTGTGTCAAGTAAATCAAGCCCCAAGATGTTGTACCGCCTTTGGGCCTCCCTGCATTCGTCCGGAATCCTGGACAGGACAAGGCTTTGCGCCGTTCAACCGCCTTGAGCCCCTTCGATGATCGCAGCGCCACCTGAACGGAAAAAGTCGTCCATTTGATAAAAACCCGTCGAAAAAAGGCGGCCGATCGGGAACCGTAAATTCCCACACCGCCCGCATGTTCAAGTTCCTCTCTTTTGCGCCGATATTTCAATGAAGGATGAACGTTTTCCAGTCCATTACACTTTGCGCTGCAAAGGAACCGTATATGCGGGATAATCGCTCCCTGATCGTCATCATTTCACTGGCACTGTCCGCCGTGATATATATGAAGGCTCCGGCCGCATCTCAAATCCCGCCCCACGTTCCCGGCCAACTGCTGGTTCAATTCAAGACCGGGACCGACGTGAAGACAACATCTCGACTGACACAGCTGGCACGCTCTCAAACCGTCCGATTTTTGGGAAAAGGGCGGATTCAGCTGGTCAAGGTCGATCCGGGATCCTCCCTGGAACAGGCGCGGCAGATCCTGGGAGACCATCCGGATGTGATATCCGTCGAGCCGAACTACATCATCACCGCGCAAACAGAGCCTTCCGACACCCAATTCGCTCTCCAATGGGCGTTGCACAACAGCGGCCAAATCGTCGCCGGATATGTTGGGACGCCGGGAGCCGATATGGACGCCCTCAGCGCGTGGTCCATCGCTACAGGCAGCGACGACATCGTGGTGGCCGTCGTAGACACCGGCTGCGACATGTCACATCCCGACCTGGCCTCGAATCTCTGGACCAACAGGGACGAAATTCCCGGAAATGGACTGGATGATGATGGAAACGGCTATATCGACGACGTCCATGGATGGGACTTTCGCGACGATGATAACGATCCGTCAGATGTCTCAGGACACGGCTCACACGTAGCCGGCATCATCGCAGCCCAGAGCGATAACCGACTCGGTATTGCCGGTATGGCCTGGAGGGCCAGGATCATGCCGGTGCGTTTCATGGGTGCCTTCGATCAGGGTACAACCGCCGATGCCGTTGCCGCCATCGAGTATGCCGTTTCCCGGGGAGCGCGAATTATCAACTGCAGCTGGGGCGGCAGCGGCTACAGCACTATTTTACGTGAAACCATGACCGGCTCGGGCGCCCTGTTCGTTTGTGCGGCCGGGAATATGGCTTCGGATAACGACGATGCACCGTTCTACCCTGCCAGCTACCAGGCGGACAATATCATGGCCGTGGCAGCCAGCGATCAGATGGATCGCTTAACCTGGTTCTCCAATTTCGGGACCCGGAGTGTGGATATCGCCGCCCCCGGCATTCGAATCTACAGCCTGTACAACAGCCGACGGGAGATCTGGCGCACTGACTTTAATGATGACAAAATGACCGATTGGACAACGGGCGGCTATCCGGATTCCTGGACGGTTGTCGATCCGCCTTACACGAACGATTCACCGGCCCTGGCCACCAACGACGGAGGGGACTACGCCAACGAGTCCGACATGTGGGCCCGTTCGGCGGGCATCGACTTGAGCGCGGCCTCAGCCAGCACGTTGGATTTCAAGATGGTGGGCATATCGCAAAACAACGCAGATAAACTGCTGATCGAAATCTCCGATGATGCGGTCACCTGGTCGACCTGTCCGCTGCTGGCCGGCGGAACCGTTCTTGAAAACGGAATCTCCGGCACCATTCCCTATTGGACGCCGGTAAAGGCCGATCTGGGTTCCCTGGACGGAAAGCCCCAGGCATATATTCGACTGAGGTTTGTCAGCGACGCAACGGAATCGGGGCGCGGTTTCTACATCGACAACCTGTCGCTGACAGCTGCGGCATCCGATGCAACGTATTCCTTCATGCAGGGCACTTCGATGGCCGCAGGTTTCGTCTCCGGTCTGGCCGCCCTGGTGCTGTCGCAGGACCCCGAGTTGTCCCCTGCGCAAGTTAAATCGACGATCCAGAGCAGTGCGGATTTAAGCCAGGCGCTCGAGGACCGCGTCCTTTCCGGCGGTCGCGTCAACGCTTACAACGCCCTCACGCTGATCGAGGAGCTCTCCCTTACGGCCTTTGCCGCAGCCGACGGCGGCATCCAACTGAACTGGTGCACGACCGATAGCGAGCGCTTTGATGCCCGGGCAACCATCGAGCGCCGCACCGACGAACAGGCCGAATTTGCCGCTCTGGCCCAGGTCGACACCGATGCCGGCAGCTATGTCGATTCGCTGGTCGCCCCGAACACAACCTATTACTACCGCATTCACGCCGCTGCCGCAGGCGGGACCGGCGGCTATTCCAATCAAAGCTCGTCCACCGCAGCCACAGTCTCGAACGGCAGCAGCGGCAGTTCCGGCGGCGGTGGGTGTTTTGTTGCGATCGGCGGCGAATAGACGTTTCTTAAATTCGGAAAGCGTGGACCTGTCTTTTTAACTATCTTGGGATAATACAGAGAAATTACGCAAACAGTTCTCCCATTGTATATGTAAAGGCATCCCTGATCTGACATTTGAGCCCTCCCGAATGCTTGCCGCCAATGCCATCTACAAGCATGACCATAGTGCAGATTTTGGAAATTTATCAACAAATGTCAAACGCAGATGAACCTCTGTCATAGATACCTTTATCATCAGTATTATTTGGACGAGAGTGTATCACTTTGGCGATAAATGGTCAGCTGGTGGCGATCCGGTCCCACTGTCACGGTATCCAGATGCATGGGCTGAACATCCTGTCTGTGATTCCGCTCAGGGATGGCCGCATCCAGGCCGCATACTTCAGAGGCAAACCCAAAATTGCCTGGCAAACCGCCCACCACACCTGGGCGCAGCTTTTTGCGGTCCTGGGCCATGAACACCGTATTGTCGGGCAGGCAGCCAATCACACAATTGGGGCCGTCGATAATGAGTTGACGGCAGGTATATTTCAGGTGGGTTAGAAATCGGGTGTCTGGATGGGTGTTGAGGCGCTCTTGATCCAGCGGGGTGATCACGTGTTTGTAGGCATCAATGTTCAGTCCCAAGTGAACCATGGTGAAGTGCAGCGAGTGGGTGAAAATCTCCGAATCGCTTTGATAGCCGTTGTAACCTGGAAACCCCCGGGAAGAGAGGAACTCCCGGTTGGGCCCAAAAGCGGTGTTTTCACCATTGGCCATGGTGCCAAAACCTTGCAGAAAAAAAGGATGACAGGCATACAGGTTAATATCGTAATTGGTGTTTTGACGGCCCTGGGCCAGAATAACCCGCGCCTGGAGTGTTTTGCGCCCAAGGTCCAGGTAATCTGCCAATGCAATAGGATCGCCAACCTCCTTGATGATAATGGTGTCTGGCCAGAACGAAAAGACCATCATGTCGTTTTGGGCTTCGCCCATCTTCTTAAGTTCCAGCCGTAGCTGCATATACCGGTCATTGCGTTTACCGGTACTCAGCTTTTCATACCCCTCGGGATAATCATAGGCACGCACCAGGTATACGTCCCGTCTGGGGGTACCTTCCGGTGGCGAAGATGGCAGTTTGAAAGAGATTTTATATTTGGTTGTAAAACCCTTTTGGAGCATCACCTGGTCCAGACGCTTGAGTCCATCGGTACTGAAAATGCCGGAGAGGATGGGAGCCTCCTTCATCGACTCGAATGGTCCGCCCAAATCGCGCAACAGCAACCCCATGCCGGAACCATCATAGCCTTCTTGCATGGCACTTAATCCTTTGATGGCTTGAAGAGGGGATAAATAATTGCCGCTGGTCAGGTAACTTTAGGGACGCTCCTAATTTTATAACTATCTAATATTTGAACAGCATATACTCATTTTCTGCAGCTATCTTCTCTCCGCGCTGGACACACATACTGACCGCCGGCTGAGAAATCTTGAGCTTTGGGGCAAGTTCAGCCATCGTGCAGCCCAGCTCCCTTGCCGCCCAATAAGCGAAAAGGCTTCTGGCCTTAACCTTGTCAGGTTGCTTTCCAGGTTGAAATATTCGCTCCGGTTCAATGCAAAGCAGCTCAGCCACCCGATCGGCAAGTTCAGATAAACCAAAGCCCTCTGACTTTAGCCGATACTTTCTCTCAAGCGACTCATTTGCCGCTTTTAGGACCTGCTCAACAAAATCTGAGTCCCCCAAGATCCGTTCATCGCTTTTCTGATGGATATTGGCCTTGCGCATCGCTTTAATGGCAGCCCAGCCGCCGCTGCTTCGGATTAGACCGCCTCCGATAAGGTCCTTGCGTTTGCCTTGGCCGATGCCTTTTTGAATAAATTGTTTATATCGACGCCGGGCAGTTGAACGTTTGTTATCAAATAGTGTCAAGACATATGCATCATCCTGCCAGTCGTATTTGATTTTCCCCATAAGATGCGAATGTCCGCAAAAGGGTTGTTTATCCAAGGCATTTAGATCTGCAACGATCCTTGCACGTATTGGATTCAAATGGATGTACCTGACAAGTTCGAGCAAGTAGGCATCTTCCTGGCAAAGGATCGATTTGTATCGGTTTTGGAAAAGCTGGCCGCTGCGACGATGCCGGCGGTTAAAGCGCATGGCATAACCGGTCAGCAATCTGCTCATGACATTGGAAATCGGGTAATTGCCCGTTCGCAACAGAAGGTGAAAGTGGTTTGGAATCAAAGCCCATGCAAAACAGCCAGTTCCGGTTTTTGACAGCACCAATGCCAGCCGATTTAAAAATTCGCGTCGGTCCTGATCGTCTTTGAATATTTTTCTGCGTTCAATACCTCTGACGATAATATGATGAAGTGCACCAGGCGCATCTATCCGAGCTTTTCGTGGCATGGCGATGTTGATATCATATGTGTTAAAGGAATGGAAATAATATTTTTAGGGGCGTCCCTTTAACCCCCGACAAACCCTTTCTTTTTAGCGTCCATTGGACGGATAATCAAATGATTTATGGCGGTTAAACAAAAAATGGGGAACGGTTTTTCCTTTAACCGCAAAGGCTACAATCAGATAGGTTTCCTTTTTTGGGAGCCCCTTTAAGGGGCGGACGGGCCGCAGACCCACGACGGTACCTTTCATAAAGGCCTCACCTCCTTTCAATTGGTTGATTTTTACAGGGAGATACGATAGGAAAAGAATAGCGTTTCAAAGGGTTGTATCCCTTTGAGACCTCTTTTCAAGGCCATCAACCGGACCTGCCACAGTCATTTAGGTTGATGGCCTTTTTTCGTTCCCCTTAAAAACCTGTCAAGTAAAATTCTGGGTATTTTTTTGTTTTTATTTATTTACGAATTTCAAATAGACCAAAAAGCGATCTTGCATTACATTAAAACCATCGCTAAAAATAGGGAAGCTGATCAAAAAGCTGCCAAGTAAAGCGGGGTAATATGGAAAAAATCATCAATATTCATGTCGAGAAGCTGCCCGAAGGCGTCTATCTTGCCACATCAGAGGATGTTCAAGGACTGGTCGCCCAGGGACGAACAGCAACCGAGGCCCTTGAGATCGCCCGCGATGTGGCCCGTAAACTGATTGAAGCAAGAGCGCAGCGCTCCGGCAACATGAACCTTGCCGCCATTGCCGATTCGTTTGACTATCCGCTGATTGTTAACGCCTGACATGGGACGATTATCGGGTTTTAAATATCGCCAGATCGTCAAACGCCTCAAGGCGTTCGGTTTTGTGTTTGATCGTCAGGCGGCTGGAAGTCATGAGATCTGGTACAATGAGCAGACCGACCGCTACACCACCATCCCAAACCATCCCGGAGATATGCCCGAAGGCACGTTGCGGGCCGTTCTAAGACAAGCCGGTATCGAGCCGAACGACTTCTTGAATAAAAAATGAGGAGGTGGCCGAAGAAGAAAATATTCTTCGTAAACCGCCGTCTATCAATTATTTATGAGAAAGTTATTATTTAAGGACCGTCCCTAAAGTTCCCCATATGAGTCAAGATTAGATATCTCTAAATCCTCCCCAATTTAGTTTTTGTACCTGTTAGCCATATATCTGGCAAAAGGCGCTAAAGGACTGAGAAAAATACGCCAACCCCAAAAGGACTTTTTAAGCATTTCTTTTTTGTATTTTTCTGCAAAGGCTTCACTTTTCTTCTTTTTAACGCCATGTTTTGCTGAATGATGATGGTGATGTCCTATTTCATGGTAAAGCACCGAGGCTAGTAATAATTTCCCAACGAAAGGTAAAAACATTAGAACTATTGGCTTTCTGTGAAATACTTCACTAAAAGATATCTCTATCCTTGCTTGAGATTCATTGTTTTTTGGCCAATACAGAGCTGCACGATTTTTATTTTTACCACCTAATGAATCAAATACAGCTATTTTCCCCAACCCTATCAGGTCGTTTTTCGGAATATATTTCAATAAGTTACCAATAATTCGACTTGAATAGTACACATAAAATCTATTGGAAACATTGTTTTCTATTTTAACCATTATGTTTAACTTTATTCCGTTATAGCCTTTGAGGCATTAGAACCTATCTCAAAATAAATCTAAACGCCCCTGGCGGCGTTGCAAAACGGCTCAAAATGCTCACATACTACGTGTATGCTCCGCTTTTTCCCCGTTTCGCGCCTTGCCATGAACGCTTACATTTATTTTGAGATAGGTTCTAGGCACAATAACCTAAGCTACAACTCTCTTCCCAATCCTCCTTCGTTGGCTTTTGGCCCTCTTCACATTCGTCAGAATTGCCATTGTTAGAAGGCATTACACCTCCTGGAATCCCTCCAAGCATTTCATCGAGAAGATCGGCAACCGGTGTTCGACAGTCATAGTTACACAAAAACGGGAAAACGACAATATATCAATTAGATACAGACTGAATGAAATTCAGTGTAGTGCCTATGAAATTAGGGGTTCAAATCGACTTTTAGGATGCGTTTTGGAGGCTTGAAT
>JBNKKC010000130.1:0-53527 GCA_050291625.1 Desulfobacteraceae bacterium
GTGGTCTATCGCAAGGTCCACCCTCACCCTAACCCTCTCCCTCAAGGGAGAGGGGACCCGTTCGAACAAACCGTCAACTTGATCTTTATGGATAAGCGCTTTCACGAATTCATCAGCTATTGATAAAAAAAAGGCAGCTTCGCTAGCACCGAGCCGCTGGAGGGGGGGGGCTTTGTCTGGGCACATTGAGCCGAAGGGATTCGCTATTTTTTTGCAAGTATGCAACGGCAATGAAAAACACATACGTACTTGCTGCGCTGCAGGTGGTCGTTACGGCAGCACCTTATCAATTGCCCTCCTGTAGATTCGCATATATTGCCCGGCGGTATTTCGCCAGGATGGATCCTGGTCGGCAATCCATCGACGCGCCCGTCCGGCCAGCTTCCGAGCCAGATCCGGCCGGTCCACCAGGGCCGTCATCCGAGCTCCGAGGCCCTCGATGTCGCCCGATGAGAACAAGAGTCCGGTGCGCTCATGTTCGATCAGTTCACGCACCCCGTTAATATCGCTGGCGATCACGGCGACACCGGCTGCCATGGCCTCCAAAACAATGGTCGGCAGTCCTTCATGTGCGCTGGCCAGCACCAGCACGTGGGTGCGCGTCATCAGCTCCGGAACCTGATCGGGAGGAATCGCGCCTAAAAAGTCAACCTGCCGGTCCAACCCCAAACGTGTTGCCAATTGCCTCAACCATGGGCCGCGCGGCCCGTCGCCCGCGATGACCAGGCGGGCCGCCCGTCCCCTGGCAACGACGCACCCAAAGGCCCGGATGATGTGATTGACCTGTTTGCTTTCGATCAGATTGCCCACAGTACAGAAAACCAATCCCGGACCTTCAACCGCTCGGCGTTCGGTATTTGAGTTAAAAAAATCGTGTGAAACGCCGTTGGGTATGCTCAAAATCTTGTGCCGCCAGCGCGGCCATTCGGACCGCAGCCGGTCGGCCATGGCCGAACTGACCGTTACGATCCTGACATTCAATTGAAAACAAGACCGGATGATCAGCCTGAAAAGGTCGGATCGTTCAGCCCATTTCACATCAGTACCATGAAAGGTGGTGATCACCGGCGTGCCGGTCAGTCGCCCGGCAAGGCCTCCAATCAATCCGCAAACCGACCAGTGGGCGTGGATCAGATCGCTCTTGCCGGCCAGGCGCAAGGTCTTGAAAAACATCATCAAGGCCCAGATCGGTGCGAGGATCGTCAACCAGGGAGCGGATGTCATTGCCGCCGGAATGCCGCCGGGTCGATTGGCAAGTACCTGGAGTTTTTTTGGAGCATATCGTACCGGAATTATGCGTAATATATGATTCGAGGATCCGCTCCCGGAACGACGGGTCGCTTCCTGCGTATCCGGTGTCACGACGGTAATCCGCACATGATCCGGCAAGTGTTCCAGCATGCGGCGAATAAAAATGCCGCCGCCAGGGTTGTCCGCCGTGGGATAGGAGGTCGTCAGGACAAGCAGGCGCATATCGGTCCGCAATCAGTTGGCATGGTCTCTCTTTTGCCTGTTCTCTTTTTGTTCAGGCTTGGGCCGGCCGGTCCGTATGTGCCGGCGCAGCAAACTGATCTGGCTGATTTGTTCGGAGATCAAACCCATCATGAAGATGATGACCGCTGCTGTAAACAACAGCGCACTCATGTTGGTAAAGCGGTTGGCGGTGACATAGGTGTAACCGTAATTGATCAGGCCCAGCAGAAACATTGCCCCTGAAACCGGCAGGAAAATTCGAAACGGCGAATAGAGGGTGCAGATCTTCAGAATAATCATGAAAAAGCGGATCCCGTCGCGTATCGGCCGAATCCTGCTGCGCCCGCGCTGCCTCGGCCGGGCGTTTATGGGCACGTACGTGACGCATAATCCGCTGCGCAACAGCACCAGCGTCGACGTGGTGGGCCAGGAGTAGCCGTTGGGCAGCAGCGGCAGCAGTTCCCTTGCCGTTTCGGCGCGCAGCGCCCGGAAACCGGATGTCAGGTCCTGTATGGGGAAACCGGTCACATAGGAGGCCAGCCGGTTGTAAATGCGGTTCATGCAGTGTCGGGTCCAGGACGCCTGCTGATCCGCGGAACGAGCACCCACCACCATGTCGTAGCGATCCAAAGACTCCAGCAGCTTGGGGATATCGGCCGGATCGTGCTGGCCGTCGCCGTCCATAAATATCAGAAGATCGCCATCGGCCGCGCGAATACCGGTTTTGACCGCCGCGCCGTTGCCAATGGTATACGGGTGACGGACGATCGAGACGCGGTGGTCGCCATCGCATTCAGGCAGGCGCTCCTTGGAGCCGTCATCGACGATAAGGATGCGCAAGCTGTCGCCGACATCGGGAACCGATGCGACGAGGCGATCGATGTGCGATTCGTTCAACGCGGGAATGATCAGCGTAATACCCAATGTTCCGCCTTTAGCCAGGTCATTTCTATTATTATTTAACGCGATCAAAAAAGACCCTGCCGTTTTCCGAATCAAAACGATATTGGGTAGCGTAAGGATTCACCGGCATTGCGGTGATGATTTGCCTGTCAACCAGCGTTTCCAGGCGCGACGGGTAGTCTCCGAAGGTTTGCTTGTAGCGGGCGAGGGCTTTTTCCAGAATCAGGGCTCCACGAAGTGCCTGTATTCGCTTCCTGATCTCGGTGCGTTTGAAATCGTCCAGCCCCGGATCGGTGAGCATTCCCTCGAGCAGGGAGACAGCCGTTTCGGTATGGTGTGCCTTGTGGGCAAAACGGGCTCCCAGTACGGGGATCAGGGCGGGTGAATCTTTAATCTTGGCGGTTTCCAAAAAAATATCAGAGGCCTTGGCATAATCCGACAGAAAGTAATAGTAATTGAATCCCATGTAAAATCCCGGCCGCCAGTCCCACGGCCGATGCCGTCTGGAAATGTCCAGCAATTCATTGGTTTCCTTATACATGTCGGTGTCCCATGGCAGATTGCCCTGAGCATATATATAGGTCTGCTGGAAATATGGATCCAGGGCAAGGGCGTGCTTGAGGGCAAAATAGATGTTTTTCCAATCCTGTTGGGTTCCACGGACGCTGCTTCCAATGAAGGAGCCGATCTCCAGCAGCAGATAATCGGCTGTCAGGCCCTTGAATTCACCGGCCATTATCTGCCGCATATCTACGGGAAAGTCGGACTTGGGAGCCTTGTAAGTCGTCATCAAGGGTTGCCGAATGTGCTCGATCTGGAACTTTCCGTAAAACAACAGAATGAGACACACCAGTCCCACGCCCAGCAGTTGTATGCTCAAGCGCTGTTTCATCCCAACTCACGCCGGTTGAAGATGGCAATGGAGAGCACCAGACAGATGCCCAGGTAGGCCAGGCCATAGATAGCCACCCATACCAGGTAGGCCGCGTCAACGGTCAAGCCGTACGCCGCCGTGGTCTTCAGATCAAAGGCCGCCAGATTGGGAAAGATCCAATGCGTCATCTGGATGGTCCTGAGCAATACCGGATTATTATCCAGCATCTTGCTGCGGGTCATCACTTTCAGCACGGTCTCCGCGTTCTGACCGATGAAATAGATCATCAGGCACAGCAGGATGGCGGTAAAGGGGTGGGTGGTTACGCTGACGCACAGGAAGGCGATGGCCAGGACCAGGAGCAATGAGAGTGTCAGATAAATAAGCCCCAGGAAGAAAATGGGCCAGGAGAACATCCGGGGTATAAATGCTTCGGCCCCCAGGGTGGCCAGCTTGACGGACAAAGTGGCACACGCCCCCAAAATCGCAGTGGATACCAGAATGATCATGGCCAGTCCACAAAATTTGCCAAGGATATATTGAGGTTTTGTGACAGGCCTGGAAAGAATCATATAGATGGTCTTGCGTTCCAGATCCTGGGCGACCATGTGGATGCTGAAAAAGAAGATGATCATCAGCCCCGACAGGGCGACCACCGACAACCCGACGTCCACGGCCACTTTGCCCAGCTCCCAGGAAAACATGCCGGTTATGATGACATTGGCCAGAAACAGGGCCAATCCGAAGAAAAAAATGCCTATCAAGGCTTTTTTTCGAATGCTGTCTTTGAAGGTGATCCCGGCAATCAGAAAAATATTACGCATCGGCAGCCCTTTCGTCCCCTTCGATATAATGGATAAAGGCGCTCTCCATGCTTTTGTGATCCGCCATCACGCCGTCCACGCTCCCGCAAAAGAGCAGCCGTCCCTTGTTGAGAATGCCGATGCGGTCGCAGACCCGCTCGATGTCGCTCAGGATATGGGAGCTGAAAAAGACGGTTTTGCCCTTGTCGCGCAGTTCCAGGATCACGTCGATGATCAGCCGTCGTCCCATTGGATCCAGGCCGCTCATAGGTTCGTCCAGGATATAGATGTCCGGGGCGTGGATCAGGGCCGCGGCCAGCCCGATGCGCTGCTTCATGCCCTTGGAATAGGTGCGGATGGGGCTGTTGCCGGCGTGTGACAATTTGAGCCGCTCCAACACATCCGAGGCGCTCTGTTCAACTTGGGCTCCGTCCATGCCACAGGCTTTTCCTGCGAACCGCAGGGTCTCCAGTCCCGTCAGGTTTTCGAAAAAGCAGGGGGTTTCAGGAAGATAGCCGATCAAGTGCTGAAATCTGGCTTTGCTGGTGTCCAGGCCGTTGATGGTGATGGCGCCTTTGTCCGGCCGGATAAAATTGAGCAGCAGTTTGATGGAGGTGCTCTTGCCGGCGCCGTTGGGGCCTAAAAATCCGAAAACGCTGCCCTGCTCCACATTAAAAGTGATCCCGTGCAGGACCGTGGTTCGCTTCAACCCGATCTTGAACGACTTCCACGTGTTGGAAAATTCGATGGCAATCATAGTCGGTCACTGGTAATGGGTTTATTTTCAGAAAGTTAGGAATGTTTATAGCACAAGGTTTTCACGAAGTAAAACACAAAAAAACCGCCCCTTTTCCATTGGCAGGCAAAAGGGGCGGTCCGATCCTCGGGATCGTTTGGTTAGATTGTATTAGCGAACGCGGGTCCAGGCGCCTGTGGGGGAGCCGCCGCCGGCAGCGCCGTCGATGTCCGCACCACCGTTCAGAACGGCCGGAATGGGAGTGGCCATCAGACCGGCTATGTTCGGCCATGCAGTGGCGTTGGAGACGCTGTACAGCTGATTTTCCACATCGCCGTCGATGGCGTAAGCGGTATCGCCTTTAAAATGACGGGCATGAATATGATAGGTCGAGTCGTCGTTGGCGTCATTGGCATCGTAGACATCGGCGGTCATGTTGCGGCCCAGGGCGATACCAACGGCGAACGCTCTCAGACCGTCGTTCGTGGTGCCGGCCAACCTGGCACCCGTCAGAGCCGGAGTCGCCGCCCGGATCAATTGAACAGGATCATTTCTGGTGTCACACGCGGCCTGGCCGGCATCACCAGCATTCAAAAGGGCAGCGGCTGCCTCGGTGTGCCCATAAACGCCCAGCTCGGAATTCAGGTTGGCACTGTCGCCCTTCAAGGTGTGACACACTGACTTGGCCTGCGTGTTGTAGCTGCGCATGCGGTAGGCCAGAAACTGAGGCACGGCAATGGCCGCCAGGATACCGATGATGGCGATAACGATCATCAGCTCGATGAGTGTGAAACCTTTTTGATTGGGTCGAAGCTTTTGTAACATGGTGGATCCTCCTTTGGTGTAAAACAATCCGTGAAAAAAATTAATTATGGGGTTAATTTGCGTTCAGTTTAGGGTGCCCTCCCTCGGTACCACCGCCTTCGTGAACGATTGTCAGTTGTGATGGATAAAAGCAATGGGTGTGCCAGAAGTGTCATCTTCAATCTTGATATTTATAACCATTTAAATTTATATGCATTATTATTTCGATGGGTCAACGTTTCCCCCTCTATAGAGCCTTCGATCCGATCCCTGACCAAACAATTTGCGCCTCGTCTGCCAAAATTTGTCAGCGACTTGGCGCCCTGTGACAAAATCAAGTCATGGCGGCAGGCACCTTTATATATCGGACGAATTTGGATCAAGTTTAATGGAAATCAAGGGCTCCAGCGCTCTCTTGTGCGTTCGGCGTCGGCATCGTTATCGGAATCGAACGGTTCTCTATAGGCCGACTCAGCCGAATTCGGCTGCGGACCACATGTTGGGTTTCGCAAGCTCGACCCAACCTGCTTGGAATGAAAGGCGCTTAAGTTTATGAAATTGAATCTAAAATTTGAAAATCCCAGCCTGACGGGATTTTGTAAGCGGTAAAACCATAGAACGAAGAGCTGCGACAATTCGGATTCGATACCGATACAGATCCGAGGTCGGTGCGGTCACAATTCAACCTCCCCTTCTGCCTTGCCCTGATCGATATTCAGCTTATCCACGCGATATCTGAAGGACCGGAAACTGATTCCCAGCAATTCGGCTGCTTTATTCTTGTTCCCGTTGCTGCAATCGAGAGCCTTGGTCAGGTAGGAGCGCTCGATTTCGGCCAGAATGTTGTCCAGGGCGACGCCATGGGCCACTTCGTCCAGATCGAAACGCTTGTTCTGAACGCCTTCGATCCAGCGGCGTTTGTGAATGGACATGGCCAGGCTGTCGGGCAGCAGAATATTGGTGGAAGAGAGCGCCACCGAACGTTCGATCAAATTTTCCAGCTCGCGCACGTTTCCCGGAAAATTGTACTTTTTCAACAGGTCGATGGCGTAAGAGGAGAGCTTGGTGACCTCCTTGCCCATCTCGCGGGCGTACTTTTCGATGAAATGGTGTGCCAGGAGCTTGAGATCGCCCTTGCGCTCACGCAGCGGCGGTACCTTGATCTCGATGACATTGAGGCGGTAGAAGAGGTCCTCGCGGAAGTTGCCCTCGATCACCTCGTCTTCGAGCCGCTTGTTGGTCGCCGAAAGAATGCGGATGTCCACGGCGATGTCCTGGGTGCCGCCAACCGAGCGGAAGACGCGTTCCTGCACGGCCCGCAGCAGTTTGACCTGCATGGGAATGCTCAATTCTCCCACTTCATCCAGAAAGATGGTGCCTTTGTTGGCCGCTTCCAGAAGGCCTTTTTTATCCTGGGTGGCCCCGGTGAACGACCCTTTTTTATGGCCGAAAAACTCGCTCTCCACCAGATTCTCGGGGATGCCGCCGCAATTAATGGGAATAAAGGGCTGGCCGGCACGACCGCTGTTCTCGTGAATAGCCTTGGCGATCAACTCCTTGCCAGTGCCGCTTTCACCGGTGATCAGCACGTTGGTGCGGGTTTTGGCCACCTGACGGATCATTTGATAGATGTGGAGCATGCGAGGGCTGTTCCCCACAATCTTACCGAAATGGACGGTCTCCTTGAGTTCGCTTTCGATTACCTGCCTCTCGGCATCCAGGGTTTTGCGATCCAGGGCGTTGGCGATGGTCTGTTTGAGCTCGTCATTGTCGAAGGGTTTTGGTACATAATCGAAGGCGCCGTCATTCATGGCCTCCACCGCCGTCTCGGTGGTGGCATAGGCGGATATCATGATGACCACGGTTTGGGGCCGCTGTTTTTTGGCGGCCCGCAATACATCCAGGCCGGTAATGTCCCCCAGGCGGATGTCGCACAGGATCAGATCGAAATCCTGCTGCTGAACGCACTCGATGGCTTTGGTGCCGTTTTCGGCCAGATGGATCTGATAGCCCTCTTTGGAGAGCATATATTCCAACAGCTCCCGCATGCTGCGTTCGTCGTCAACAATCAGAAGTCGCGCTTGAGATGTATTCATGATGGATGCCGTTCCTCTTGCAGGGACCCCGCCGCTGCGGCAGGGTCAGGGTTCATCGTATCAGGTGTTTATCACACTTGGTCGGCTGCCGACAATAAATCATGGACCGGACGCCCGTCGACAATGGTCATCACCGCCTGTCCCTGCAACTTCCAACCGGCAAAGGGGGTGTTGCGGCTCTTGGATTTAAGCGCATCGGGCTCCAGGATAAACTCGCGCTCCGGATCGATGAGGGTCAGATCGGCTGTCAACCCCGTGCGGACACCGCGCTCAATACCCAGTATCCGGGCCGGAGCCAACGATATGCGATCCACCAGTGCGTCGATGGGCAGCACGGCGTCACGCACCAGCTGCAAACTCAATGCAAGCGCGCTTTCCAGACCGATGATGCCGTTTGCCGCGCGATCGAACTCCACCTCTTTTTCCAGCGTGTCATGGGGGGCGTGATCGGTGGCGATGGCGTCCAGCGTGCCGTCCGCCAACCCAAGCCGCACGGCCTCCCGATCCTTGTCGCTGCGAAGCGGCGGGTTCATTTTAGCGTTGGTGTCGTACCCGGTAACAGCCGCATCGGTCAGGGTAAAGTAGTGAGGGGCGGTTTCCGCGGTAACGGCGATGCCGTCCTGCTTGGCCCGCCGGATGGCCATTACCGATTCGCGAGTGCTGACATGGGCGATATGCACCGATGTTCCGGTCAGCGCGGCCAGGGCGATATCGCGCATCACCATGACGCTCTCGGCGGCATTGGGGATCCCGGGCAGCCCCATTTGGGTGGCCTGTGCCCCCTCGTTCATGACGCCGCCGGCGACAAGATCGATATCTTCGCAATGAGAAATCACTCTCAATCCGAATCCGGCGGCGTACTCCATGGCCCTTCGCATCAGCTGGCTGTTCATCACCGGCATGCCGTCATCGCTGACCGCCACTGCGCCGGCTGCTTTGAGCAATCCGAATTCACTGAGCTGCTCGCCTTTGAGGCCTTTGCTGATCGCCGCCACCGGATAGATGTTGACCAGAGCCGCCTCGGCCGCCTTTTCTAGAATCTGCTCCGTAATCGCCGGATCGTCATTGGCGGGGCAGGTGTTCGGCATGGTGCACACGGCCGTAAAACCGCCGGTAGCGGCCGCCAATGATCCGCTGGCGATATCCTCTTTGTATTCCTGGCCCGGCTCCCGAAAATGGACATGCATATCGATCAGACCGGGTACCAGCCACATGCCGCGGGCCGCCACGACACGGCAATCCGGACCAACCGCTATGCTCTGTCCGGGCGAGACGGCCGAGATTTTTCCCTTTTCGATCAGTACGTCGCAAACGGCATCGCAGTGACCGGGATCGATGACCCGGGCGCCCCTAATCAGCATCGGCATGTCGCCCTCCTCCCGCAACCAGGTACAATAAGGCCATACGAACGGCAACACCGTTGGTGACTTGATCCAGAATCACGGATCGTGGACCATCGGCCATATCCGGAGAAATCTCCACACCGCGGTTCATAGGGCCTGGGTGCATGATCACGGCATCGGGTTTGGCCAGATCCGCACGACGGGCATTCAAGCCGAAAAAACGAGCATATTCGCGCTCGGTCGACATCAGGAATTTCTTCTGGCGCTCTTTCTGAATACGCAACATCATGACCACATCCGCCCCCTCGAGGGCTGTTTCCACATTGGGTGCGACAGCAGCGCCAAGGCCTTCAATCCCCTTGGGCATCATGGTTGGCGGTCCGGCCAGCGTCACCTTAGATCCCATCTTGGTCAGTCCGACAACGTTGGAGCGCGCCACGCGGCTGTGAGCGATATCCCCGATGATGGCAACCTTTAACCCCGCAAGCGTTCCTTTGCACTGGCGGATGGTCAGCATATCCAGCAGGGCCTGGGTGGGATGCGCATGAGCGCCGTCGCCGGCATTGATCACCGATGCCCTCAAGCGCGAGGCCAGCATATGGGGTGCGCCGGCGTAAGCGTGACGCAAAATGACGACATCGGGATGCATGGCTTCCAGATTTTTGGCCGTATCCAGCAGGGTTTCACCTTTGACGAGGCTGCTGGTGCTGGCGGAGATGGAAAGACTGTCCGCGCTCAGCCGTTTGGCGGCAATATCAAAAGAGAGCCGTGTGCGGGTGCTTGGTTCGTAAAAAAACAGGATAACGGTTTTGCCTCTGAGGGTGGGCACTTTCTTGATGGGGCGCTCGGATATCTCTTTCATGCTGTCGGCGGTATCGAGTATCTGTTGGATAGCATCGACGGAAAGTGATGCCATGTCGAGAATATCTTTATGTTCCAGCGACATATATCACCCCACGCGTATGATATTCAAATGTATTCCTGCGGTTGGACGACACACTCCGCTTTGGCCCCGAACCCGATTGTCGAAGATCCCGCCGCTCTTTGGCGGGGAAGGTTTTGGAACCACTTTTAATGTATAAGGCTCCCCAACCGTTTCCAGCGCACGTCAAAATCCTTCCGGTTCCACGACCAGTAAATGATGAAGGCCTTGCCTTTGACCGCCGAGACGTCCGCAAACTGCCAGAACCGGCTGTCGTTGCTCTCATCCCGGTTGTCCCCCATGACGAACAGCTTTCCTTCGGGAACTTTGATCGGTGCGAGATTATCGCGTGTCGTGCCGAACACGCCGCTTGAAGGCAGAATACGGTTGTCCGTATACACCGCATAACTCTCATTCTGCGGCTCACCGTTTACGTAAACCCGTTTGTCGCGAATCGCAATGGTATCGCCTCCGACGCCGATGACCCGCTTGATAAAATCCTTGCTGGGGTCTTTGGGAAATTTAAAGACGATAATATCGCCTCGCCGGGGCTTTTTTACCGGAATCACCGTTATCTCGGTGAAAGGTATCTTGATGCCATAGATGAATTTATTGACCAGGATGTAGTCTCCGATCAACAAGGTGTTCTGCATGGAGCCGGATGGAATTTTAAACGCCTGCACCACGAAGGCGCGGATGAAAAGGGCCAGGATTACGGCGATGACCAGAGCCTCAATATTTTCCCGGACTTTTCCCTTTCCGGGCTTGGCTGCAGCAGGGGCTTGTTTGGGTTCGTCTCTCTTCAAATCGATTCCACCATCAGTTTGCTGTTCTCAGTGAGATGCCCTGTTCGGCACAGCAGGGTTATAGAGCGAACATCGCCAGCCCCAGCCGCAAAACGATATTGGTCATGGCGCCGGCGGCGACATCATCCATCACGATCCCCCAACCGCCGCCGAGGTGACGATCCAGTTGCCGAACGGGCGGCGGTTTGAGGATATCAAATACCCGGAACATAAAAAAACCGGCCAAGCCGGTAAACCATGTCAACGGTAAGCCGACCAGCGCCACGCACATGCCGGCGATTTCATCGATTACAATGCATCCCGGATCCTTTTGTTTGAGCTGCTTTTCCGCCAGGTGAGCGATCCAAACAGCCGCCAGGATAATCAAGGCAACGGCTGTAAGCGCTGCCGGTCTTCCCATCGCGGAAAAGGCGTACGCGATGGGAATGCCGATCAAGGAGCCGAAAGTACCGGGGGCAACTGGGATGCGCCCGATATAGCCGCCTGTTGCCAGGAACATCACGGCCTGTCGCTTGAAAATCATGGCCCGTACCTATAATTTGCCATTGATTTTGTCAAGCTGTAGTTGGGCCAAATAATTGCAACCACAACAGTTTTTACCAGGTTGAGTTGTCGGTGGTCATGCAGGCCGCGCTCATATACTGCGTACAGTACCATTTCTTTGGATACTGTAAAAGCGGTTGACAAATGTTCCTGACCGAATAAAATTGAGTCCATTCGATGCGGAAGTGGACGGCTATCTGGTGTGGCCCCTGGTCTTCAAAACCAGTGTGGCGGGCTAATACCCCGCCGGGTGGGTTCGATTCCCATGCACTTCCGCCATTCTAAAATACGTTAATGCCCCGGCCATTCAGCGCCGCCGAGAAAATCGTAGCCAATCTTTTTTTGCAGTGATTCGATCTGCAGGAAGGTCTGTTTGAGCATGGCTTCATCCATGTTCCCGATGGTGTTCAACGCGATGCTGTTGTCCATGGACCCACCGGCCTGGAGTCCGGCCAGCTGCGCCTGAAAACGCAACCGCATCAGGAAATCATAAGACGCGGAGACGGCATCGCAGGCAGAGGCCTGCAGGACGTTTTTCCAGACAAGGGCCTCGATGCGTTCCATGGAATGGGTGAGCGGTAATTTATGACGAAGGGCGTAGAGCCTGCCGAACCCGATGACTGGCATCAGCGTTTCCTTCATGTTCAGCTGTCCTGCCACCCGGCCGGGACTGCTGCTGTTGATGATTCTGCCCAGGAGCCTGAAGGGCGGCTTGAAGAGCAACGCGTTCTGGGCCAGATGAGGCAGAAAGCTGGGACGGTCCTCGAGCACCCTGTAAATAAAAATGCGCAGTTCATGGGCCAGTTCCGCTTCGCCGTAGACCGGTCGAAAATCCAGACAGATGCTGAAGTCCAACAGTTCCCTGGGCTCGGCTTTCAAGATCCACTCGGCAAAGTTCTCCTTCCACTCCTTCAAAGAACGGCACCAGTCCGGATTGCCGGCCATTACATTGCCGTCGCACAGGGCATAGCCGGACCTGCCCAGCCACCGACAGACCCGCCGGCCCAGGGAGAGAAAATAGTCCTGTTCCATGGCCCCTGCAGAACCATTGTCCTTTCGATAGATGATGGCATTGTCCTGATCGGTCAGCAGGGTCTGCTCCTGACGCCCCTGGCTGCCCATGGCGATAAAAGCGAAAGCTGCCGGCGGCGGTCCAAGCTCTTCCACAGCCAGTTCGATGAACCTGGTTGTGGCCGCATCGCAGACAGCCGAATTCATGTGGGCAACGGTGCGTGGACGGGCGCCGGCCTCGATCAGAGCTTTGACCAGGGTGGGAAGCCGCCGGCAACAGTTCTCGACCTGTTCGACGGTGTCCGCTCTGGTGATCTCTCGAGGCAACACTTCCGGCCCGTAACGGTGAAACTGAAGCAGATCCTTGGATCGAACCACGCTGCCGATGTGTCCGCCTCCATCTTCCACCGCCAGATGCTGCACCTTCTTTTCCTCCATCAGCATCAGCGCCTCGTAGATCATGGCATTCCCTGAAATGGTGATCAATGGCGCACTCATAAGTGATTTCACCGGAATCCGGGGGTCCACTCCCCTGCTTCCGGCCAGTTGTTTGCGGTAGTCGTGGTCGGTTAAAAAGCCCACGGCCGCTCCCGCTTCGGTCTGCACAACGATGGAAGTCGTGTCGCGCCGAAGCATCAGAGACGCCGCTTCGTAAATCGGCGTTTCCGGGTTGCAGGTTACCACCGGCCTGCCCAGCGGACCAACCGGCTCCTGAAGGAACAGCAGTGAGACCCGCTGCTTCTCGATAAGCGCCTCGCGTTGTTTTTCACGCCGTACGGTGTCGGTAATGTCATTAATCACGCAATTGATTGCCGACGGCGTTCCCCGCTGATCGCCGTCCCTGGCGACGGACAGGGAAAGCGTCCTCAGGATCCCGTTGTTTCCCGGCTTCTGAATAATGCGCTCCCGGGGCTCACCGGTCTTGAGAAGCGATTTGATGAAAAGACCCGTCTTGCCGGCATCATCGAAAAGGTCCTCCAGGGCGAACTGATCGTTCGGGGTGCCGCACACACTTCGGAGCAACCTGCGCGCGGCCGCATTCATTGCCACGATCACCCCCCGCCGGTCCGGTTTGGCCTGGAAAATCCCGACTGCCGCGGACTGAGCGGCCTGTCCGAGTTTGACGATGGAGTCCGCCTCCAACCGGGACGGATAGATATCCTTGGCCAGCAAAATGATGCCCGGATGCTCGGCCAGGGCAATCGGATTCAGGGTAAGGATGCATTCCCTTTTCTGCCCATCGGCGCGCTCCAGCAGAGCTTCGAAGCTTTTCGAGATTCCGTATCCGCGTGTCAGGCTTTCGATGTGGTCCCAGAGCGCCTCATTAACCGGATCCCGGGGTAGCAGGTCCGACAGCTCCAGCAATTCGAGTCTTTCGGCACTGTAGCCGGTCATGTGCAGCAAGGTGGGGTTGCCGTACCGGCACCGGCCGTTCAGGATCAGTAACGTGCCCTCGGTGGTCGCCTCGATGAGCGAACGGTACCGCTCCTCGGCCTGCTGCAGGCTGGCTTGCATGTCCGCCCGTTTTTTCTCCACATTGAGGCTCTGCCGGACGTTGGACAACAGCACGATGAAAACCAGCACAACGATGGCCGTTAGAGTGTATACGATATTTTGCTCGATCCGCTCGATTTCGCGTTGAACGTCATCGATATACATGCCAGTGCCGATTACCCAATTCCACGGCTTGAAACCGCAGATATAGGACTCCTTGGCCGCCAACCGCCCCGGATCGTCCTTCCACTGCCAGACATATTCCACGAAGCCCTTTTCCTGCCGGCGGACGATCCGGGTGAATTGGACAAATATAGGCACACCCCGCGGATCGGTGTATTCGGATACATCCTTGCCGTCTAAATCGGACCGATACGGATGCATGAGCATGCGCGGGTGCATATCCTGGATCCAAAAGTAATCCTTGCCTTCCTTGCCGTAGCGCAAGGCGCCGATATACGCCTTGGCCTTCTGCTGGGCCTCACCGCGATTGAGCCGGCCGGCCCGCTCCTCCCGCTCGGCCGCGGCCAGCAGGCTCAAGGCTGTGTGGGTCAGCTCCCTGATCATATCCCGCTTGCGATCGACCAGTATCTTTTCGATGGTAGGCAGAATCATTCCCCAGATCGCAACAACGAACAACACAATGGCCAGCAGAGAGGGCAGAACGATCCTCGGCCGGAGAAAAGACCAGCGCTGTCGCGTTTCCTCCTGCTCGAACTCTTTTTCCGAAGTCCCGACGGCCTCGCGATCGGGCTCCACCGGGCCGGCACCGGGGCCCATGGAACGCACGAGCTGCTTCCAACCTGCAGTGGGTATATCCACACCGAGGGCGGATTTGCCCGCCGCGCCCATGCCGTGCAAATCTGTCCCCGCACAGATGAGAAGCCCTTGGTTGCGTGCCAATTCATGCAGTGTCTCCTGATCCGCTTCACTGACGTTCTCACCGGTTACTTCAATCCCATCGATTCCCATGGCCTTCAGATCCGCTACCCATGCGGTCAGCGCAACGGGCTCCGATTCATAGTTCATCGGATGGGCGAGAAACGCCCGTCCGCCGGCGCGATGCACCAGATCGATGGCATCGGCGATGTCGATCCTGCCTGCTGCCGCCACGCCGGGTGCCGGTTTCACTTCAAGTTTGGGAGCGTTTCGCTGAGCAGGTATGCGACGCAGGGGGCCCTGGAGTTGCGAAAGACGCCCGTACCGCAATACCTGAAGGGTGGCTTTGAGCTCCTTGTGGCGCACATCGAAACCATAGGCCAGCAAATGGATCTCCCGGTCCCGGTACCGGGTGGAAATCTCTACACCTGAGAGGAATCCGACATTGTGCCGCTTGAGTGCCGTGTGAAAACGGGACAATCCTTCGATGGTGTCGTGGTCGGTCAGAGCGGCGTAGGCCACACCCGCCGAGGCCAACCGTCCGGCAAGATCCTCAGGGGAGAGTTCACCGTCGCTGAACACCGAATGGCAATGCAGGTTGACGCGCGTGCTTGTTTTCATTTTTTTCTGTGGTTTACATTGTGCAACCGCGATGCAAACGCCGACCCTCAAAATCAGAGTCGGCGTCTGACTACACGTTCGAGTTCACAATTACTCCGTGTCAGGTCTGTGGGCCAAGGCCATGAATTCCACGGGATTTTTCCCGGTATCGGAAGTCATCACGGTCACTAGGAACAGAACAATGGACGATGCCACCACACCGAAAAGACCGGGGCCTCCGGCCACAGGCAGTCCGAAAAAGCTGTATTTGGCACCTTTCACAAAGAGCAGGATAATAAAGAGCACTGAAACCCCCAGGCCGGTCAGGATACTGGCAATGACGGCTTGGCGAGTGGTGCGCTTCCACCACAGCGAGGCAAGCATGGCCGGGAAGATGGCGCTGGCGGCAATGCCGAAGGCCAGCATAACCAGCCAGGCGATGTTCTCCTTTCTGAGCATAACCGCCAGGGACACCGCGATGGCCGACATCAGCAACGTGGTGATCTTGGCGATGGCCAATTCCTGCTTTTCCGAAGCATTGGGGTTGATATAGACCTTGTACAGGTCGTGGCTGACCGATGACGCCACAGTTATCATCAGCCCCGCCGAGGTCGACAGAATGGCCGCCACGGCCCCGGATGCACCGATGGCCATCAGCCAGGTACCGCCCACCTTGTAGCTCATTTCGAGCACGGCCATATTCTTGGCCATGCCGACACCCACCGGTCCCTGTGAGATCCATGACACCAGCTTCGGGTAGATACCGGGAAACAAGAGAAAGCCAAGCACTATTGCGCCGAGATAAAATATGCCCAAGCTGACGATACACAGGGCCACACTTTTTTTTGCCGCCCGGGCGCTGGGTACGGTAAAAAACATGATCAGAATGTGAGGCAGGCCGGCGGTACCGAACACAAGCGCGATCACCGTGCTGACCATGGCCATGGTACTGCCGGTCTTGACGCCGATGGTCATTGTCGATTGGGCCTCGGGCAGCATCTGCCGTGCAGTGGCGATGGCCTCACCGGCCGGCAGCCCTCTGATGGCCTCGACCACCATCGGGTTTTTGGCGGCAATCAGCGGCGGCACGGTCTGCTTTGCCGTGGCAAGGATATCGAAGAACGAGCCGTTGCCCACCGTAAAGTAGGCCAGGATAACCAGGACGACCATCGTGCCCCATAGAAAGGTGGCCTGAATGACCTGGTTATAGAGTGTGGCCTTCATACCGCCAAAAATGATATAGATACTCATCAGGATACCCAACCCTACAGTTACCCAGACAAAATCCCAGTGAAGCAGCAATTCGAAGAGCAGACCGGCGCCCAACATCTGGGGTACCAGATAGAATGTTGAAATCACTACAGTGCAGAGCATCACTGTCAGCTTGATGCGATCGTCGGGATACCGGCTGTGCAAGGCGCCGGCCACCGTGTACGAGCCGATGTTTCGAAGCGGTCCCGCAATGAGCAGCAATACGGCCATATATCCACCGAAAAAACCGATGGAGAGCCAAATGGAGTCAATGCCGAAAACACCAATATCACCGGCACAACCGAGAAAACTGGCAGCCGACAGGTAGCTGCCGGTCATGGCGATGCCGACCTGAACCCAGGGCACTCCTTTGCCGGCGACATAAAAGTCACTGGCCGATTTGGTCGATCGACTGGTCCACCAGGTAATGAAGATGCTGGTGACCACGAAAAAGAGAATAAAGCCGATGACGATGGGAATGTTTAGCTGCGATGCCTGATCCCCTTGCCCATCGGCCGCCAATACGACAGCAGGCGCAAGCAAAGAAAACAATATCGAGAAAAGGATTTTCAAATTCATTTGGACCTCCAGAACCAGACCCCCATTATCAGCCAAGACAGGGGGAAGATGAGCAGGGATAGCAACATGCCCAGGGGCATTCCCAAGGCAGGCATGGCGGCCACCGCTTTGCACGATGGTGTTTGAACCACTGCAGCGACCAGATAAAAAACAAAAAACAGCAAAAAGAGTCCGAAATTTACCAGCACCTTGCGGCGCATGGCGGCTGAAGACTGTGGACCGACAGACATACATATCCTCCTTTTCCAATTTTCACAGGTTAAATAAAATTGTCGTTTATTGGGGTCATCCGGGGCATATTGCACCGTTGAACAGCAACTCAACATCCGCAAAATCGCTATGATCTCGTGGAAAAACACAGGATAAGGGCATGCCCTTCCATTCAGGCCTCATCACATTAGCAAAAATGAGGCCATCTATTTAAAACCTGAAGATGACGTGCTAGAGAAACAAATACTTGATCTTTCGGTGAACGAGGAGTCCGAAAGAGCCCGTCCATGCCGGTGACTTGATAAACCGGGCATGTTCGCCCGATCTTCGCGCTGCCTGCCGAACGATTCTGCCAACTTGCGAAAAACCCGGCGAGTGTATTATAATATGACTTCAGGGCAACAAGGGTTTTTAGCAGACGCGACCACTATCCTCGGATAATCGTTGCGTGAGGGGGTATAATTCATGCGGACACATAAGCGGGCTTTTATTGAAAGGCGCACCGGCAAAGACAGACGTCGGGTTTTTTCATTGAAACGACTAACGTTCAGAAGACTCGACCGGCGGTCGTCTTTGGATAGAAGGTCCGGTGTCGAGCGCCGTGAAAACTGGATCCGCGTCAGCCGGTGGTCCAGCGCTCCTTTGAACGATCTGAAACTGTCGAAATATCTATTGCGCCGGACCGCATTGACCAAAAACAGTCCGATGCAGTAAGCAGATGGGGGTCGGGGTCACTACCGGGATCGTCATTGATGAAACCGGGCCACCCTTTCGATCCCGATACCCCGCGGACCCCGACCCCTCAACTGATCAGGCGGAACCCGCTGCAGCGGATCGGGTCTCAGCCACCTTGATCGATTGGGTATCCTCAAACTTCTGGCGACTACTGTTGCTGATACTGTTCAGGGCCTTGACCGAAGCCATCTCCAGACTGTCCACGACTTGGCCGGTGGTGGACATCAATTTTGCATGCATGAGCAGCAGCGGAATCGCCGACATCAGGCCAAAGGCCGTTGTGTTCATGGCCACCGAGATGCTGGCCGACAGCAAATCGGCTTTTTCAGCCGGGTTGGCGTTGGCCACCGCGGTGAATGCCTCGATCAGCCCCATGATGGTGCCCAGCAATCCCAGAAGTGTAGCGATGTTGGAGAGCAGTGCCACGTAGGGCGTACGCTTTTCCAGGCGCGGGATGATCTCCATCATGCTCTCCTCCATGGCGATTTCGATATCTTCGCGACGCCGGACCACTCCGTGGCGCTCCAGCCCCATCCCCAGCATTTGCGAGATGGTCGATTTGTCCTTATTGACGAGTTCCCGGACCTTTTCAAGATCACCTTTTGCCAGCAGAGGATAGAGCACGTTCCACATTTTTCGGTTGACGCTGCGGATACGGCCCAGTTGAAACCATCGTTCGAGGGCGATGGCCATGCCGGTCAGGAAAACAAACAATATGGGGTACATGAACATCCCGCCTTTTTGAAAAAATGCTACCAGCGAATAGCCTTCCATTATGTTCCTCCACTACGTTGCAATAAGAATCTCAATAGCGTCCGTACGTTTATCCCCTCTCCCTTGAGGGAGAGGGTTTGGGTGAGGGTGAACCCTCGCCAAAGACCACCCCTCACCTGGCCTCTCCCCTTGAGGGGAGAGGAATTATTGTCTATCCTGCGGGCAGAAAATCGATCGGATAGAGTATGGTGATGGCCGGCACACCCTCTTTGGCGCCGAAATTGAACCGCTCGATGCGTGCCACGATCTTGGCCACCAGTTCGGGAGATGCCAAATCGGTCGATTCCACTTTGCACATGGATACCGCGCCGTTGGTTTCGATGCTGATCCGCAGCAAGATCTTACCGCGCAGGGTCGGATCCTTGCGCAGTTCCCTGTTGTAGATACGGTATAGCGTCGCTTTATAGCGGTCGAATACGATCTGGATCTCTTCGTCCGTCCGTCCGGGACCGGGTCCGTCGCTCAACGGCCGGTCCGATTCCTGAACATCGGCAATCGAGCTGTCTACGTCCGCAAAGCCGGCGCCGTTGCCACGGCTGCCGCCTCTTCCGATTCCGGCTCCTCCCAGACCGTTGCCATTGCCGCTGCCCACATTGCGGCTGACACGTGCCATGCCGATGCCGCCGCTGGTGCCTCCCGTCGCCTGAATGGCCACCAGCGAGCGCTGCGCCACGGCTTGACCGGCGACGCGCGGGCTCGTTTTTTTGATGCGCGCCTCCGTACCGAGTTTTGCGATGGGCGTTTCTTCCATCAGGTCGGCAAACGAACTCTTGAATGCCAGCACGCCGACCCGTTCGGCTTTTTTGCGGGCCGCTTTTTTGCCGCCGCCCTTCTTCGATGCGACCGTCGTCTGTTTCGGTTTGGGCTTCGCATCTTTTTGCGGCTTCGGCTTTTCGGCAGCCGGCTTCGTCTCATCCTTGGGCTTGGGTTCCTCTTCCTTTTTCGCTACCGTCTTGGGTGGCGGAGCCGGTTTGGGCGGCTCTTTCTTGACCAGTTTGGCCAGACGTTCCGGGATCTCGACCACGGCCACCTTGCGGTCCGGAATTGGCACGCTCACCCATCGGAAGACGGCCCCCAACGTAAAGCACAGGAGCAGGGCCACGAAAACGGCGCGGCGAAAGCGACGCTCGCTCTCGGCCTCTTTGGTCCACGGCATGACCATGGGGCGATACGGCACTGCTGAGATGTCACGCTCAACAACGAACTCTTCCTTGCGCCGCTCATCGCGCTCATACGCCTGGCGCACCTCGTCGTACAGGATCTCCAGGTTGTTTTCCTGTTGTTGGATCTCTATCTTCAGCTCTGTCTGCTTTTCCAGGACCCCGCTGATTTCATTCTCGAAGCGGGTCACCCGTCCCCGGACCCGCGCCAAATGATCGGCGGCGCCGCCGTTCTGGGCAATGCCGTCCCAAAACAGCTCGCCCGCCTCAAGCTCACCCAGCTTGTCCAGCGCGTTGCAGACCTCCCCCAGGGCTTCGATTCGCAGCCGGTCTGCGGAAAATGTTTCCAATGTGCCCTCAACAGCGCGCAACTCCTCATCGAGCGCTTCGTATTTTCGGCGAGTCAGCTCGATCTGCGCGTTTAAAGGCGCCAATTCTTCTTCCAGAAAAGAGTTGTTCACAATATCTCCACTAGCTTTGGGCTTCTTTCTGCGTGACGGCGAGTGAAATCTTGCCGTAGCCGGAACCCGTGCAGGTTGACATTATTTTTTTTAGCGCTCTGAACGGAATCGTCTTATCCGCCAGGATCGTGACTTCCTTGCTTTCGACGGCCGCCTTGGTGCTTATTCCGATGATGTTTTTCTCAAGCTGTTCGAGCCGCTGCGTAATCTCGGCCACGGTGTCCACTTTGGTATCGAGCAGATCGACGGTGCGAATGACGACCTGACCTTGGACCAGAACCTCTTCGGGACTGACCAGGATCACGACTGTTTCGCGGGGCTTGGCCTCGACCACCGAATTGGGCAGCTTGATCTGTTTGGGCGCTTCCAGCACTTCGTTTCCACCTGAATGAAACAGCAGGAAAAAGACCAGAATCGTGAACACATCCATCAGGGATGTCAGGTTCAGGCTCGTCAGCTTCTTTTTGTTGCGGCTCATCCGCCTCATGCGTCTGCTGTTTTTCATGGCGCATCTCCTATCGATATATCGGGAAAGAGAATGACTTTTCGAGCTTCAGTTTCCCCTTCCTCCTGCAGTTCGGTACCGCGCACCGCGTCCATGATCCGGATTAGAAAATCGTATTCAATATCGGGCTCAAGCAGGACGGTCGCGTCTTCCTTCTCCGGATACTGGGCCTTCAGGCGAAGGAGCATCTTGGACAGCATGTCCATGTCGTATTTATCCTCCTTTTTCGGAATCGCGGCTTCCACGGAATGTCCGTTGCCGATCTCGAACCCCGCCTTGCGCACGATCACTTCAATGGCAAAATTGGGTGTGTTGGTCGCCGCCCCTCCCGCGCTGGTCGGCACGCTCAACTCCATGATGGTTACCCGTGAAAAGACCGCACTGATAAGCAAAAACGGGATGAGCACCACCATCAGATTTAAAAATGTGGTGATATTCAACTCCGGTGTTTCCACCAGCCGTTTTCTGAAACTGTGTCGTCTGGTCATGATTGACTCGCCTCAAATTGACGTTTGGCAAAGTTCGAGATGTTATTCAGCGCCTTAACCGATGCCATCTCCAGGCTGTCGATGATCTGTCCTGTCGTCGACGTCAGCTTGGCATGAAACAGCAGCAGTGGAATGGCCGACATCAGACCGAAAGCCGTTGTGTTCATGGCCACCGAGATACTGGCCGACAACAGGTCGGCCTTTTCGGCCGGATTGGCGTTGGCCACTGCTGTAAAGGCCTCGATCAGCCCCATGATGGTACCCAGCAGTCCCAGCAAAGTGGCGATATTGGAGAGCAGCGCCACGTAAGGCGTGCGTTTTTCCAACTGGGGAATGATCTCCATCATGCTCTCTTCCATGGCGATTTCAATGTCCTCGCGTCGCCGAACCGCTCCCTGGCGGGCAAGGCCCATTCCCAGCATCTGTGCGACGCTGGATTTATCTTTGTTGACCATCTGCCGGGCCTTGTCGAACTCCCCCTTGACCAGAACCGGATGCAGCTTGTTCCACATCTTGTTGTTGGCGATGCGCACGCGATTCAGCTGTATCCAGCGTTCAACGGCAATGGCCATGCCGACGCCGAAGACAAACAGAATCGGATACATGAACATCCCGCCCTTTTGGAAAAAGGCCACCATCGTATAGAAACCCATTGTTTTCCTCCTGATAAAAATAGTTGTTATTCTTTCGTGGTTCTAACCTTATAGAATTCAAGCTGCCGCCTGAATACGTCCCTGTCCACCGGCCTGTCACCCTCATTCAACTTGGTGCTCAAGGTGGTCTCCACGCCTAGTTCGGAGCTTTTCCAGGGAACGATATAGAGGGACTTGGGTGCCTCGTCGTTGCCCACAATGGACATACCGGACAACTCCTTGGCATCCGTATCCGTCTTTTTTTTGTCCCCGTCCTTCGCCACGGCACTGCCCGCGGCAAGCAAGACCAAACACAGACCGAGCATTATCTTACGAAACATCCTTTTTCTCCTTCGTTAATTATCTTAAAGCCTATCATCACTTTTTCCCCATTCGTGCCCGCAGATCGGCAATCCAGAGCTTGACCTGTTTGTCATCGGGCATAGAGCGGCTGTAGACTTCATAGTGCTCAAGAGCGCAAGGCAGATCATTCAGATAAAGATCGCACAGAATGCCGAGATTTCGATGCACCGGGTAGTATTCGGGAAACGTCGCCAGTGCCTGCTCATACAGGGATCGGGCCTGGTCAAAGCGTCCGCTTTTGCGACACAGCAATCCGTATTGGTTGCATATGACCGGATGTCCTGGGACCAGGGACAATGCGGTTTTATACTGAGCCTCGGCCAGTTCACGGTTGCCGGTGCGCTGATAAGCGATCCCCAGGTTGATATGGGGAGCCGAAACGCCCGGCGACTGTTCGATGACCTGCTTCAGCAGCGTGATGGCATCCTCATTATCGCCCTCTTTGAGCAAGTTTACCGCTCGATCGAAATCTCTGCGAATGGCATCGTTCAACTGTCCTACTTCCGTAATGACAAAGCCCTGCCGGCCATCGTCAAGCCGCCTCACGCCCGCTGTTTTGGTTTCGGCGGATTTGGGCGCCTCCGGCGACGGTTTCACCGGAGCGGTTGTGACGCACCCGAACAGCATTAATGTCACCGCCATTATGCTCAGCCAACCGATACCGGTTTGTGCGCTGACATGCCGTAAAGGATTTGCTCGCATGCTACATATCTCCTTTTTGGGTTGCTTTTGCCGTTTCCGCCGTCGGCGCGTGCCCGGCAGTTGCGTCATCAGTGGATGGGGGCGGCTGTTCAATTTCAAAAAGATAAGCGTCGAGTGAACTGACGATCGGACTGGACGTTTCGGACCTGGCGTATCGTGCAGGCATGAATACCGCCAATTTTTCGAGGCTCTTGACCACCCAGTCGTTGTACACACCCTGGGCGATCAGTTTGAGGTTGCTTTCGTGAACTTCGATGGCCTTTTCTTCAAAGGGATAGGCCTGTTCTTCGATGGCCAGTTCATACTCTTCCAGCTCCAGGTCGTTCAAGCCCTTCGGCCGTTCCGAGGTCATCAGGGCGCGGCTGAAGTGGGCGTAAGTTTCGGCCAGGTAATACGTCGCTGCAGCCGTGATGTCGCCCAGTTCATAATCCACGAGCCGGCTGAACTCCTTGATGACGGATTTCATCAACGCTTGCTTTTTCTTCAAGTTACGCTTGAAGGGTTTGACCAGCGCCACAGACGTGAATCTTTTGTAGGTCGCCTCGGCGAGCACCAGCGCGGCGTTTCCGGCCAGATAACGCGTTCGATCCGTTCGGGCGCTGCCGGCTGCTGCATCGATAGCCACAATCTGTTGCAGTTCCTGGACATATGCCGCTTGGTTGCTCTGGAACTTTAAAATGATGGCGATTTTGTTGCGGGTCTCCAGGTGCAGGTCCACCGGCCTGGGGAAATAGTCCACATAACGCCGGTAGACCTTGAGGGCATTGCCGCGCTTTCCGTCTTTATCGTACAACTCTGCCGCCACAAGCAGGGCCTCCCGTCTGACGGCATCGTCTTCGGATTCGGTTTCGATACGCTCATACTCCCTGGCCGCCAGCGAAAGCTGACCATCTTCCTTGTAGACATAGGCAATTTTCTTTGTCACCTCCGGCTGCAGCGGGTGCTGAGGAAAGAGCGTGCGGAATCCTTGCAACACGGCTGCAGCCGATTTCCACTCCTTGAGCTGCATCAGGGCCACGGCTCCGTCGTATTCGGCATTCACACGGATGCTGGAGGTCGGCGCCAGGCGCCCCACCCGCAAAAAGTGGTCGGCGGCGGCGCGATAATTCTGCGCGGCATTGGCAAGCTCACCCTGCTTGTAAATGGATGCCGCCAGGTTGTCGATCAAACCCTTTCGGGCCTTGTCGTTGTTTGGGAGCAGGGCCAATACCTTCAGGTAGGCGCTCTCGGCCTCGCTGAATTGTTGAATCTCGTAGGAGCAGTGAGCGACGATCAGCCAGGCCGTTCGGGTGATCTTCTGTTCGGCCTTCGGGTATTGGGTCAACACTCTGTTGCCGGCGGCCAATGCCTGTTCAAAGGCCTTCATGGCGTAAAGATCTTCCGCAGCGGCTCCCAGAACGATCGCCGCTTTCTCATGCTTGGGAAAAGTGTCGACAAACTTCATTGAACAGCGGACCACCTCGCGCTTGACCGGTGTCTTTTTGTCGGACGCAGCCGTTTCGAGATGCTGGCGATAGGCGTATACGGCCGCATAACCGGCCTCGGAGGCTTTTTCGTGCGACGGGTAGCTATAGGCCGTCTTTTCATACTCTACGGCTGCCGGACCAAAATCTCGATTTTGCAGCAGCAGATCCGCCAACTGGAAGTTGATGGTCGACGACTCGCTCTCGGATGGAAACGATGCCAGGTATTCACGGTACCAGTGAAGCGCCTCTTTAAAATAAGCCGGTTTATCCGCTTTCTTGCGCGGTTTCTGGTAGCTGGCGTGGTAGTGGTTGGCCAGATCCTTCAGGTTGGTTTTCAAGTTCTCAAGGACGTCCTGCCGCTCTTTGGGGTCGAAATAGTGCCAGTAGTCGGCCTTCAACCCATAGGTGGTGGCAAACTCTTTTTTCGAATCGAGAACCAGACTGGGAAATCCGCCGGCAGCGTGAATGTCGATGATCCGCATGTGGAAATTGGGAGCCATTTTGTGAAACGGATTGCGGCTCAAAAATGCCCTGTAGGAGGCACTGGCATCGGCATAGCGCCGCTTGTCAAAGTAAAATTCGGCCAGATTGCCGTATACCTTGTCCTCGTAAGTACGCTTGCCGTATCGGGAAAAGTACTCCACGACCGAATCGGCGCCTCCCAGGTTTGAAAATCCCAGACTGATGACCCGGAACGTATCGTCGGTGCGCTTTCGCTCTGTCTCGTCCTCGGCCTGCTCGAAGTCGTATCCGACGGACAGTTTATAGTCCAGCAGCGCGATAAAGCGGTGCTGGGCCTCCTCGTACAGCTCCTGCTTGTAAAATGTCCAACCCAATTTATAGAGGGCGAGTTCATAATAAGTCGATCCCCTGCCGATGGCGACGATGCTTTTATAGGCATCTTCGGCATCAAGGTATTTGCGATGCGAAAAAAAGTACTCGGCCCGTCTGAACTGGACCTCATCGATATACCGCGAACCGGGGAATTCCCGCACCAGGCGCTGCATGACCGTCATGGCTTCGTCGATCCTTCCCAGTTCTTCATAGGCGCGGGACATCTGATAGAGCACCTGGTCGTTTCGATCGTAAAGCGGGTAATCGTTGAGCAGGCGCTTGTATAATGCAAGGGCTTCAAGGGGTCCGGCACGTTCGAGATCGTCCGCGCCGGCAGGCGCTTGATCCGATCCTGCGGCCGAGGGCGGCAGCGGTCCGCTCCGGGTTGCACGCGTCTCAAAGTCCGACTCCGACTCAGGCTGTTGCAGACCGATCCCGGGTTCAGAGCCGGCAGCGGCCGACATTTGAGGCGGTTCGGACATCTTTGGAGCGGTAATGTCCTTCGAGGCCGTCTCCTTCGGCTCCTCACCAAGCGTAAATGTGCCGTACTCCTTTTCGATCTTGAGATCGGCCAGTCGGCGTATCGCTTCCGGGGCCAGCGCGGCATCGGGCGTTTCCTCCAGAAAACGCTGATAGCTTTTCATGGCTTTGTCGAGCCCGCCTTTGATTTCAACTTCCGTGATATCGATCTGTCGATCCCTCAGTCCTGCAATGGTATCCTTGTCACCCACCGATTGGCACGCGCTGATCATCAGCAGCAATAACAGGATGAATCCTTCAGCCATCTTTTTTATGCAACTGGTCATTGTCCCAGCCTTTCCTGGGTCTGCGTTCGGGTGGCGCGGTCGTAGCTGTCCGCCATGGCAAATCGCGCCTTGATCTGGTATTCGGACAGCCGTTCGCGGCGTTTCGTCAGTTCGCCGACGGCCATCACTTCCAACTGATTTCCCTGTCGCGCCATCAACTGTTTGACCTTTTCACCGCCCTCACGGATGAGATACCGAAGTCTGCGGATCGTATCGCCATAGCCTTCATAGCTCTGAGTCGCCGCCTGACGGGTGCGAACGAAAGAGGCATACTGCTCTTTGAGACGGTCGACCTCCTGATTGAGGTCTCGCAGATGTTTGTGCGCTTCGGTTAGCCGCTGGTCATACTGCGTGAGGATGTTCCACTTCATGACCCCTCGCAGGCGTCTTATTCTCGCTTCGATCCGATACCTGTCCGAACCCGGCATACCGGACAGCTTGCGCTCCAGCGATGAAATCCTCTGCGTCACGATCCGCTCCTGCGAGGTGGCCAGATAGTCGGGCCGCGGGGCCACCAGCATGGCGTTCAAGCGTTTGTCGATGCGGTCACGCTGTGCCAGGCGCAGTCGCATCTGCGAGTCGAGCTGCCTGAATTTGCGGTCGATGGCCGGAAGAAGAGGCTCATAGTAGGCTTTTCTGATATTGATGATCTGTTCGAAGGCCGCCAGATCGCCCACCCAGGTCTCCAGTTTTCGGCGCAGCCGTTCCAGATCGAGGTAGTTTTTCAATGATTCCTGAAAATCATGAGAGGCCATCAACTCCAACAGGTAGTAGGTCTCTGGGGTCTGCGGAAGATTGCGAAGTTTGACGACCCAGTTGGCATCCTGTTTCAGCTCCTCGCGTACCAGGGCCTTCAGAAAATGTCCTTCGCGGATGCTTTTGATGGAGGCGTCGAGCTTGTCGACCTCCGCATTGAATGCCTCCAGCGCCTGACCGTACATCAGGGCCGCCTTGCTGTATACGTTCAGCTTGCCATATGCATAAGCTACGGCCAGCATCGCTTCCTGAACCGAGGCATCGGTCGCTTCACGCGTCATCAAAAGACTCCACGGTACGAGCGCGCGTTGAAATTGATCCCGGGACGCATCCGCCCATCCGGATCCAAGGAGCGCACGGTTCGAAAACGGACCGCTCAAACGCACCCGGTCAAATATCTGTTTGGCTTCTTCGAAATGCTTCTCTTCCATCAACTTGGAGCCGAGCACCAGATTGGACTTATCCCTGATGGCCAGGGTAAGATCCTGTGAAGCGTCGATCTGCCCGACCCGATCGAGGTATTGCCGGCCTTGAATCTCCTTGCCCTCCCTGAGCAGTGCAATCCCCAGGTTATAGGTACTGAAGCCTTCCAGGCTTTTTACGTCCTGAAGACTCTGAAAAATTTGAGCGGCTTCGGCGAAACGACCGTTGACCATGAAGATTTGGGCGCGTAAAAAGGCCACATCGTCAATTATCTCGGCAGAAATGTCGCCCTTGATGCGTTCGATGGCAAAGAGGGCATTCAAGGGCTGATCTTTCTGAAAATAGATTCTGGCCAGGCGGTAGATGGCCTCGTTTCTCGTCTTGTCGTCAACGCTGCCCTCGATGACCGCCTTGATGGCCCTGCCGGCCCGATGGTGCATGCGGTAAGCCAGTTCAAAGTCACCGACGGCAAATTCGGCATGGTCGAAATGGGCGTACAGGGAGTCGAGTTGCGGTTCGTCGAGTCCCCGGTGCAGCGTCAGCTCGGTATCGAGCCTGGCGATGGCATCGAACCACTCTGCCTGGAAAGCATAGTACAAGGCCTCGCCGAAATAGAGATCCTTCAGCTCCGCGGGGGCTGATGTTCCCGCAACCGCAGTGGATGCGGTCAGCAACAGACACAGTATGACAGCGATCAGTCTGGCCATGAATTAACCATCCTTAAGCGTTGCGCCTCGATCGGTGAGCACGATCTCGACAAACTTCGGCCCGACGGCCTTGGTCACCTTGAACGTCTCCGTATGCTTGACATCGGAGCCGCCTGCGGACTTGCCGGCCACCGACACCATCAGATCGTGTTCGCCGGATCTGATATTGCCGGTATAGATTCGCTGCACACCGCCCTTTTGCAGGGCTTCCAGCTCTTTGTACGTATAGATATGGTGCGCCACCGGTTTGCCTGCCATTTGGATTTGAACCGAATCGAGGCGAAAGGACTCCCCGCCGGCCAGCGACACAAATACGGCGATCTGGGTGTTGGAAGGATAGAGCAATCTCTCCTCCAGTTGATTCAGCTCGGCCGCGATGGCCAGAACGTCGGCCTTGATCTCCTGAACCTGTTCGTCCAGGCCTTTGATCTGCTCTCTCGATATCTCCTGCCCATACGCAGCGGTGCTGAAAACGAGCATTGTCAATGCGAACGTTACGATTTTCAGCCAATGATGCATGTTACCCCCTAATATCTGTTTCGTTCGAAAGTCCTAATACTTTCCGATCAAATTGAGGAACACCCCCTGGTGCCGGTAATCCAGTTGGGTCAGATCGTCGGAAAAGTCACTGAAGTTATATCCCACCCCCAGTTTGACATGATTGCCAAAGTGACGATACAAGCCCAGCAGCGCACCGCTTCGACTATCCTGGGCATCGGGCAATTCCAGTCGCCGTGCCTCGATCAACGCATCCCAGCGATGGATAAAGTGCCAGTCGGCTCGCAGAACATACAGGTGGGCGCGGCTGTCGAAAAACTCCGGATTCTCGCGGTCCTGGGCCACCTGACCGTGTCGGTAGGCGTACTTGCCGCCCACGGTCCAGCGTGAGGTCAGGTCATACATGACATCCAACGAACCGATATGACTGCGCTGAATGGTGGCCATATCGGTCCCGGACTCCTGTTGGGCCGATGGCACGTTGTAAAAGTACGTATACTTCAACAGGGCATTCAAACGGTCATGCTTCACCGGGCGGTAGGCATAGCCCAGAACCGCTTCCGTGTAGTCTCCGTCATAGTTGTCTCCCAGAGAGCTCTCGCTGACAGCGTAGTTCAATTTCCCGAGAACTCTCCAGTTGTCCGAGAGTTGATATTTCAGATTGTTCTTGAAAAGCCAGGTCGTGCGCTTTGTAAAACTGGTGTCCGGTTGCTCCGTGTTGTCCTCCCGGTATTCCACGGCACTTGATATCTTCAGCGAATCGAACCCATAGCCGGCATTGACGCCCACAGCCCGACGCTCGATCTCGGCAGCGGTTTCGGGATCTTTGAGGGTTCCGAAATCGAGATTGGCTCCGAAATTGAGACGATCGGTGGGGGCCAGTTCCACACCTGTCGAATGGGTCAGACCGGTGGGAACGTCACCATGGGCATATTGCTCTTCCAGATAGACGGTCGCACTATCGGAGTAGCGGGTGCGGAAACCGGATGTCATGTTGCCTTTGCGAGCGCGCCGTCCGTCATCGCTCCGCTCGTTCTCCAGCGCATAGTTCATGTAAAGCGTCGTCCGGTCGGAATAGAGATACTCGGTTCCGAGACTGCCCCCCGTTCCAAGGTCTCCGCCGGAAACTTCGCCGAGAAGTTTAAAGCGATCGGTCATGCGCAAACTCCCGCCAATACCGATCCGGCCGTTGTCTTCGCGGTTTCCGCTGGTTTCCAGCGTTTCCTGCACGAAACCATACGCCGTCCAGTGTTTGAGCGAATCATAATGCAGTCGGGCCGTCGCATCGGTGCGATCGCCCTCTTCCTGGGTTTCCGGCACTACTGCTGAATGATCCGTGCGGCTGTCGCGGCGAGCGCCCGAACTCACGGTCCAGTGGGTACCGATCCGATAATCGATGTTCACTTCGCCGGCCTCGGTTTCGAGTCCCTCGCTCTGCTCCGACCGGTCGATCTTCAGCCGCGCGCCCAGGCGATGGGTCAGCGGCAAATCGGCCGAACCGCCATACTGGGTCAGATCCCTGTCGGTGCTAAGCCCGGGAGCCGAATAGCCGGCCTCAATGTTCTGATGATAGAAGGTGATCTGGCCGCGGTTGTTTTCGATAATATCCGTCAGCCCGATACTGGCATCGACACGAAAGGCGGAAGCATCCGCTTCGCTGTCACTGAAGGTATCGCTGCCGTCGAAATTGTAACCGCCGTCGTTGGATGTGGTGGACTGCAGACCCGGTCCGGTGGTCCGTCCTGTTTCCAGCCGCAGCCACGATACGGCCGATTTGCGCAAGGTGAGCTCCGCACCTGAGACGCTGTTCTCAATATCCGCTTCTTCGTCCCGTCCGGCGGTCACGCCCACTTTTACATGATCGTTGAGCCAGTAGTGCAGCCGGCCGCCATAAGCCATGGTATCCGGCTCCTCGAACCCCGGCGTGTATTCATAGCGCACCACCAGGAAGACCGGATGGCCGCTGCCCAGATCGCTGTCAATCAGCATGCCGTCGTCCGCCGTCGGCGAAAGGGGCTCAGCCAGCAGGATACGGCCCTGCAGGTAGTCGATATCGTAATCGAGCAGGGGGGTCAGGTTTTTGACTTCCAATACGATACCGGAATCCTTGTCCCGCACTTCGATGCGAAGGCGTTCGGAACCTTCGAGTATATCCTGGCGTCGCAGAAAGTAGAGCGATCCGCCAGTGCCGCGAAATTCGTCCCGTCCGGCCACCGTACCCGGATCGGCCGCAAACCCGTCCAGCAGCAGGCGCGGCTGGCCGAAGCTGGTGGTCGTCAGCGGCTGCAAATGAAGATTGGCCCCGTACAATCCCCGGTCGACGTGGGTCAGATAGTTATCGGTGTAGGCGATTTTAAAATTGCCCCAGAGCCCGTAAGTCTCATCTTTCCTGGCTTTGACGAAGAACTTGCCGGATGTCGGTGCATCCTCCTCGACCGTGCCGTCATCTCCGAAGGTGGGGTAATGGTAATCCGGGTCCATGCGCCGAAACAGCGCATCGGGAGATTTATCCAGGAAATTGGAGAAAATTTCGTCCAGCGGACCTTCCCGTGTATCGGCGCTGGCGGTCAACGACCAGCCGTTGCTGAACTCGCCGTTCGTGTAAAATGCCAGGCGGCCGTTCAGGTTGGTGCTGTCGCTGTATTGCGGCTTGTCCGGTGACAGCAGCGAGGCCGGGCCGTTGGTCTTGTTGCCGGCCAGGGTCACATCGCCAATGCCTACCGTAAACCAGTCACTTTTTTTCAGTGCCAGGTCCCGCAGGAACAGCTCGCCGTTGCCGTATGCATCAAGCACGGCCACTTCCACGGTATGCATACCGTCGGGCAGAATCTCTTCGGCCACAAACCGGCCCTGGTTGTCCACAGGAACCGCATATCCGGCCAGATAGACCTGATGCCCTTCCGGAATGGCGGTGCCCTGAGCCCGCACCGTGCCCCCGCGAAGCGGAATCGAACGGCTTGCGAGTCGGCTCTCTCCATAGCCGACAAGCAGTTCCGCCGCTGTATCCGCCTCAACGACCGACGGATCGATCCGATCCACCACCCACAGCGGTTGGGGATGGGTCTGATCGAACCGCCCCTCCTTGTCATAGACGCGCAAGAGATACTGCAAGGTTCGGCCCGGGGCCGAAAAGGCATCGAATTCCGGCTGCCACTGGCCCGCGCCGTCCGCATTGATGGTCACGACCGCCAGAGGGGTATCGCGAACGCTTTGCTTTTCGTCGAAGATGCGGACCTCCGCACGATCGATGAAGCTGCGATAATTGGTATAGATACGGAACCGAACCAGGTTTTCGGCAAACGGTGTATCCGCCAGATCCTGAAAGCGGATGCTCCGCGGCCAGGCGGTCACATTGAGCCGCGGCATCAGCTCAAGGTTGTCGTGTTTGAACTCAATATTGGCCTTTTCGAGGGCTACATCCGTACACCGTTGCACGTCCTCGCTGCATTTTCCCGGATCATCAATCGGGATGCCATCGACGGTGATGCGCATCAGGTTCAACGCAAACGGATCGGACGGCGTTACTTCGCGGGTCAGCGACGTGACTTCGACCCCTTCGTAGTCATCCATCACAACCAGTTCATCGTAGACGACCTGCACCTGGACCCGGGAGGTGTCGGATTGGATAAACCCGGCATTGATCACATCGTCGCTCTGCACGTAACCGCGGCCGTCAAACTCCACCTGCTCGTCCAGCAACCCCATACGCTCTTTGACCGCCATCATGGCGCGACGCGCCCGAGCCATGGACAAGCCGACGTCGTCACGATAAACCGCGGCCGTACGGCGATCGAGTCGCTGGTTGCTGGTATAGCCCACAAACCTCAAGCGCACATTGGCCTTGTGACTGATTTCATCCATGATCCGGCGCAGGTGTTCGGTGTATCCCTCCGGGATGATCGGTTTTCCGCTCTCGAAAAGAATCGGAGCGATGCCGCCGGAGGATGCATCGTAAACCCGTGATACCGTCTCGGCTCCCGCAGCGTCAGGGCACAATTGGGGTTCATCGGGCAGTTCCTGCAGCGGATCGTCATGCCAGAACTCGACTTCGATGCGCCGGTTCAAGGCCCTTCCCTGCTGGGTGTCGTTGTCGGCTAGGGGCCGCACGCTTCCCCTGCCCCGGCTTTCAACGGCGGCGTTCGGCAGCCCCAGGGCTTCCTGAACGGCAAGGGAAATGCGGCGCGCCACCGCTTTGGAAAGACCGAGATGGTCGCCGTAGATGCGCTTGTCCCGCTCGGCCAGAGGCAGATTGTCCGTATAGGCGATGAACCTGACGACGAGATTCTGCTTGCCGTCGAGATTGGCCATGGCCTGTCTCAGCTGTCGCAAAAAGTCGCCGGATACCTCTGTCAGGCCTTCATCGTAGTACAACGGCGCGATCAGATTCCTGACCCTTGCACGATGTTTGTGCCCCTCTTTGTATCGCAATTTACAGACGGTCTCGGTTCGACAGATTTTAACGCGATGCACCTCACGCGGGACAAACACTTCTTTGGCGACCCGACGTTCGTTGATTTCGTCGTACCAGACCTGCACTTCGACCCGTCGATTGAGTTGACGACCGTATGCGGTCGTGTTTTCAGCCACCGGCTGGCTGTCGCCGAGTCCTTCGTAGGAGATGGCTTCGGCAGGAAGGTTGAGTGCGCGTTGGCAGTATTCGGCCGTGGTTCCCGCTCGCTCGCGGGACAGACCCACATTGTCGCCATAGCGCTGAACCAGATCGTCGGTGAGCGGAAGCGAGTCGGCGTGTCCGACAAAATGGAGACGTACATTGTTGCGATCGCGCAGGCCGTCCAGCACGGTGCGAAGCGTCTGGATAACGTCTTCGGGTATCTCCGTCGCACCTAATCCGAAGTGGATGGGCGGGACAACATTTTCGAGCTTGACGGTTTTGACATCCTGCTCGACAACCTCGCGAAGCTCTGTTTGATCGCCCTCTTCTTCCTTGAAGATATCCGGATCATGAATCCAGGGGAGAAGCGACGCATCGGACGGCAGATGGGATTCGACGGCCGCACCGCTGGAGCTGGACTCCCGCACGCCGGTTTGAACCGATTCAGACGCCTCAACCCCGACCGATGCGGCGGCGAGCCAACAAATCAGGGTCAGGCTGAGCATCCGCCCGATCCTTGGCCAGGTCTTGAGGGTTTTGAGTGTCGCTTCCATCATGATCCAATCAACGCATGTCAAAGGGCGCACCGCGGCGCCAGAACACTTCCGTTTCAATGGCCAGCGGATAGCCACCGTCGGCCTTTTTCCATTGTTTGGCGATCAATTTTTTAAGCGCGTGTAATCGATTGTTAACCAGACCCTTGCGCTCGATATCGGCCAGGTATGTCAGGCGCAGGACGCTCGGCCGTTTCTGCAACGCTTCCAGCAGCTGGTTGATTTTTGGCTCCCATTGCAGCCGTAACTTGCTGGTGTCGGGTTCAAATACGCCGTCGGCAATATCGATGCGCACCACGCTGTGGATGGCGACACCGAAACGGAATCGGAGCATTTTTCCGCGTGTGGCCCGCTGAACGCGCGGATTCTCGGTTGTCATGCGATAACCCGACGGCAGGCTGCGCTCGTCCAGTTTGAGGATGAAATTGCTGCCGCGGTCTTCGTCGGGAACAGCCGCACAAGTGATGTGGAATCGACCATGCTGATCCGTCGTAGCGATCAGACCCTGTACCGTTACGACCCGAACTCCTGCCAAACCGTTTTCATCATCGTCCTGACGGCCATTGAGGTTTCGGTCGTCAAACACCTTGCCGATCACATCTGTGCAGTCAAAATCGGGGTCGGGTATGACGCGCACGGTGGCGGTCGCCTCACCGGAGATGCGGGTATCGATGGCCGAATTGGACACCCAGGCCCGATTGACGTATTCGCCCTCGGAGACACCGGAACCGACCACCAGCAGCATTTGGATGGTGATTCTCTCGGCCACCTGAAGCGTCAGCCCGTCCCACACCAGCTCCCGTCCGTTGACCTGCGGCTCCGCCGGCGTGCCGTTCATGCGGGCCGATCCGGCAACGTACTTGAATCCGGCCGGGAAGAGGTCCACGACGCTGATGTCGTACAGCGGAACGCCGAATACATTGGTTACGGTGATGGTATAGGGCACCAGCGACGCGCGGGTGACATTGATCTGGGATGAGGTTTTGGTAATGGCCACGGCCTCATCCATCTCCGGATCGACGGGAATGGGATTGTTGAAGATCTGGCTCTGACCCGGCACGGTACCGTTGCTGAGCAGCAGGTGCAGGTAATAGGTCGTTCCGGCCGTCCGCGGCGGCACCGATACCGGTGGAATGATCGGCGAGGCCGTTACCTCGCAGCAGTCGGCGGTGGCCGGTACCGCATCGGCCGCGGTGCCCGGGCAGCCCGGAACGGAGAAGGCTGCCGATGACCCATCGCTGGACGGCGGAATGATCCTGGATGGCCCGGGCAGATAACCGGCGGCCGGAGGGGTTACCTCGATCAGATAGCCGTCGCCTGCCGGACAGGCACTGTCGGCGAAGTTGACATCGAATTTGTAGAAACCGTCCAGCGCCGTTACCTGATTCTGCTGGTTCGGATCGTCGAAACACTGGATGGGCAGCTCCGTGCCGGTTGCCGCATGAAACAGCGTCAGCCGGGCGCCGCCGATGGCTTCGCGCACGACGGAGTTGTAAACGGCGCCGTTGGGTGTAATGGGCAGATTCAAATCCTGAAGGTTGGCGCCGGAGCCTGCAACAATATCGCTGATACGGTGCGGGCCATTGGTAAAGGGCGAGTCGGCCCAGCCTAACGCGGCGGCATTGGGGCCCGCACCCCTCGCCTGAAAACGCAGTTCATAACGGTCGGGGGTGCCCTGGTTGGGCACCAGAGCGCTGAAGCCGTATATGCCGCCGGCATCGGTGGTCTGGGTGGCGACCAATTCGGTGTTGCGGTACAGTTCGACGGTCCAGCCTTCGAGACGTTGTTCACCGTTGTCCAGGATGGTGTCCAGATCGGCGTCATGCCAGGCGTTGCCGTTGAGAGCCGCGCTTCCGGGTGTTCCGCCCACATCGATCGATACGCTGGCAGAGGCTGATTGCGTCGGCATATCCCAGGCGACAACGCCGGTATTGGTGATGGTGGTTCCAATGGCCAGGGAGGGATTGATCCGTACACGAAATCGCACCACCGCAGTGGCACCCGGCGGCAGGTCGCCATAGACCGACCCATAGTCGGCGGTGAACACCGTACCGGTATAGTTGACGCCGGCAGGGGAGCTGTCCAGCGTTCCCAATCCGGGCAGATAAGTCACCTGACTGTCCAGCGGCGGCCCCAGATCGTCGGTAATCACCATCTGAGTGGCTGCCTGGCTGCCGTAATTGGTCGTCCGGATCACATACTCCAGCTCACTGCCGGCCAGCGCCGGTCCGCCACCGACAACTGAGACTGATGCGGTGATGGTCAGCAGCTGGACGTCGCCCACTACGATGATGGTGGGTTGACGTCCGTTGGACGGCAGCCCGTCGGCATCGGTCAATTCCGGCGGCAATTCGGTGGAGGTGAGCGTGCCCTGGTTGCTGATAACCGTTCCCGGCGGTGTGCCGGCATTGACGGTCACTTCGAAGGTGATGGCGGCGCTCTGGCCGGGCGACACGATGCCGGGGCCCGGGTTGTCGCTGGATTGGACGGACAGTCCGGCAATCAGCGGCAGTATGCCGCTGTCGGGCGCCAGGGCGGCGCCGTTGAGCCGCAGCGAGTTTGCCACATAGGTGGTGTTGGGCGGAACGGCATCGGTCAATACGGCGCCCGTTGCCGGAATGGCACCGGTATTGCTGATATCGATGGTGTATCGCAGGACATCGCCCGGATCGACAATGCCGGCGGTGCCGAACAGATCCTGATAGATCTGGACGGTTTTATGCGCATAGAGCAGCGGCAGGGCACCCACTACGTCGCGGGTCGGGTCATCCGGCACCGCTGTATCCGGGTCATCGGACGGCTGATCGGGCTGCGGACCGCTGCCTGTGCCTCTGCCGCTCAAGAAACCCTGGTTTTCAATGATCAGGCCGTTCATGGCGCTGGGATCGACCACCACGTCAAAGGTTACCGTGGCCATATTGGTGGCGACCGGCGTGGCATCAGCCCGCATAAAGCCAGGCGTCAGGTTTTCCGGTGCGTTGATCAAGATTCCGGCGATCAGCGGATTGACACCGGGACTCGGGTCGGCAATTGCGTTGCCGTTGAGGGTCGTGCTGTTGGCAACGTAGGTGGTGTTGGCCGGCGTCGAGTCCTGCAGCCGGACGTTTACCGCATCTTCATCGCCGATATTTCGGATGGTCAGGGTGTAGCGCAGGATTTCACCGGCCAGCAGCACGTTCGGATCATCGGTCATGTCGGTTGAGGTCTTCAGCACCTCAAACCGGGGGGACGATGCAATCAGGGTTTCGGTGGGGTCTGTGGCGCCCGGCAGGTTGGGGTCGTCGCTGAACAGGGAGACCGTCCCACCACCGTAGACCATCTCGGCCTGATTGAGCACCAGGGTGCCGCTGGCGATGACCGATGCCAGCGTGATCTCGAATTCGACGACGATAGTATCGTCGGGGGCTCCTTGCGCACCGAGGCTGAGGTTGCCGATGCTCGCCAATCCGGTGCCGTTGGCTCCTCCCAGGGCGTTGGTGCCCGAGGTGTCCGCCAGTGCCGGGAAGGTGGTCAGGTTGAGAGTACCGGGGGCGAAGACCGGGGGCGCGTTGAGGCGGTCCACTTCGTCTACGATGGAGACACCCGACAGCCCCACCGGGCCGTTGTTCCGGATCTCGATGGTATAGCGCAAAATGTCTCCGGGACTGGCGTTGCTGCCCGGATCCTGGCCGGTCGTAACGTTGACGACTCGCTTCGTAAACTCCAGGACCGGCGCCTCGGTATTGACCGTATGGGAGTCTTCATGATCGGAAGTCCCCGGCGTCCCATCGGTCAGCGTGCGCGGGTATTCACGCGGCATGGCATTGGCCGCCCCTGGATCGGCGCTGTACCAATGGGTGGCGCCGGCTACATTGGTCAGCGTGATTCCATTGGCGGTGTCCGCATCCAATTCGACATCATACGTAACAATCAGGTGCTGATCCGGTCCGATGCCGCCTGAGGGTGACAGCAGTTGGATGGTCCACTGGCAGGTGCCGGCGTCAAAGTTGACTTGATAGTCGGTGCCTTCCACCATTGGTGCAGCAGGCGGAATCGAGGCCGCCACACTGCTGGGACCCGCGCCGCAGGTGCCGCCGTTGGCCTCATCGGGCAGCCGGTCGGTTATGGTTGGATTCCAGGCCGTGCCCGTGCCCTGGTTGTGAAGGTCCAGGGTAAACGTTGCCGGTGTACCCACCTGCATGGTCGCCGGACCGGTCTTGACCATGACCAGTGTGTCCGGTCCGACGATGGTCATGTTGGCGGTGGTGTCCGATCCCGCGGCGACCTGCGTGCCGGGATCGTCGTTGATCTGATTATACGTGTAGGACGCCGTATTGTTGAACTGCCTCCCGCTGGTGTTCGTCGGCGTGTCGTCCAGGATGACGGTGATATCGACCTCGATCTGTTCACCGGCAGGAATATCGATGCCGACAGTAGTGTCCTCGATCACGATGTTGGTTGCGCTGCCGGTATTGACCGGGGTCCAGGGCTGCGAGCCGATAATTTTCGCAGCACTGACGAAGCGCATGTCCACATTCTGCGCCGGGGGGCCGACCGATATGCCCAGTGCATCGACGATGCGCACATCATTCAGAGCCGTGGCCAGGGGCGTGGCGGGCACCGTAATGCGGTAAGTGAACGGCTGGCCGACGGCCACTGTCAGGACCGCAGGATTCTGCTTGGTAAGGGCGCTGGGCGCGTCCGTGGTAAAGGTGGTCGAAGCCACATTGCTGGGTCCGTAGATTTCGCGCACCCCGACCACGCCGCCCTGGGCAGGCACGGCCTCATCATCGAAGGAGTAGTAAAACCTCACCTGGGCCTGGTTGGTCAGCGTCAGGCCGGCGCCGATGAATGTTTCGGCCTGCACCTGATAGACAATGCGCAAGGTGTCGCCGGCAGGGATGCTGAACTGATCGGCGACCCCGGTGTCGAAGTCCCACACGGCAAGACCGGTGGCAGGGTTATAGGTCGGCGCCAGATTCGGCAGTACGGTGCCGGAGAGCAATTGCACGCTCACCATGGTGATGGTGGCCGCGCCGTTGCGCATGCCCGCCGGGATGATGTCTTGAAGCAGCGTGTCATACGCCGGGGCGGTGCCGTTGTTTACGATATCGACGGTGTAAGTGACGAGCTCATCGGCGGCTAAAACAGTGTCGCCGCCGCCGGCCACGGCCGATTTGGCCACCGTCAGATCGGGTTGCCGCACCGTGATGGTCTCGCCGTCCGTCAGCGGTGCGGCCGGGCCTGTGGCGGTGTCGTACGTCATGACCGCGGTGTTGGTCAGCGGCAGGTTATTGACCTGGGGATGGACCTCGTTGAGTACCCTGGCGCGATAAACGATCACAAATTCGTTGTTGGCCGGATTGCCGTCGGCCTGGTTGACCAGGTCGCCGATGTCAATGGTGACGGTGGTCGGACCGGTGACGGGATCACCGGCAACCACGACGGCAGTGCTGGGAATGTTTGCATGAACAAAGGGCGCCGCCGCCATATAGGCCGGTGCGGTATCGCCGTTGATATGGACAATCCCTTCAAAGACAACTCCCTGAGGCAGCGTGTCGGTTAAAACGACATTGTTCAGGGTGCCTTCCTGCAGCCCCAGACGCAGTTCATAATCGACAATATCGCCGATACGCACCACGTCGTCCGCAGGCCCATACGTATCTGACAGGCGGGTCTTGGCCAGGGTGGTGGTATCCGCGACCGTCACGCTGGTGGTTGCCGGACCGATGAAGTAGTCGTTCCAGACCGGTGCACCCGTGCCGTTGCGTTCGTTTCCATCGATGCCGTCCAGCCCGGTCCATTCGGCCGTGGCACTGTTGGTCAGGGTCTGGTTGATCTGAACGCTGTCCAGGACACGGACATCGTAGGTGACGTCGACAGTGGTGCCTTCTGCGATGTCGATGTCGGCATTGCCCTCCTCCAGTCGCCAGACCAGGGTCTGGGGGGTGACGCTTCCGTCGCCGCTCACGATGGGATCGGCGATAGTGTTACCGGCTCCGGTCACGCCGGCATTGCCCTGATAGACCAGGCCCAGGCTCAACTGATCATCGATGCGCAGGTCGAACGCGTCGCTGAAATTGTCCCCTGCTGCGCCACCGGCAGCAGTGAAGGACAGGGTATAGCGAAGGATGTGACCGGCCTCGGGCGGATTTCCCGGACTGGTGAGATTGGCCACCGATTTGACCATGCCGATGGAGGGTTCGATGATTCGAATCGGCCCTGTTGTATCGTTTCCCCCGCCCAGCGTCGGTCCGCTCGGACTGTCTGCAAAAGTATACAAGGCTGTGTTTGTGAAGGTGCCCCCCGCATTGGCGCCGGCAAGGTTGCGCAGGCGGACGCGAAGTTCGATGACGGCCTGCTGACCGGCCGGAATCAGATCGATGGAGAGATTCACCTGACCCGGAGGGATGCTGGTGTCGTTCAGGACAAAGCCATTACCGCTGATTTCGACGGCTGATATGTATTCCAGGTTGGCATCGAGCGTATCGCTGACGGCAACGTCGTACATGGCCGCATTGATCGCTGTGGCCGGTATGGCGATCTGGTAGACGATCTCCTCTCCGATTGTGGTTTCGGCGGCAGCCGGCGAAACGATGGTCTTTTGCGGCGGTTCGACAGCCGCCACGTTGTTCATGGAAAAAGTGGCCGGCCCCACCGGCCCATAACGCTGGCCGGACTGCAGCGGCAAAGACCAGTAGGCATCGACGGTTACACTGTTGTTCCATACCTGGTTGGAACCGAAATCGGTGTGGAATCCGATGTCGTAGTCGATGATCAGGCATTGACCCGGATTCACAGGAGTGGCCAGCAGAAAATGGAGTGTTCCGCCTCGTGCCGCCGGTGGTGTGTAGACGTAATCGGTGCCTGCTGTGAGCACCACCCCGCCGACGCTGACGGTCACATTGGCGATGCTGGTTTCATCGAGCTGGCTGGCAAGCTGGTCGACCACCTCCACGCTGTAGGCCGGCGCAATCCCGCTGTTGCAGGCTTCCAGGCGGAACTGCATGACATCGGTGGTCACATTGACGCTGGCAGGGCTGGTCAGTCCGGTGCGCTCGGTCTTAATCACCTGGGCGATATTGGGCTGATACACGGTCACTGCGGCGCTGTCGGGCAGCGGCGCCGACCCGTCATAGCTCAAGACGGCGCTATTGGTCAGGTTGGTGCTGTCGACATGCGGAATTCCGGCGTCCGGCAGGATGCGCGCCCGGTATATGATCTCGAGAGTATCGGTCGTCGGATCTCCCAGAGGATCGTTCATCACATCGCCGATGGTCCATGTCAACATGCCGGTCTGTCCGGCCGCCGGCACATCGGCGGTAGTAATGGGCGCATAGGCGAAGTTGGAGCCCGCACCGCTGACCGGTGCCGTATAGTCCGCGGTGGCATCGCCGTTGATCTGCACGACATCGACAAACGCCATGCCGCCGGGCAGCGTATCCTGCACCTGCAGGTTGCGGGTCACGCCGCCGCGCAGATTGAGTGCCAGGCGATAGGTAACGGTGTCGCCCACACGGGCAATGGCGTCGACGGCGGTGCTCAGCGGGGCAACATCATAAGAGTCGGTGCTGAACGACTTGTCAAAGGCGTTGTCATCCTGACCCGGAATCGTTGCGGATGCCGGTCCTGTGCAGTAATCGTCCGGGGCGGTCCAGGATGGACATCCGGCCCCGGTGCGCTCGAGACCGGTCACACCGTCCAGGGAGGTCCAGTCGACCCAGACACTGTTGCTGAAACCGGTATCCAACTCCAGCACCGTCACCCGGTAGGTGAGGACCAGGGACTGTCCGGCAGGGATGTCCAGGCTGCCATCGCCATTGCCCTGCCCCCAGATCAGCGGTCCGTTGGGCGCATTGAGCGGTGTGGTCGCGAACCCCGCTGCTGGAACGCCGTTGATGATCGCTGTCGGTGTAAATCCCGCACTCAGCGACAGCCCCGAGGGCAGTGTGTCCACTACATTGACATCGTAGGCCGTCGATGTTCCGCTGTTGGGAATGGTGACCTCATATTCGAGCTCGTCACCACCGGCGGCAGGATCGGTCGGCAGTTTGCCCAAGGTCACATTGCTGACAGTTTTCGAGACGGCCAACGCCGGCTCGACCACGGTGATCGGTCCGGTATTGTCGGTGAGAATCACTTGCGCGCCGCTTTCGCCATGACGGTAACGCAGCTCCACGGCGTTTTGCAGGGTATCCCCGTCATCGGTGACCAGGTCGTTATTGACACGGGCAAAGTATTGGATGCGAATAAGCGGGTTGATGGCGCTCTGGGTGGGGTCGTTTTCGGTCTGTGTGACCACGGTGCCGATTTGCCAGACAGCGCTTCCGGTGGCGCCGTCCGCCGGTGCTGTGCTAAGGGCCGCCTCACTCGGCGGCTGGCCGTTGATGCTGGCGATACCCTCGAATGTGTAAGTGATGTCGAACGCAGCGTTGTTTTCCAGCACATAGCTGATTCCGGCCGCATCCAGCGCATCGGTCAGGACAAGATCCTGGGTGACGCCTTCGGGCAGGCGAATATCCAGTTGAAACGACTTATGGGCGCCGATGGCCGGAATGACCGCAGGATCGAGATCGGTTTTGCTCAGGCTGAGCAACGGAACATTGACATCATCCGCGGCGGTGGTCTCGTAATCGTTGATCGGATCGCCGGCGTTGGGCAACGCACCGATGCGCATGCCGGTGGCGGTGCCTTTGTCGCCGATATGACCCGAACTGTTGAGGGCGGTTTTCCAGCGGGGCAGAGACCACCAGGCGGCCTGGATGGTATTGTCCAGGATTTGCTGGGGCTGCACTCCATTATCGACGCTGACCTCGAATGTGAAGCTGACGCTGTTGCCGGGATCGATGCCGTTCGGCCTGCTCCAGCCGAAAATAGGCTGGTTGGCGCCCAGGGTTGCCGTATCGATCAGGTTCGGCGGGTTCGCACCGCCGACATTGCCCGCATAGGTCATGCCGCTGCCGGTCAGATCGTCCAGAACTTTCAGTTCATAAGCGGTGGCCGTTCCTGTGTTGGTTGCGGTCACCGTCACGGTCAGGATGTCCTGGGCATCGGCATTGGCGACGGCAAAGGCCTTGGTGAGTGCGATGTCGGGTTCCCGCAGAAGCAGATCCACCTGATCGAAATCGTAGGATATTGGATTGCCCGACTCGTTGATATAGCTGGCGGTGGCATTGGTGGCCGGAGCTCCGTTGCTGATGATGTCTCCGTCGTTGGTTGCGGCAGTGTTTTCCACACGGGCGATAAACGCGATCTCAAAGTCGTAGCGGTTGCCGACATTGCCGTTGGTCACCCGCTGATCGCCGAAGTCCCATTCGACATATGTGTCTGTACAGGTCGGCGTAAACGTGCCGCCGGGTACGAAGTTGGCCTCCGAATAGGGAGACGCCCCCAAATCAACGACCGGAGCCTCCACACAGCGGATGCCCGGCGGCAGCTCATCGCGTATGACGAAGTTGCGCAGCAGCGCTACCGGCAGCAAGGTATTGAGCCGATATTCGACCTCCTCGCCGATGGAGGCTTCCTGGGTGGCCGGACCTGCGGCCAGGGGGGTATTGGCCATGGCCGTGATCCGTTTGGGCTGCGTCACCACCGGAATGATCTGCACGGATGCGGAATCACTGGGCGAGGTGTAGACCCTGGCCCCGCCGATATCGCTGTTGGATCGTTGCGGTGCACTCTGGCTGCCGGAAACGCCTTCGAGACTGTCGTACGTCGCTTCGGCCGCATTGGTGAAGGTCTGCAACGGTGCGGCGTCATTGTCGAAATCGACACGATAGTAAAGCTGCACCGATTGCCCCGGATTGATGCGCTCCAGGGCTGTGCTATTGGTGTAGGAAAAGGTCAGGACCGCCGGCGTGCCGTTGTTGACGGTGTTGTCGCTGACGGCCCCCTCGGCGTTGCCGTCGGCCCCGTCGGAGGCGCCGTCGGCGTCGTTGTCGAGGCCGTCATCGGCAAAGGGCAGCACATAGGCCAGGTCGCTGGGGTCAAGGGTATCGGTAACGGTGACATCGTAGGCCGGTGCGTGCGGCACGCCGCCGCTGCTGGCTGTGTTGGCAACGGTCAAACGATAGATGTAGTTGTCATAGGCATCACCGTCGTCGGCCAGCGCCGTAAAATTGCTGCACGACGGCCCGCTGCCGTACAGATCTTCGTTACACACCTCTTTGACGACCGTCAGCGCGGGTTCGGTAATGGTCATCTCGATACGGCGTACATCCACACGAGGGTAGCCGATGGTACTGGGGCCAAGGTCGTAGACCTCTTCCATCATGGTAAGGTCGTTGAAAAAAACCGCCTGGAAAGTTGAATTCAGCGTGTTGGTGCTGGGATCGGCGTGCTGGTTGGGCGCGGCGCTGACATCCACTGGATCGTTCAGGAAACGCGAGGTCATGTCAACCCTGAACCAGTGGTCTTTTTCGGTGATCCGTTCGGCCGGTACGATCTGGTTGAACATCCAGTCGATCCATCCTTCATCCAGCGGACTTAAACCGGCCGGGTTGAGACTGATGCCCTGGATGGCAGTGGTGCTGGTGGCAGATGGATCGGTGGATGAAATATACCCCTGCCCATCCGGCAGTTCATCGACCACCTGGATGTCCTGAACCGCGATATAGGTGAACCCCGGCGTCTGAAAACCGAACCAGCCGCCCGTATCGATGTGGTAGGTACACTCTTCACCGATCTGCACCTGACGGTCCGGCGACGTCGACGGGGGGTTGTTCTCCGTGCAGTCGCCCACCTGCGACTTGAGCAGGTTGAACCCCACCACGCGGGCCCGGACACCGTCCAGGCTGTAGTTGTTGGCCCGGTCGGTTCCGCCGTCGGTTCGGGGCGGCGTGTTGATGGCCGGAAAGGTCAGCAGGCTGCCGTCTGAAAGCGTGATTTCGCCGATCACATCGGCCCGGAAGGTCAGATCATCTGCGGTCAGATCCGCCGGGTCGGTGCTCTTGACTACGCCAAAGGTCAAGGAGACCGTTTCTCCCGGGGCGATGGGATTGGTGCCCGTGTAGCGGTAGATCGTCGCCCCCGGAGACGGATTGGGCGGCCCTTGCGGTGGAGGGATGGGCGACGGATCCTGCCACGCGTCCAGCGCCGGCGGGTTGCTGACGGTCGTGAGCGAGCCGCCGGGCGGCAGGGTCGGGAGCGTCGCCACATCCATGGTGGGCCCGAAACTGATGTAGACGGTATAGTCTTCGGCATCATGCCCGCCATTGTTTCGGATGTTCACCGTCAAAGGCAGTTGCTGGCTGGGATCTCCGGTCAGGATGAAAACCAATTCACTGCCGGAGATATCGATATCCAGGTCCTCGGGATCCGAGTTGTGGGTGGTGACAATCGGGTTGGGAGTCGGATTTTTTCGGACGCCGGGCTCGCAGAAGTCTTCAAATTCGACTTCCAACGAATTGGTCAAGGTAACGGCATTGTCCGGGTCGGTGTCTTGTGCCGCGGCACCCGGGGCCTCGGTGCGGACATCGAAATTGGCTACCTTGTCGTAGTCAAAGGCGACTTGTTCGATCAGGATAATACCGAAGGTGATCACCAGCTGATCGCCGTGGCGCAGCATGTTCTGCTGATCTGCATAGGGCGTATTGGTCTGGCTGCTGGTCAGGTCGAACTCCGGTGCGGTATTGAGCAGCGGATCGCCTTGCTGGTTGGTCCATGTGATCCGGTTGGTCAGACCGGGATAGTAGCCATATGCCCCGGTGGCTGTGATGGTCGGCGTGTAGGTGGGATCGACGACGTATTGTGTCGGAAGCGTGTTCCTGAGCCAGAGGTCCTTGACCGTTCCGCCGGTGTTGTTTTGGATGGTAATCCGCACCGTGCCTTTGGCGCCTGCAGGCTGGGTTAGATTGGCGCCCAGGATCTCGGTCTGAACCGCCAGATTGGTGCCGGCACTGTTTGAAAAGGTGCTCAGGGTGGCCGTGGCGGTGGCCACCGTACCGCCGCTGGACGTGTGGTCGGTGCGGTTGCTCGACCCGTCCAGTTCGCAGCCCCACCGAACATCATCGACCATGTTGAATGTGTTCACCGAGCAGGAGCCTTCACCGGTGCCGCTGTTGGAGTCCGGGATTTTTCCCACCAGATAGAGATAGGCGGAAGTGCCCGCCTGCACATCGACAAGATCGGTGCCGGGATCGTCGTAACCGAATGGATCGTCGACATCCCAATCGTTGATGATGTTGCCTACCGGCATTCCGCTGTAGAAGGCACTGCATCCGCCGGGGCCGGCGCCGTCCGCGGCGGCGACCGCTGCTGCGGCCCCTGCCGTGGCGCAGACATAGTTGATCTCCATATTGGTGTCCGCCGTCATCCGGTCGTCCAGCACCAGGTCCTGCAGATCGGCCTGGCCGTTGTTGCGGATTTGGATGCGCCAGATCACATCGTCAAACTCGTGGCCGTATACTGTTTGGGACCAGTTGTCCTGATCCGCATCGTAGTTGCGGCCGCGCTTGTACACCCGGGGTTCGGGTTCCCGCAAGGTCACGATATCGATCCCCGTGGTTTCAGTTGCAGGCATGCCCGGGCAGGTCACCACGGTGGGGACGGCCGGCGGCGGCGGCGTATCCAGATATTCGGCGCTGTATGTCAGCGAGGCCTGGACCTGCCGTAAATCATCGACCAGATCGATCTCCGAAGAACCGACGGCACGCACGGCGAATCGAATTTCTATAGTGGCAAACGCGAACATCGACGGGTTGAACTGAAGCAGAGCGAGGTCCGGTATCTGCGCAGCGGTCCAGGTGATGGACTGAGCACCGTTCGCAGGGAAGCTCAATGGAGCGACAAATGCCCCTCCGTTGACGCTGTACTCGACTGATTGCGGAGCGCTCAGGTCATAGGCCAGGCCGGAAGCGGTCAGATCTTCGCTCACCGTCATGTTGACCATATCCGCTCCCTCGTAAGGATTGGTAATGACGATAGAGACGTAACCGTAACCGCACAGCTCGCAATAGCTGGCGCCCAAGTCGTGTTGGATGAAATCCGGTGCGCCGGGTTTGAGGTCACAAGGCGCGCCAAAAGCGACACCTAGAGACAACAACAGCGCAAGCGTACTGCAAATCGAATATAAGAAGTGTTTTGACACCGTAACCTTCAGCGTTAACTACATTAACTATCAGCAAAATAAACAAATATGGTTCGGTAAAAGCCAACAGGCTTCTTTATCTTTTTACAGGAAACTCCTGGTCAAAACGCAATTTAGGTGCCAAAGAGAAAAATAATGCTCAAGAATCTGTATTCTCTTGCTTTAGAAGGGTTCTCAGCTGTTCACGGCATACAGAAAGACAAAAAAGGCAGTCAAAACGTTGATTTTTTATGTTCACGAGTATAGTTTTGTATACGCCGGTCGCATGATAAATTGCTTGAATTCCATTGTGTCTGTAAGGAGTTGTGATGGCCGGCGACCAAGGGGCATGTTCCGATAGATGAACGCTGCCGTTGCATCAAAAATCTGCAGCATTTGGCAAACCCGGAGGTTGAGATGATGTTAAGGAAGATAACCGTCAGTCTGACACTTCTACTTCTGCTTGCATACAGTCCGTTGACTGTTGGCGCGGCACAGAGCCCGGTAGACCATAGCATCTACGGCAGACTGTTAAAGGCCAATGTTATCGATGGGCAGGTAGACTATAGAGGATTCAAGAAAGATGAAGCACAGCTCGATGCCTACCTGGCCGCCCTGGCAGCCATCGATCCCGACGCATTGCCAAAACAGGTGCAAATAGCATTTTACATCAATGCCTACAATGCCTGGACCATCAAGTTGGTCCTGGGCGCCTGGCCTGATCTGAAGTCCATAAAAGATCTTGGCGGTTTTTTTCAGTCGCCTTGGAAGAAATCGTTTGTCAAACTCAGCGAACAGGTGGTCACCCTGGACCATATTGAACACGATATCCTGAGACCGCGCTACAAGGACCCGCGAATTCATTTTGCCATCAATTGTGCTTCCATCAGTTGCCCTCCCCTGTTGAACGACCCATATATCGGATCCGAGATCGATCGTCAGTTGAATGCGGTCACAACGAACTTCATCAACGATTCCGGCAGCAATTATCTGAAGGGCGACACCCTGTATGTGAGCAAAATATTCAAATGGTTCAATGAGGATTTCAATGGTGATGTTATTGGATTTTTCAAACGCTACGCCCGAGGAGAACTGAAAAAGCAGTTGGATTCGCGGGGTGAGGATCTGAACATCGAATATCTGCCCTACGATTGGGGATTAAACAGTAGGTAAACGTCTAAACTCTCATAATAAATAACAAAGGAAGGTTTAATATCATGGCAAGTCCATTTGATTTCGATATAGGCATTATTGGAGGAGGAGCGGCAGGTTTGACCGTTGCGTCGGGCAGCGCGCAACTGGGTGCCAAGACATTGCTGGTGGAAAAAGAGAGTGAACTGGGCGGAGATTGTCTTCACTACGGCTGTGTCCCCAGCAAGACATTGATCAAAAGCGCTCACGTATACCATTTGATGAAGCATGCCGCCGATTTCGGCTTGCCGGCGGTTAAGGTGCCGGCAGTGGATTTCAGCCGGGTTTCCGACCGCATCCGCAGCGTTATCGCCACCATTCAAAAGCACGATTCCGAAGAGAGGTTTTGTGGTTTGGGCGCGAAAGTGATGTTCGGTGACGCGACCTTCATCGACGAGTATTCGATTGATCTGGACGGCAAGCGGTACAGCGCAAAAAACTGGGTGATTGCGACGGGCTCTTCGCCGGTTGCACCCCCGATACCGGGACTGGCGGAGACCCCCTATTTGACCAATAAGGAGATTTTCTACCTCGACCATCTGCCGAAGTCGATGATCGTGCTTGGTGCGGGACCCATCGGAATTGAAATGTCTCAAGCCTTCAGTCGCTTTGGAACCCAAGTGGTGGTGGTTGACCGCGCCGATCAGATTTTGATCAAGGAAGATCGGGATATGGCGGATACCGTCAAGGAAGTCTTGAGTGGCGAAGGCGTCCGGTTTTACCTGGAAGCGAGTATAGATTCGGTGCAGAATCGTAACGGGCAGAAACGGGTGCTCATCACCGACAGCCAGGGAAAAAGCGTCAAATTGAACGCGGAAGCCATTCTGGTAGCCATGGGTCGGGGGGCCAACACGCAAGGATTGGGCCTTGAATCGATCGGAGTGGAGTTGAACCACGCCGGTATCAAGGTCGACAATCGTCTGCGGACGAGCCGGAAACACATTTTTGCCGCCGGGGACGTCAACGGCGGTTTTCAGTTTACACATGCCGCCGGCTACGAGGGCGGCATCGTCGTGAGCAATGCCATTTTTCGTCTTCCCCGCAAGGTCGATTACACCTTTCTGCCGTGGTGCACCTATACGGAACCGGAACTTTCCAGTATCGGCATGAACGAAAAGGCTGCCGCCGACGCAGGCATTGAAACACACGTCTGGGAAGAAGAATTCAAAGACAACGATCGCAGCCTGGCAGAGGGTCAAAAAACCGGTCGCATCAAACTGATCGTCGACAAGAAAGAAAAACCCATTGGGGTGCAAATCGTCGGCCCCCGCGCAGGAGATCTCGTCAGCGAATGGGTGGCCGCCTTGAACGGAAAAGTCAAGCTGTCGACCATCGCCGGGGCCATTCATCCCTACCCCACTATCGGTGAAATCAATAAAAAGGTTGTCGGTGCGCTGTTTGCTCCGAAGATCTTCTCGGAAAAGGTTCAAAAAGGTCTCAAATTCATCTTCAATCTCAAGGGAAGAGCATGTACGCTTCCCGAAGAAGAATTTTAATAGAGGAGTCGAAAATGACTGACATTGCAAACCCTCCCGCCGAAAACAGATCCAGGGCGGTGATCAAGGCTGGAATACTTGTCGCCTTTATTGCGGTGGCTATTGTATTGGTAAGGTTTACCCCCGTCAAAGATTATTTGAATGCCCGGGCCCTGGGTGAATTCCTCGATAATGCGGGCATATGGGCCCCGGTGATTTTCATGGTCATCTATGCCGTGGGTGTCTGTTTGTTCGTTCCCGGCACCTTGTTGACCGGCATAGGCGCAGCAATATTTGGTCCTTACCGGGGTTTTGTCTACGTCTGGATAGGGGCAATGGCGGGTGCTGCGGCAGCGTTTGTCATCGGTCGCACCCTTGGCCGTGAATTCGCCGCCGGTCTGATCGGCGACAAACTGAAAAAATACGACGAAGCCATCGAACGCAATGGCTTTGCCACGGTTCTATATCTGCGTCTGGTCTATTTTCCGTTCACTCCCATGAATTTCGGCATGGGGTTGACCCGGGTGAAATTCATGGATTACATCTGGGGAACCGGTCTGGGGATTATCGTGGGCACCTTCATATTTACCTTTTTTATCGGAACCATAAAACAGGTATGGTCATCGGGTGACTGGGGACAACTGATCTCCTTTAACGTGTTTTTTTCGATTGCGCTGTTTGTCTTTTCGTTTTTTCTGCCTAAGATTATCAAGAAGATAAAGGGAGAAGCATAATGAATTCGAATGGCTTTTCCTTTAAGTCATTCCGGCGCAAGAGACTGTGTCGCAATTGACCCAAACGACGACATCAGGAGCTGATGTCATTCCGGCGAAAGCCGGAATCCAGTTGTTTCAATGACGAACATTTCTGGATGCCGGATCGAGTCCGGCATGACAGAGTAAAAATGTGCATTTTCTCAATTATGACACAGTCACCTGCGCCGGAGTAACATTCGTTTTGAAACTAATTTTCAGGACATAACACTATGAGGATGTTCACGGCAGTAGATAGTAAGGAACCTCCCTTCCGCCCCGACCCGTCGCGATCTTGTAAAACCGGAAATTCATGATATATTGAGTTTTCGCCTAAATCAGAAGATACCGTTTCGATAGCACCAAATAAAACAGAACAAGATGAGGAGAGTCGATGAACGCTCAAGATTTTGTAAATGAGCTGTCGGTTGACGGCAAGGTGTACACCTATTACGACATCCGCTCTTTGGCCGATAAAGGCATCGCCGATATCGAGCGTCTGCCCTTTTCCATCCGAATACTGGTGGAGAACCTGCTCCGCAAACTGGACGGCCGTGTGGTCAACGCGTCGGATCTGACAGCCATTGCCAACTGGCAGCCCGGATACGATGAACCGGTGGAGATTCCGTTTCACCCGGCCCGCGTGTTGATGCAGGATTTTACCGGCGTGCCCGCGGTGGTTGATTTGGCTGCCATGCGCGATGCCGTCAAGGATCTGGGAGATGATCCACGTAAAATCAATCCCCTGGTGCCGACGGAACTGGTCGTGGATCACAGTATCCAGGTTGACTATTACGGCGGTGCCGATTGCCTGGAAAAAAACGTCGCCAAAGAGTATGAGCGCAACGGCGAGCGGTACAAGCTACTCAAATGGGCCCAGAAAAGTTTCGACAATTTCAGTGTCGTGCCTCCCAACTCAGGGATCTGCCACCAGGTGAATCTGGAATATCTGGGCCGGGTGGTCATTGCCCAGGATGCAGCGGACGGGACCGTGGCCTACCCCGACAGCCTGGTAGGCACCGATTCCCACACCACCATGATCAATGGGATCGGCGTCATGGGCTGGGGTGTCGGCGGTATTGAAGCTGAAGCCGTCATGCTGGGCCAGCCATATTATATGTCCATTCCGGAGGTGATCGGTGTGAAGCTCAGCGGCCGGCTCAAATCGGGTGTCACGGCAACTGATCTGGTGTTGACCATTACCGAGCTGTTGCGCAAACAGGGCGTCGTCGAGAAATTTGTCGAATATTTCGGACCCGGTCTCAAGCATTTGTCGATTCCGGATCGCGCTACCATATCCAACATGTCGCCGGAATACGGTGCCACCATGGGCTTTTTCCCGGTCGATCAGAAGACCATCGATTACCTCAAGATGACCAACCGCGAGGCGCAGGCTCGCCTGACCGAAGCATACACAAAGGCCGTCGGTCTCTATTATTCGGAAGAAAGCGCGCCTCAATACACGCAGATCGTCGAATTCGACCTGGACAGCGTCGAGCCGTCATTGGCCGGCCCCGCAAGACCGAAGGATCGTATCGCCCTGACCGGTATGAAAACGGCCTATGCCCGAATCCTGGGAACCGAATATGATCGAGACGCCCGCGTCGCTGATCGGTCGACCTTGCACGATCAACCCGGAAACGGGACAAAACGGGCTGAAACGTGTATTCCGGTGTCGAACCGTCAATTTGACATCAGCGTCAGGGGAGCGGATACAACAATCGGCGACGGAAGTGTCGTGATTGCGGCGATTACCTCCTGCACCAATACATCCAACCCGCATGTACTGATCGGTGCCGGATTGCTGGCTAAAAATGCCGTGTCGCACGGCCTGACCGTACCGCCATTTGTAAAAACCTCATTGGCCCCCGGTTCCAGGGTAGTGATCGATTATCTTCAGGATGCGGGCCTGATGCCCGCCTTTGAAGCGCTGGGGTTTCATCTGACCGCCTTTGGATGCACCACCTGCATCGGCAACAGCGGGCCTCTGGACCCAACCATTGAAAAGACAATATTAGACAACGACCTGAACGTGGCTTCGGTGTTGTCGGGTAACCGCAATTTCGAAGCGCGTATTCACCAAAGCATCAAATCCAATTTTCTGGCCTCTCCGATGCTGGTGGTTGCCTTTGCTCTGGCTGGGCGTATGGACACGGATCTGAGCGTGGAACCGCTTGGGCACGACACCATGGGCCGACCGGTCTATCTGGATCAGATCTGGCCCAGCCTGGAAGAGATCGATGCACTGGTTTCGCGGCATGTCAAGCAAGCGTTCTACCGCGACCAGTACAGCCGGATTTTCGATGGCGATGCCTTCTGGAAAGCGCTGGACATCACTGAAAGCACCACCTACGCGTGGGATCCGGAATCGACGTATATCAAAAAACCGCCCTATTTCGAAGGCTTCAAGCTCGAGGCCACATCGCCTGGGAATATTAAGGATGCGCGATGCCTCCTCTTGCTGGGAAACTCGGTAACCACCGATCATATCTCACCGGCCGGGGCCATTCCAGCCGACTATCCTGCCGGCCGGCATTTGATTGACCAGGGTGTCCAACCGGCTCAATTCAATTCGTACGGCTCCCGGCGCGGAAACCATGAAATCATGATGCGGGGCACCTTCGGCAACATCCGCATCAAAAATACCCTGGTCGGTTCCAAAGAAGGCGCGTTTACCGTTAAATTTCCGGAAAAAGAGGAGATGTTCAACTTCGACGCCGCCATGCGCTATTTGGATGAGAAAACGCCCTTAATCGTACTTGGCGGCACGGAGTACGGCGCAGGGTCATCCCGCGATTGGGCCGCCAAAGGATCAAACCTGCTGGGCATCCGGTCCGTTATTGCCCAATCGTATGAACGGATCCATCGAAACAATCTGGTTGGCATGGGGGTGCTCCCCCTGATTTTCAAAGCGGGCGACAACGCGGAAAGCCTGGGCCTGGACGGCAGTGAAACCTTCTATGTCGAGGGCATCGAGGCCATCGAACCGCGCAAAAAGCTGCAGATGAGGGCCGTAAAGGCCGATGGCCATGAAGTGACTTTTGAAGTAACGGCCCGTCTTGATACCGATGTCGATGTGGATTACTTCCGTCATGGGGGCATTCTTCCATATGTCCTGCGCAAGTTGGTTTCCACCGACCAGGCATGATAAATCCCATCCAGAGTTTTGAGGTGTAACAAAAAAAAGCCCCGGTTGCCGCATGCGGCAACCGGGGCTTTTTTTTGTTACACCTCAAAACTCTGGATGGGATTTATCATGCC
>JBNKKC010000131.1:0-21801 GCA_050291625.1 Desulfobacteraceae bacterium
TCCGCCCTGGAAGAGAAGATGCCCCACCTGCCCCAGGTCACGCCGGACATGATGGGCACGCTCAAGACGCTCGCACAGATCTGCGATTTCCTGGCCGGACCGGCAAATGATCCCGTGCGGCCGGCCGATGCTGCGGCGACAGCGCCGCCGGCAGCCGAACCGTCCGAAACACCTCAGGTTCGGCAGACCCTTTTAAGCATCGTCAGCGAGCTGACCGGTTATCCGGAGCAGATGCTCGGTCTGGACATGGACATCGAGTCGGATCTGGGGATCGACTCCATCAAGCGCGTCGAGATCCTTTCCGCCCTGGAAGAGAAGATGCCCCACCTGCCCCAGGTCACGCCGGACATGATGGGCACGCTCAAGACGCTCGCACAGATCTGCGATTTCCTGGCCGGAGGCCGGACTGAAACGATCGGCGTCATTGATCATGCCGGTGCGGAGAAAGAGAGCGAGACAGCATCTTCCGACGATGGTGTGAGCCAGGTCCTTTCCCGTAAACGGATTCGCGTCAGGGACATGCCGCGGAAGATCGAACAGCGCTGGACGATTCCTGAAGGCGGCTTTGTCGGTGTTGTCGGTTCGAATGAGACGGCAACACAAGCGCTGATCCAAGCGCTCGATAAGAAGGATATCGCTGCCAGATCATTAACAGACCCGGGAGATGCAGCCGGTCGAAAAGGTCTCGTCGGATTGATACTTCTAGCGCCGATAGAGGCTCAGCTCGCCTTTGAGTGGGCGAAACTGGCGTCGGCATTCGAGACGTTTCCTGAAAGCGACGGCACCTGTTTTTGCACGGTGACATACCTTGATGGCGCATTCGGCTTCAACAACTCACCCCTCGACGATCCTGTGCAGGGCGCCTTGGCCGGTCTTGCCAAAACAGCCGCCGTTGAATGGCCCTCGGTTCGTTGCCTGGCCCTCGATATCGACCCCGGTTGGACCCAACCTGAAGCCGTTGCCGATGAGATAGCTCTTGAGCTCGCTTATCCTCAAAGCGATGGAGTCGTTGAGATCGGGCTTTCGGCAGAGCGTCGAATCCAACTGGAACTGGAAATCAGGCCTCTGACCCGGACGGCGGCTATCGACCTGTCCCACGATGACGTGGTTGTGGTGACAGGCGGTGCACGCGGCGTGACCGCTTCTGCGGCACAAGCATTGGCGGCCCGGTGCGGTTGCAAACTGGCCTTGTTGGGACGCACACGAATTTCGCCTGACGAACCGAATTGGCTGAACGGGCTGGCCGAACCCGGCGAAATGAAAGCGGCGATCCTGGCGCATCATTTTTCGGACGGGGATCCCACACCGCTGCAGGTGGAATCGGCCTATCAATCATTCGTTTCGATGCGTCAAATCAAGGATGCCATGGGGCGATTGTCCGCTGAAGGGCGGACGGCCCGCTACTACAGCGTCGATGTCCGCGACCCCCATAATATGGCCCGTACGTTTGATGTGATAAGAAAGGAGCTTGGCGACATCAAAGCGATCATTCATGGCGCAGGGGTTCTGGCCGATCGTCTGATCGCCGAAAAGCAGCCGGAGCAATTTCAACATGTCTTCGAAACCAAAGTCAACGGCATGCAGGCGCTGATAAATGCAGCAACATCGGACGATCTGCGCTATCTGGTTCTGTTCTCTTCGGTCAGCGCCCGTCTGGGAAATGCGGGGCAGTCCGATTATGCCATGGCGAACGAGGCATTGAATAAAATCGCCAGGCAGCAGGCACGGCGATGGCCCGACTGCAAGGTGCTCTCCATCAATTGGGGGCCTTGGGACGGTGGTATGGTCACCCCGAATCTAAAGGCCGCATTTGAAGCCAGAGGCATTGGACTCATCCCACCGATGGCCGGAGCAGACGCCATGCTCGATGAGATGTCCAGCCCCGAATCCAATGAGATTGAAATTGTCATCGGTGCTCTATTGCACAGCTCCCGCATGTCGGATGCCATCGATACTTCGATGAAACATGACATCCCGGCCCCGGTGCCGCAGATGTCGATAACAGCGAGGCGGGATATCGATATCGATCGCCACCCCGTACTCAGATCCCATCAATTGGATGGACGGCCGGTGGTGCCACTGGCGCTCATGACCGAATGGCTCGCTCATAGCGCCCTGCATTCAAATCCAGGACTGTCGCTGCACGGTCTGGATCAACTGCGTCTGCTGAACGGAATCGTTCTGGATAAAAAGAGCACTTCCGTGCGCATCATGGCTGCGAAAGCCAGGCGCGTTCAGGACCGCTATGAGGTCGATGTTGAAATCCGCGACGACAGCCGACAAGAAAGCGATTTGATCCATTCCAGCGCAAAAGCCGTTCTGGTTGAGCGGCATCCCACTCCCCCCCCCTTCAAACGGATGGATGCCGTTGATGACAGACCGGCCGATCATAGCCTGGAAGAGGTCTATGAACAGATCCTGTTTCACGGCAAAGCGCTGCGTGGTCTGCAACACATCACGCAACTGACCGAACTGGAAATGGCCGCCCGTATTGCACCTGCTCCGCCTCCGGCCGACTGGATGGACAAACCGATGCGCAGCCGCTGGATTATGGACCCATTGGTGATCGACAGCGCATTTCAAATGGCGATTGTATGGTGTCACAACCAATTGGGACTGGTATCCCTTCCCAGCTATGCAGAATCGTATCGTCAATATCGGGATCGTTTTCCGAAAAACGGCGTATCGGCATTCATGCGGGTTCAACACCACACAAAGCATAAGATGATCTGCGATTTCACTTTCCTCGATGAAGATCGGCAGGTTGTCGCCACGTTGGACGGTTACCAGGCGGTGATGACGCCGACGCTGATGCGCGCCTTCAAGGCGGCGTAAAGGAATAGCTAAATCAGCGTTGTCCGGACCCTGCCGTAGCGAAAGTCGGAGGGCTTCAGAGCCTCCCGCCAAAGCCCAGCGGGACAAGCCCCGCAGAAACCCTACGGGACAAGAAGGCGCCGGTCGAAGATCCCGCTAAAAGCGGGAATCTGGAACCCTCGGGCTTTCGCTACGGCAGGGTCAGGCCCGCCTTGCGTTTAACCCGCAGCAACCCCGGACTGCTGTGCAGGTACATCAGCGGTGAATCCACACCGGCAGCAATGCAGCGCTTTTCCAATTGATCGAACAGCACCGGTCGGTCCGGCCACCGAAATCCCTTGGCCCGCTGTTTAAACCCATCCCATTGGCGTTGGGCCTGAGAGTTGCTTTCAAATACCATTGATAGAGCATCATCGCACAGAAACATGGCGCATACCAGCGGCCGTATCTGCCATAAGCATCCGTCAGGACCGAGGTAGATGCATTTGTGTCCATCCAAGGGATTGGTGATCGCATCCAACAGGCGTTCCGATTGCCGATGATCGCATGCGCTTGCATTGATCAGTACATCGGCCCAGAACGTGATGATTCCGTCCCGACTGCAGCAAGCGCTTGTACGGGTTGTGTAGCAACTGCGGGTACAGTATCGGCTGAAATTCAGAGCCAGGAAATCATCCACATCTGCTCTGAAATCAAGATAGGGCTTGATAAGGGCGTTGAGCCCGTCCTGTTCACTGGGAGTCAATCCCTTCAGGTAAGATATCGCCGCTTCCAGAGATTCCCGCTGTTCACGTTGATATAAGTTCAAATCCGACATGACCAACCAATGCCACAAAGGATCCGGTTGCTCAAGTCGATTCTTGCTGTTTTTCCTTGACAAATCCGGCCTGAATGATGAAATAGCATCCCCAGTTAGGCATCATTCATATTTCACTATTGCTGTGTATTCATACGATCGGTTAAGAAGCCGGGCGGACAGATCGTAAGGCCCGGTACGCTGTCACGTGCGCATTTAAATCATCGTCGCGTTTATCCTGAGGAGCACCTGTTATGGCCGGAGCTGTGCATGATACCCATCACCCGCTGGACCAAATAGCGCAACTTTTCGATCAGTTTGAAAAATCAAACGAACCGCAGGCAGACAACCCCGCCGACTCAAACAACGGGGGAGCCCGCCGGCCGCTCGAATCCGGCGCTGAACAAGAGCCGCCGGCCCTTACACCAAAAGAAGATCTCCACCCGTCGTTTGTTATCGATGCCGGACTCCGGATGGTTTGGCAGAATCCATCGGCAGCCTCGCAGCTATGGCATAGTATGCAAGGGACAGAGAACCCATCGACACCTGCCCATATTTTCGACTTGCTTCTGAACCCTGAGTTCCGGCAGCATGTGGCCAACTGGCGGCAGTGGCTCTCATTCTTTATGGTCCAGGCACTTCAAATGCTATCCAAAGATGAGCTTTCCCGACACATAAAACAGCAGGACAATTCACAGCAGGAGTTACTCTCCGAAATAATGGAAAGTGCCGATCAGCAGGAGATACAGTGTTCGCATCTGATTTGCCTTTCCAAAAAAAACGGAGATATTGTATATCACGTTGATATGATTGATTTCCGGGAAGGCCGCTTCTTTCGTTTCCGACCCGGGACCGTCGACGCAACCATACGACGGCATGCCGCACGGCCCATTGAGCTCGATCGGCATGTCGAACATCTGAATTTGGAGCAAGATCCGGTGCGGACGGTTTTCTTTATCCTTGCGGCCCGTTTAAACCATGCGGACATCCTTCAGGCCGAGCTGCTGCCCGAAGAGTTCAGCCGGCTGCACAACAAGTTGATGCACCGCTTTATTGCCGTCATCGAATCGTATGGCGGAATTTTCGAGTTGCAGCCGGGCATTGGGCTTGTGGCCTACTTCCTGCCGAAGAATCAACATGACAGCCCCATGGCCGTCATCGATTGCGCACTTCAAATCAAATCGCAGATGATCGAGATCAGCCGTGAATGGAAAATCAGAAAGGGATGGCTGCATGACATCGAGCTGAACATGGCGATGCATCGCGCAGATGAATTCATCGGTCTGTTGCCGACGCAGTTGGGCAACACGCTGTTGACGCATGGCCGTGCACTCTCAATATGCTCCCGATTATGCCGTTTGGCCTCGAACGGCCAGATTTGGTCTACCAAGGACCTGGTCAATCAGCTCGACAACGAAGAGATAAACAAGCTGAGTTTTGGTATCTATCGCAGAAACAACCACCGGCCGCTTCTGGTAGGAAAATCGTTTTCCCGTTTATCGGACCTTTCCGATGTTGATCTGGATATGACCAGGGGCCATGTTGGCGATGATGAATTGGCGGTAACGCAGATTTTTGATCGTTAGACCCGGCGGTCGTTCACTTCAGAGGCGTTTCAATTCTTGTTGAATTCAACCAGGTTCACCCGATTCCGCCCCTCTTCCTTGGAACGATAGAGCTGTTGATCCGCCTGGTATATCAACTTATCCATATCGACATTCTGGACGGGGTTCATCGGAAATTGAGCGCTGGCCCCGCCGAAGCTGGCTGTTATGCTGGTTTGAGTTCCGTTTATTTTTATATTCCTTTCAGCCACAGCAATACGCAGCCGTTCGGCCATGCTGTGCGCACCTTCGCAGCCCGTTTCGGGCAGCACGATCAGAAACTCTTCCCCACCGTATCTTACGACCCAATCGACTTTCTTTCTTATCTGTCGGTTGATGCAGGAGGCAAACACCTTCAACACTTCATCTCCGGCCTGGTGTCCATATGTGTCATTGACAGCTTTAAAGTGATCGATATCGGCCAGTACGACCGATAGTGGATGTGAATAGCGCTCGGCCCGCCGCAATTCCTGCGGAAAGCGTTCATTCAAATAGCCGCGATTGAAGCATCCCGTCAAGGGGTCGCTGATCGAAAGCAGTCGAATCTCTTCATTGGCGTTTTTCAGGGATTGTTCAAGTTTTAATACCCGGATGCCGGTCTTGATTCTCGCCACGAGCTCGGCCGGGTGGATGGGTTTCGTCAAGTAGTCATCGGCACCGGATTCCAAACCGGATACAATATCGGTTTTGGAATCACGCGCGGTGATCAAAATAATAAATACGTACCCATCGGTTTTCTTTTCACGGATCAGCCGACATAATTGAGGTCCGTCGATTCCGGGCATCATCCAGTCTGTCAAAACGATAGGATAGAAATTGTTATCGAACAGCTCGAGCGCCTCACTGCCGCTGGCCGCGCTGGCCACTATAAATTGCGCTTTAGTTAAATGCTTTTCGACAACCGTGCGCGATACAGCGTCATCATCAACGATCAGAATAGGAAAGTCATTGTTCATCGAACCCTCTATTTGCGTAAGTGCGCTTATTGAAGGGTGTGTCTGCGAATCATCCTTAAACTCAATTAATACCAAATCTGATTTTATTGTGCAACGTAGTTACCTTGATAGGCGAAGCAAGGGCCGGCTTGACCCATGGATGTCGGCCTGTTAAAAACAATTAGGCGGTCATGCAGACCAGAGACGGCGTGGTTGCCTTTAAAATCTTCAAGGATGGATGTATACGTTGAACTGACAAAAGGCGGAGCATCAACGATACGATCAACCCGATCCCAAAACAAAGGATTGACAATGAATCAACCAACCAATGACAAATTAAGCATTCATGTCAATGTTCAAATTACTGCCGCTGCACTTCAGTCCATTGTTTCAAACGCCAAGCAAGTCGCGACTCAGGAAGCCAACGGTTCTTACCGAATTGATACAGCCGACCAGGTCAGCGCGATGATCACCAAATTTCTTGATGAAAAAGATTTTGAGGCCTATGTAAAGGATATTGACAACTACAAATAATACCAAGGATATCGATCAATGGAGTACAAAACCCTCTTGTTTGAAAAATCGGAAGGGATCGCCACCATTACATTCAATCGCCCGGAAGTACTCAACGCATTGAATCAGAAACTTTGGCTGGAACTTCGACACGCCCTTGACGATGCCCGTCTGGATGACACGATCAAGGTCGTGATCCTCACCGGGCAGGGTCGCGCATTCTCATCCGGGGCTGACCTTAAGGAATCAAAAACCCGGACGCCTGATCAATACCGGACCTACCTTGAATCCCTTCAATCGGTATCGCTGAGCATCATTCGTTATGAAAAACCGACCATTGCTGCTATCAATGGGTACGCTCTTGGATCCGGATATGAATTGGCGCTCGCTTGCGATATCCGGATCGCCGCCCACCAGGCACAGATTGGATCGCCGGAAGCGCGCGTCTCTTCATCGGTCACCGGCGGGGCCTTCCGCCTGGTTCAGGATCTAGTCGGGCCGGGGAAGGCAAAAGAACTATTGTTCACCGCAGACAACATCGATGGCCGGGAAGCCGAAAGAATTGGCCTGATAAACAAGTCTGTTGAACCGGAACAGCTAATGGATCATGTTCGACAAATGGCGCAGCGCATTGTGAAAAACGACCTGTTTTCCCTCAAGATGATCAAAAAGGGATTGCGGCTGGCACAGGGTGAGGCCAGTCTGGAAGCCCTGATGGATTTTGAGATCGAAGCCTGTCTGGCCTGTGTCGGTACGCGTGAGCGCCAAGCCGCTCTTGAACGCTTTGAAAAGCGCAAACCATAGCCGGCCCATAAGGGGAAGGGTATTCAATGGGACTCCAACGTGTCATGCATCCGAAGTCCGTGGCGATCATCGGTGCCTCGAAAAATGAAACCAAGCGTGGTTATCAAGCCATTCGAACATTGGTCGAAGAAAAATTCGAAGGCAGGATCTATCCTGTCAATCCCAAAGAGGATTACATCTTCGGCCTCAAATGTTATCCGTCTATTACCGATATCGGTGATCCGGTTGACGTGGTGTTGATTGCGACCCCGGCGGCCTCAGTGCCACGATTGCTTGCAGAGTGCGGACAGAACGGTGTGGCCGGTGCGGTTGTGCTTGCCGGCGGCTTTCGTGAAATCGGCGGCAAGGGCAAAGAACTGGAAGCGGAATTGCTTGCTGCCGCCCACCAGAACAAGGTCCGTGTCATCGGACCAAACACATCGGGCATGCTCAATCTGGTGGACAGATTGAATCTGGTCGGCCTTCGCAATGCTCCCAAAGGCGATATCGCGTTGTTGAGCCAGAGCGGCAATATGGCCTTAAGCCTGATAACCGAAGCCAAGCTCAAAAGCCGCAAGGGATTTTCCTATTACATCGGCGTCGGCAACGAATCGGATATTCGATTTCATGAATACCTCGAGTTTTTCAGGCAGGATCCGAACACCAGGGCCATTTTAATGTATGTTGAAGGCATGCGCGATGGGCGCAAATTTCTCCAGCAGGCCTATACCACTACTCAGGAAAAGCCGATCATTCTGCTTAAAAGCGGTCGCAGTTCGACCGGAAAGCGATCGGCCGGTTCCCATACCGGCGCCTTGGCCGGCATATCCGCTGTCGCCATGGGCGCCTTTGAACGCGCAGGGATCATCGTGGTTGATAATTCGGATGCGCTATTTCCAGTTGCCGAAAGTCTGGCCAGCTGCCATCCGATTCGCAACAACCAGGTAGCCATCCTCGCCGACGGCGGCGGCCACGCCACCATCGCCGCGGACATTTTAACCGACTTGGGAGTCCAGCTTCCGGAATTATCCCAGAAAACCAAAGATCGTCTGGCCGGCTTGCTTCCCCAGGCCGCGTCCCTTGCCAACCCGGTGGATGTCGCCGGCGGAACAGATGCCGATCCCTCGCTATTTGCCGATTGCGCCGAAATCCTGCTTAAGGATTCAAGCGTCGGCGGGCTCCTGATCGTCGGGCTTTTCGGCGGCTACGGCATACGGTTTGCCGAATCGTTGTCGCTGAAAGAGGAAGATGCCGCCCATCAAATGGGCAAAATGGTTGCACGCGGTCACAAACCTATCGTGCTGCACAGTCTGTTCAGCTCTGAACGCCCGCATGCCTTGGAGCTGTGCCGTTACTATGACATCCCGGTTTATGACTCTCTGGATGTGGCATGCAAATGCATCGATTCTTTGGCGCGTTACGGCAACTATCTGAAAAGCTACCATGCAAAGACAAATTTCAAGTTCGACTGGGGCGCAAAATCAAAAAACGACTGCACTCATATCATTGCCAATGCGCGTCGACAGGGACGTTCGGCATTATTCGAACACGAGGGGAAACACCTGCTTTCCTGCCATGGCGGCCCTGTTACACAGGACGTACTGGCCAAGTCGGCCGATGAGGCCGTCCAGGCGGCCGAATCCTGCAAAGGCCCGGTAGCCTTGAAAATCGTCAGCGCGGATATTTTGCACAAAAGTGATGCCGGTGGTGTCGAGCTGAACCTCAAAGGCAAGCTTCAGATTCGCCAGGCTTATAACCGGATAATCAAATCCGCACAGCAATACAAACCGGAAGCGATCATTGAAGGAGTTCTTGTCAGTCCGATGGTCCGGCCCGGCGTCGAAGTCATCGTCGGCACGAAAATCGATGAGCAGTTCGGCCCGATTATCATGTATGGCCTTGGGGGCGTCATGGTTGAAATTTTGAAGGATATATCTTTCAGAGTGCTTCCAATCTCCAGGTTTTCCGCCAGAAACATGATTCATGAAACAAAATCGTCTCCCATTCTAAACGGGGTGCGGGGCAATTCGCCCTGCGATAAAAAAGCCCTTGTCAATCTATTGCTGATGGTGTCGGAATTGGTTGAAGCCTATCCGGACATCGAAGAGATGGATCTGAATCCGGTTATCGTGCATGAAGAAGGGCTCTCCATCGTGGATGCACGCATGATCTTAAAGCAGGAGTGACGAGAAAGTAAGTATTGAGAGGCAGTCAACCTAAATATTCACCGTTGCTTTGAAGGCCCTGCCGGTACCATGCAGCGTATAGCCCGGTACATCGGCGGCAATAAACAGGGATCGGCCCTGATGCAGGATCATCTCCCTGCGGTTTGAGCGGCACTGAATGCCGTTTGGTGAATCGAGGCAGAGCAGGATTTCCGGTCTGTTGGGTCGATTATGGCATATGTGCGGCATGGACGGCCGCACCTCTATTACCGACAGCCGGAAATCATCAACAGGACTCGTATAGCGGCTTTCGGTGCTGTCTGTCTCGCGCGGTTCCTGGATATCCACGGACATCGGGGAAAAATTCAGAATATCCAGCAACTCAGACACATCCACATGCTTGGGTGTCAGTCCTCCTCTCAGAACGTTGTCTGAGTTGGCCATCAACTCCACGCCGACGCCATCCAAATAAGCATGCAATTGCCCCGCATCCAGGAAGAGGGACTGCCCCGGTTTTAATTCAACCAGATTGAGCAGCAGGGGAGATAACACACCGATATCGCCGGGATAGCGTTCTTGCAGGCGAAGGCTCCACACGAACTCGGCCAATTCATGCCGGGCTATGGCGATTCGTCTGGTGACCCGGGCGACCAGATCGGCACATCGATCGGCCGGCAGCGCCATAAGGTGTTCGAAAAAAGGCTTGATGCCTTGCTCTTTAAGTAAATCGATAGATGATTGATATGAATCGGGCCACACAGATTCCGCCAGACGCAGCGTCTGCTCTATGCTGCGGAATCCACAAAGCCCCCAGAAAGGGGTCAGGGCACAGATGCATTCGGGTTTGTGTCGATCATCCTTATAGTTTCGATGGTCGGCGCTCAGGGATATGTTTTGTTCATTCTCATACGCATAACCTTTTTTGGCCTGGGTGGCGTTGGGATGTGCCTGAATAGACAGCGGCTGCGCAACTGCCAGAATCTTCAGCAAAAACGGAAGCTGGTATCCAAAACGATCAATGGTGGCTGGACCCAGGAAGGTCTGAGGGTGGCGCTCGATAAGATGATCCAGACGGTGCCAGGCACCACCATATCGGATGCGTGACGGCGCTTTGGGATGAGCCCCCATCCAGATTTCGGCCTGAGGCTGCTCGGAAGGCTCATTTCTTCCCGTCAGCTCTGCGATAGCGGTCAAAGATCCCCACGCGTAGTTCTGAATCGGGTTGTCCATTTCATAGATTTGCAGCTGCTCTGTCATACCGCCCATGGATCTTTCCTGTATGATTGGATATGCCTCGCCCATTTCCAACAGGCACGGAAATGGTTTACTCTTTTATATCCCGCATGTTATATACCATGCGCGGTTTCAGCACGATTGTCAAACCTTACGTTACGGAATGCGAATGACCTTGCAGGTCAACGAACTATTTCACAGCATTCAAGGCGAGTCCCTTTGGACCGGCCTGCCATGCAGTTTTGTGCGCTTGACCGGATGCAATCTTCGCTGTCGCTATTGTGACACGACCTATGCCTATGACTCAGGCAAACCGATGCGGATCCGGCAGATCATACAAGCGCTGGACGGATTTCGATGCAGACGCGTCACCATTACCGGAGGTGAGCCGCTGATGCAGCACCGGACACCGGAACTGATACGGCGCCTGTTGGCTCAGGATTACCGGGTCAGTCTGGAAACCAACGGAAGCCAGGACATACAGCATGTCGATAAGGGGTGCATGATCGTTATGGATCTCAAGTGCCCCTCCTCCGGCATGCGACGGCATAACCGAATGGAAAATCTTCGCTGCCTGAAGCCATCGGACCAGCTTAAGTTCGTGATTGCCGATCGCGAGGACTATCTGTTTGCCCGCGAGATCGTGAAACTGGAGGGGGATCATCTGCCGAGCGACAATATTCTATTTTCGCCGGCGTTCGGCACCATGCCGCCCCACCGGATGGCCGCCTGGATTCTCGATGACGACATCGAGGTTCGGCTGCAGATTCAATTGCACCGTATTCTATGGCCTGATCGGGACAGAGGCGTTTGAATGAGAACTAATATTCATAAAAAAGCAGTCGTTTTAACCAGCGGCGGGTTGGATTCAACCACCGTTCTGGCCATGGCCAAACAAAAGGGGTATGCCGTTTACTGTCTGAGTTTCGATTACGGCCAGCGACACCGCTTCGAAATCGAGTCGGCACGAAAGGTGGCGCACGCTTTCAATGCGAAGCAACACCTGATTATGCCGATCGATCTGACCGTCGTCGGAGGCTCTGCCTTGACGGCGGATATCGACGTGCCGAAGAACCGGGATACCGCTCGGATGGAAAAGGCCATCCCGGTTACCTATGTTCCCGCCCGCAACACCATTTTTTTGTCGTTTGCCCTTGCCTGGGCGGAGATCCTTTTGGCCGAAGCTATTTTTATCGGCGTGAATGCTTTGGACTACAGCGGGTACCCGGACTGCCGCCCTGAGTATATCGATGCATTCCAGACAATGGCCAACCTGGCGACCAAAGCGGCGGTGGAAGGCAAGCAAAGCATCAGGATTCATGCGCCGCTGATTCATATGAGCAAATCGCAGATCATTCGCACCGGCGATGCTCTGGGCATCGATTACAGTATGACCCACAGTTGTTATGACCCTTTTCCCACCGGGGCGGCCTGCGGGCAATGCGACAGCTGCGTGCTGCGTCGAAAGGGCTTTCGGGAGGCAGGAATTGCCGATCCGACACACTATCACAACGGAAGCGAACCCACGGATTCATAAACCATGAAGATCGTATTTATCCATTATCATCTGAAAACAGGTGGCGTAACGACCGTCATTCGACACCAGGCTGCTGCGCTGCAGGCAGCCGGATGGGACGTTATGATTTTGACCGGTGAAGCGCCTCCCTCCGATTTTCCCTTTAGCGCCAGTTTCATCCCCGGGCTGGGCTATGAGCACATGCTCGAAGGCGATCACTCGGCGGAAAATGTGTTTAGAGCCATCCTGAACACGATTCAGCGTCGCTGGCCGGAGGGACCGGATGTGATTCACATACACAATCCGACACTCGCCAAAAACAGGATACTGCAGGCGATCTTAAAAAAGCTGCAATCGTCGGGGCTGACCCTTCTGTGTCAGATACATGATTTTGCCGAAGATGGAAGAAAGGATGCCTATTTCGATGAAGCCTACGTCGCGGATTGCCATTATGCCGTTGTCAATCAGCGCGATTATCAATTATTGCTCGATGCCGGTCTGGATCCGAAGGGCTGCCATATTCTGCCCAATCCAATTTCGACGCCCCATATCCAGGCCGATCTATCGCATCATGAACAAGACCCGGTTCTTTACCCGATCCGGGCGATTCGCCGAAAAAATATTGGCGAGGCGATTTTGTTGTCCCTCTATTTAAATCCGCCCGGGTGGGTCCAAATCACGCTGCCGCCGAACAGTCCAGGTGATTTCGGGCCTTACAATCATTGGCGGGAGTTTGTGCAGCGCCATTCGCTCACGGTCCAGTTCGAATCAGGAGTTGATGGAGATTTCAGCATGCTGGTACAGCAGTGTCGATACGTGCTGACCACAAGCATCACGGAGGGGTTTGGATTCGCTTTTCTCGAGCCCTGGTGCATGGGCAAGGCGTTGTGGGGCCGCCTGTTGCCGGATATTTGCGGGAGCTACATCAATGCCGGCATCCGCTTGGATCATTTATACACCCAATTGGTTGTTCCAGTTGATTGGCTGGATATCGACGTATTGAGCGATCAATGGAAAACGGCCATGCACAGCGCTTCCGAGCGATACGATTTCGCACTGTCGAACCGCCAGATTGACGATGCCTGGCGCGTGGTGGTGTCCGACGGCTTCATCGACTTCGGCCTGCTGAACGAATCATTTCAGGCTCAGGTCATTGAGAAAGTCATTACCGACGATGCCGCCCATCAGCAGCTCATCGTCCTGAATTCCTTCCTTTCCCGGCCCGGACCGCCTGAAATCAGCGCCGACTTGATCGAGCAAAACGGCGCGTCGGTCGTTCAGCATTACAGCGCCGAGAACTACACGAACCGACTGTTGCACATCTACACCCACGTGACGAACACGAAGATTCGTCATTCCATCAACAAGGCCACCTTGCTCTCGGCCTTTCTGTCTCCGAGAAACTTCAGTCTGCTCAAATGGGGATCGCCCGATGGATAAAACGCTTGTGGCGCCTTATCTTCACCCGCTGAGGCCGATATCCACCGGATTGCAGCCGGCAGGTCACCTGACCCCCCCCATAAAATGTCTCCTGTGCGATATCTACGGCACCTTGCTTATCAGCGCCAGCGGTGATATCGGCAGCGCCGGCCCCCTGGATCGAAGATCGGATCTGCTTGATCGATTGCTTCAGCGCTATGGTTGCTCGATACCATCCGATGTTGTCTTGAAAAGACTCCATCGGACCATTGAAGATTTTCATTCAGCATCCCGAAGCCAGGGAGTCGACTACCCGGAGATTGTGATTGAAACGGTCTGGGAAAAGGTGCTTGTCTTCGACGATTCGCAACGTCTGCGACATTTCGCGGTGGAGTTTGAGATGATCATGAACCCGGTCTGGTCCATGCCGGGCCTCGAAGCGCTGCTAGGCTATTGCCGATCCAGTGATATCGTCCTGGGCATCATCTCGAACGCCCAGTTTTTCACCCCCTATCTGTTCGACTGGCTGCTGCAGGCAACGCCTGCACAACTGGGCTTCGATCCCGATCTGACCTGGTACTCCTTTCGTCACGGACGTGCCAAGCCCTCACCCGCCCTGTTTGAAATGGCGCGACAAGCGCTCTCCGGCCGCGGCATCGCCCGAGATAACGTGGCTTTCATCGGCAACGATATGCGCAATGACATCCGTCCGGCCCGGCAGGCAGGCTTTCAAACCATCCTGTTTGCCGGAGACGCCCGATCCCTGCGGTTGAGAGAGGATGATCCGCAATGCAGGGACCTTGCGCCGGACATGGTGGTAACCCATTTGGACCAATTGATACGCCAATTAAAGTAAGAAAGGAGCCGTGGATGTCTGCCACCCGACGCAAAGCTGAAAAGCGCAAACCTGCCGCATCGGCAAATATATCCAAATACCGCTTCGGCCGGAGTCCCGAAATGGACGCCCGATTGACCTCCTTTTTTATCGAAAATCACCTCGACTACTACACCTATCCGGATCATGCCGCCACTGAGGAACAGGTTCGGTTCATGGTCTACTGTGATGAATCCGAACGCTATTACCCATGCTCCGATCAAATGTTCGAAGCGATCATATCGCGGCAAAATACCGCATACATTCAGAAGCACTACCGGCGTGCCCTGCAAAATATTCTGGCGCTGATCGAACGTCAAATCGAGGATCCGTGGGAAAAGTCGTATCTGGAAACGCTCATCACAACGAAGTTCCAGCATGAGGCCCGTGACGAGATCATGATTCCCTCGCGACTGGAAAAGCGCCTGATGAGCATCTACATGATGCGCACCCGCATCGATGACCCCTTTCAGGAAGAGAAATCGCGGCGAAATGCCTTGGCCCTCGACGCTTTCAACAGCCCCGCATGCCATGAAGCCATAAACCACGTGGATGCGCAAGAACTTGAACATCCACCCGATACATTAGCCGACATCAAGTCACTGATCGCCGCCGTGGAGTTCAAACGGTTGCTGTGTCTGGCGTGCGCCAGACAGATGTGGCAGAAAAACGTAACAACGGATTTCGACAAGGGGGGCTATCTGGATCTTTTCAATCCGCCCTTCGAAGGCGACGGGCTCGGTCCTTTGCTCGATGTTTTGGGATTCAGGGAGCGGCAACGTCCAGAACAGAAGATTCTGTGGCTGTCCGACGAAGCCGGCGAAACCCCCTTGGACCTGATGGTCATCCGATTTTTGGTGGCGCACGGGCATAAATTGATCCTGTCCGCCAAAAAGGCCCCCCTGTATACCAAGACCACCATCGATGATCTGCTGAACGATCCAGTGCTTCAACCGGTATTGGGACAGGCGGCGGTGATTGACAACTCCAATCTGAGCAAGAACGATCTGGTGCGCACCCTTCGCGGAGACGTTCCGATTCTATTGCTTCCAGACGGCACCAGTGAAAATATCAACCTGTTGCTCTGTTCAACGACGTTTGCGCGAGTATTCAAGGAGGTCGATCTTGTCATTTCCCGCGGGCTGGACCAGCGCAGACGCTTTTTCGATACCCACTTTCAATTCACTCAGGATATTTTCAACATATCCACCCTGAACGACGGCCGGATCTCCATCCTGCGAAAGTCGCGACATCCGGAAGTCATCAAGTTCAGTCATCGGGATCTGGAGGAAAAGGCTCAAAACATCATTGATCAGATGAAGTCATCCCAGGATCAGGGGATGACCGTCATTTTTTACAGCGGCATCATCGGTTCGATTCCCGGCAAAATTCAAACGGCCAAGAAAATCATGTCGGTCTTCGTGAATCATCTGACATCGCAGTCGGCAAAAACCTTTATCATCAATCCATCCGAATATTACGAACCCGGCATGGATGCCGACGATCTGATGTACATGTGGGAGATTGTTCAGCGCTCCGGACGCATTGATATCTGGCGATTTCAGACATACGACGACATTGTGACGGCCTTTCAGATCATGAACCAGAAAATCCCTCCGGAATGGGTGGGCAAAGATGCCACCTACTCAACGGGCTGCACCAAGGAGATGGGCATCGCCATCGATGTGCAGCACCGGCATCCTGAAATGCAGATCATCGGTCCGGCAAGAGAACGCTTTATGCGCCGTAAGGAGTACGGCGTGGGAATGATGTATGACCGGCGGTTGTCTCAACACTGAACAGGTCTATCGGCACGCGCAGCCTGTCACCGCTTTTCCGCCGATAGATCAAGTAGCCTTCATCGCGGGCAAACAGGAACAGATCGCGCGTAATCTTGACATCCATCCGACAATATTCAATAATTTTATCAATACGCCCTTGCCGCCACCAGCGCAGGGCATCCAAACCCGATCCTGTCTTTTCGACTTGCAGCGTCTGCTCTGCAAGATGATTCAAAGAGAGCCGAAACCCAAGCTGTTTGTGGATCTTTTCCAGCAGGTCCAGACTGGGCAGCCGCTCAAACGGAAAATCACTGTAGCCGGACAGGACCCTGTAGTCAAATCGCTTGCTGTTGAATCCGACGACCAGGTCCAATTGACGCAAATGCTCTATTAATTCAGGGATATCGCATTCATGGTAGACGGTATAGGTATCGTCTCCGGAGTCGTATACCACACCGCAGCTGATTTTCATGCGATGAGCCAGGTGCCAGCCGCCCACCTCACTGGCAGAGCGTTGCGTTTCCAGATCGAAAACGCCGTACCGCCGGATTGCCGGCGAAAGGGTGCTTGTCATGCCAGGTTGAGGCGCGGCGGACGGTGTTTCAATCCGCTCGATCGATTGACCGGGCCCGGCCATATGCGACAGCATAGCGATCGCGCCCGCTTTGTCCATGGGATGATTTCCGGATCCGCATTTGGGCGAATGAATGCAGGCAGGGCATCCTTCATCGCAGTCGCAACGCAGGACAGCATCGTGCGCCAGTTCCAGCAGCTCGCGCCTGCTCTGAAACCCCATACGGCTGAACCCGGCCCCCCCCGGCAGCCCGTCGTATATAAACACGGTGGCCGATTCGGTCTGTGGATGCCATGGCGCGGCCATTCCGCCGATGTCGTTTCGGTCCGCTAAAACCACCATCGGCATCACGCCGATGATCGCATGCTCTGCGGCATGCAAGGTGCCAAGCAAGTCGTGCCCTGCCCTATCCGTCGCGCGACAGATGTCCGCATCGATGACCCACCACACGGCATCCGTGGTATAGACCACCGGTGGTACGTCCAGGTCGATTCGCTGCAGACATCGGCCATTGGCAGTGGCGGCTCGTTCATAGCCGGTTACTTGATCTGTTACTTTAACTTTACCAATATATACATCTAAATTTTCATATTTTATCGATTTTTCAATTTCAAGTATAGCCACATCGTTGTCTGCGCGGACCCGTGTATAATAATCGACGCTCGCGGGTCGGACCTCGACGCATCGCTTTGATTCGTCCACCGAGATCACTTGATAGGTGCCTCCTCGGTGCAGGTAGACGGCGCCGGGGTGCGCCTCCCGATAAAGGCGAAATGCATTGATTTCGCCGATAAGAGCATCGCCATGCACGATGCGGTAGCGTTTCCCTGCGGACCGCAGATGGACATCCAGATGGGGGCGCCGCTTTCGGGAATGAATTTGCCTTCCGTCGGCGCTGCGAATCAAGTCGCCCGATCCGATCAATCGGTCTATCGCCAATGCGGTTTCCCTTTGCTCGATCCATGGATCATCATCTTCAGCGAACGGATACTCTGCCGCCGCACAAATCAAGTGGGCATCCAGCGTTTTCGCATTAAGCGGGTTGATCACCGCCGGTTCCGGCCGACCTTTGAAAAACGCCTGCGGATTGGCGACATAGTACTGATCCAGAGCGTCCTGCTCGGCAATCATGATGACGGCGGATTCCTGTCCGTTACGCCCGACCCTTCCGCTGCGCTGCCAGGTCGAGACCATCGAACCCGGATACCCGACCAGGATACATACATCGAGGTCGCCGATATCGATGCCCAATTCCAAAGCGCTGGTCGTCACTACCGCCAGCAAATCGCCTTCTTTCAGTCGCTTCTCGATCTGTCGGCGCTCTGCCGGAAGCAGGCCGGCACGGTATACGCTTACCTTTTCCGCAAACGCACCGCTTTTGGATTGAACCCAGATGGCGATCAACTCCGCCATCTTGCGCGAGCGAACATAAACGATGGTTCTCAGATTGCGGGCCAGAGCCGCCTTGAGCAGCATGATGGCCGCCTGACCGGTGCTGCCATCGGGATTAATCAAGGCCATGTGACGGCCCCCCCTGGGAGCGGAGCTGTTCGTGATGGTATGGACCGGCAGACCGGTAATTTGTTCGGCCAGGTGGCTCGGATTTGCCACGGTAGCCGAGGTGAAAATGTAGGTCGGATCGGCATGATAGCGCCTGCAGATTCGATGGAAACGCCTCATCAGCCCGGCCATGTGACCGCCCAGTATACCCCTGTAGACATGTACCTCGTCAATCACGACAAGCTCGAGATTCCTGAAAAACGTTTCCCAGCCGGCGTGGTAGGGAAGCAGGGCCAGATGCACCATCTCGGGGTTTGTCATCAGAACCGAAGGCGGTGCCAAGCGGATTTGTTTTCGCCGATAGGCGCTCGTATCACCGTCATACACCGCCGCAGAGGCCGGGATATCCGGTGAGGCGCTGCACCATTGGTTGAATATCGCCAATTGATCCCGCGTCAGGGCTTTGAGGGGATAGATGTACAGTCCCCGGGCATCGGGCTTATCGACGAGTGCGTCAAACAATGCCGTGTTATAAATGAGGCTCTTTCCGCTGGCGGTATCCGTGGCAACCACGGTGTGCTCGCGATGCCGTATCGCATGGAGCGCCTCGACCTGGTGTTTATAAAGTTCCTTGATGCCGAGTCGAGACAGCATGGGCTGCAGCGCCTCGGAGACGGCTTGTGCAAGCCCGGGACCGCTGCCGCTCTTTTCGGGAAGATAGCGGTGAGCCGCCACCTGGTGTTCAAAACGCCGTGATGTCAGCAATGCCTGTATATATTCACCTGTCCGGCCCAACGGTCTATTTATTTCCTTGAAAACACAAAATCTTTTGCTATATTAAGTTCTATAGCCACATAGTATGTACATGGGCAGACTGCCCCTCCCGGGAGGAAAAAGCAAGTCTTGGACGACCCTTTTTTATCCAAATCTCACTTCATGTTACGAAATGAAAGGCCAACAGCGCGCCGCCAGCCATTCAGCCTGTTCCGGGAGGATGATTTATCGCTGATCCTCCAGCCAATTACTGGAAATTTCCAAATATGATAGAACAAATCATCCTATTGATTCTACTGCTCATTCTGTCGGGTTTTTTTTCGTCTTCCGAAACGGCGTTGTTTTCTATCAGCCGGACCAAGGCACGTCATCTGGCCAAGATGAAAGGTCGGGCCAATGAGCTGATTCATCAAATGAAGAGCGATTCCCATCGCCTGCTGAGCACCATTTTGATCGGAAACAACATCGTCAACGTCGCCGCATCTGCCATTGCGACCCGTTTGACCATCGACGTTTTTTCGACTTACGGGTCGCTGGGCTTCAATACCAACTATGCCATAGGTGTCGTTACCGGCATCATGACATTTCTGATCCTGGTTTTCGGCGAAGTGTTCCCCAAATCAGTGGCGACCCGAAACTCCGTCCTGATTGCACGCCTGGTCATCTACCCGGTGTACTGGTGCTCGATACTTTTCTGGCCGATCGTCGTTTTCCTCGATTTTATTCCCAAACTGACCGGGAAGATCAAGCAGACACCGACCGTGACCGAGCAGGAGTTGATGACGTTCGTGGAGGTGGTCGAGGAGGAAGGCGAAATCAAAGAGGCCGAAAAGGAGCTGATCCACAATGTGTTTGAGTTCGATGACACCAACGCCTCCGAAATTTTAACCCCTCGTGCAGATATGTTCGTCATAGAAGCCGACGCTCCACTGGATCTGAAGCGCATCAGCGAATCCGGGTACACCCGCATTCCGGTGATCGAGGACAGCATCGATAATATCGTCGGAATTCTGAATGTCAAAGACCTGCTGGCCTTCCAGGCCAAAGGCGACTCCTCTAACAATGTGCGCCGTCTGATGCGACCTCCCTACTTCGTACCGGAACACATCAAGCTCGATTCGCTGCTGCGGCAATTCAAAAAGCGAAAATCCCATATGGCCATTGTCGTGGATGAGCATGGCGGCGTTTCCGGCCTGATCACCATGGAGGATGCGCTGGAGGAACTGGTCGGCGAGATCCGTGACGAGACCGACAAAGAGGAGTCGCTGATCATAAAAAAGAAGAACCGCGAATGGCTTGTGCTCGGAAAAACCGATATCGATGCGGTCAACGACACCATCGGCATGAACATTCCCGAATCGGGCGACTATGACACCTTTTCAGGCTATGTGCTGGAGCAGATCGGCCGTATACCTGCAGAAAACGAAGTGATCTCCGTGAACGAGTACGATATCATCGTCAAATCGATGGACGGCAATCGCATCAAGGAATATATTGTACGTCCCGCGGCCAAGCCGGCTGAATCGCCAACGGAAGACCTGTCGGACGCCTCGCTATGATGCCAGTCGGAAAGACCGCCAGTGCCAGGCCGAGGCATGTGCATCCAAAGGCAAAGTAACTGTTTTTTCTGCTTCTCGGGCGCCATGATCACTACTATTCCAGGAGGTTGTCACGTTCCTGCACACCATCATCATCGCTGGATTGATCGGCACGATCGCATCCGCCGCCACAGGGACAACCGGACAGTTGAATCATCTGCCGGATGAGGTGAGAATCGGCGCCTTTTCCCAATCCCTACCCTCGGACGCCCTGCCAAGCCATTGGGAATCATTGACCTTCTCCAACATCGACCGCCGGACACGGTACCGGCTGACCCGACATCAGGGAAATGTGGTGCTCAAAGCCGTAAGCCATGACGCCGCATCCGGCGTATTCCATAAACTTCGCTTCAGCGTGCACGATCATGCCTGGCTGAGCTGGCGCTGGAAGATCGATCATGTCCTTGAAAAAGGGGATCTGCGCGTCAAACAGGGAGATGATTATCCCGCGAGAGTCTATGTGGCCTTTGAGTTCGAGCCACAACAGGCGAGTCTGTGGAAGCGCATGGCGCACGCCGTTGCCAGCGCTTCCGCGGGAAGAAAACTGCCCGGCACCGTGCTGACTTACATCTGGGCAAATCGGGCGCCCCCGGGAACCATTGCAGACAATGCGTACTCCGACCAGGTCAAGATGATCGTCCTGCAAAGCGGCAATGCGAAAGCCAACCAGTGGATCGATGAAACACGAAATCTCGCAGAGGATTACCGGCGGGCATTCGGTCGTGAACCGCCGTCAGCCTCAGGCGTTGCTATCATGACCGACACGGACAACACCGGTGAATCGGCAACCGCTTATTATGGTGATATCACCCTGTCCAAAAGCAAATAGACATCCGCCAATTCAGCTATTAAATTAATCGCTTATCCAGAAATCTCAAGTTTACGGTTTGTTCGTACGGGTCTCCTCTCCCTTGAGGGAGAG
>JBNKKC010000132.1:0-54174 GCA_050291625.1 Desulfobacteraceae bacterium
GATCAGTGCCCCGCACTGTTTGAGCGTAGCGAGTTTGCGGGGCGCCCGCAGCGCGTCTTAGGGACACTTAAATGAAGCTGCGTGTGGCGCAAACCACCCGCTGGTGGCACCGGCTCATCTAAACCGAAAGTTGAGTTAAAGCCTATACTTCACTCCAAGGGAATCAGGCGGCAATGATACCGCGACGACCGATAACGCCGCCAAATGAATTTTCTCCTAAGATCGGCTTTGAGATAATTCATTTGGCAAGGCCAGAGGGAGGAAGCTGTATGCCGATACCGCGACGACCGATAACGCCGCCAAATGGATTATCTCAAAGCCGATCACTCCAAGGGGATCAGGTGGCAGTGTCGAGGAGCCACCTGGACACTGACCGTTTCACCGATTTCGTATAGCCGGGTGCGCATCATGCTGATGATATGAATCTCCCGGCCGCCCCCCAATTCGATAAAATAGCTGACCTCTCCGCCCATGTAGCTACGGTCCTTGATGCGGCCTTCAAAATGATTCAACCCTTCCACCGGTTGGAAATCCTCCCTGGAAAAGGCTTCGAAGCGCTGGGCGCGCACAATCATCTCTACCGCATCACCCTCGGAAAATTCACCCTTGTTCTCCGCCAGGAGAATATCGCCGGTTTCGATACGGACATTGACGCGGCCGTTGTCCACCCTTACCACCTCACCGGCGATGAAATTGGAATGGCCCAGAAAGTCGGCTACGAAGTGGTTGGCCGGTTCATTGTAGACCGCTTCGGGGTCGCCCTCCTGTTGCTTGCGACCGTCTTTCATCACCAGAATTTTGTCCGACATGCTCAGGGCTTCGCGTTGGTCATGAGTAACGAAGATGGTGGTGACACCGAGCATCTGCTGCAGGTTGTCCACCTCCCGGCGCATGGCCTCTCTAAGATTCTCATCCAGCGCCGAGAGGGGCTCATCCATCAGCAGGACGTCCGGTTCGATTACGATGGCCCGGGCCATGGCGATGCGCTGCTGCTGGCCGCCGGACAACTGGCTTGGCATGCGGTTCTCAACGCCGGGCAGGCGAACCATCTCCAGTGCCCGGGTGACCTTTTCCTTAATGTCGTCCCTGGATACGTTGCGGTATTTCAGGCCGAAAGCCACATTGTCGAATATGGTCTTGTGGGGGAACAGGGCATAATTTTGGAAGATCATGCCCAGGTTGCGTCTGTGGATCGGCGTGTCGTTGATGCGCTTGCCTTTGATGAAAATATCGCCTTCAGTGGGCTCCTCCAGCCCGGCCACCATGCGCAGCAGGGTGGTTTTACCGCATCCGGAGGGTCCCAGCAAGGTGACCAGGCTGCCCTCCTCGATGTCAAAATCCATCTTTTCGACGGCGACAACCTTGTCGAAGCGTTTCATGATGCCCTTGAACTGAACCATGGGTTGTTTTTTGCCGGTTACCACGTCTGAAGTTCTCCCCTTGATGTTCATGAAGATACGTCCTAACTGCCTGCCTTAATCCTGTCCCATTTCTCGGTCCACTCCACTTGGTGGGCATTCCAATAGGACGGATTGGCGAACAGATACCCTTCCAATTTCCCCGTGGGGTCGAAGGCGGGCATCTTCTTGATCTTGTCGGTCAGCGCCACCTTGGACGGATCCAGGCTGGGTGGATAGTTCTGCCCCTCGGCCACGGCGATGGCGGCCGCCGGTTCCAGCATGAAATTGAGCAGTTTCTGAGCCACTTCCAAATCGGTGCCTTTCAGGACGAAGAGATATTCCATCCAGGAGTAGGTCCCCTTGGGGGAGAGGTAGCCGATGGGGTGGCCTTCCAGTTGCAGGGCGGCCACTCGTCCGGACCAGGCCACCGTGGCATAGATTTCCTGGTTCGCCAGCAGACTCATCAGTTCGGCGCCGGAGGCCCAGTATTTCTTCATCAAGCCTCGCTGCTGCCGCAGAGCCTCCCAGATGGCCTTGAGGTCGGTCATGTTGTTGGGGCTCTGGCCGGTGTGCAGGGCCGCGTACCACATGTTGGTTCGAAAATCGCCTTCCCAGCTGCCCAGCTTGCCCTTCAAACTCTCGTCCCACAGCAGGGACGCCCCCAGCTTCTCCGCTTTGGCCTTGCTGATGTGCTTTGTGTTATACGCGATGCCGGTTTGGCCCAGATCGTAAGGGACTGCCGAGAGCATGCCTTTGGTGATCTCGCGCAGCGGTTTGATCATAGAGGTCATCACGTTTTTCAGATTGGGAATCTTTGATTCATCCAACACCGACGAGAACCCCAGGTCCACGTACCGGGCATAGTCGAAAACGGCGCTGAGGTGGGCGATGTTGAACTCACCCCCCGGCGGATAGGACGCCTTGACGCGGGTCAGGTAGGAATTCATGTCCCCGAATTCCCCATCGATCACTTTGATGCCCGTCGCTTTGGTAAAGGGTTGGAAGGCGTGCTTGCGAAAGGCTTCGGACACCGATCCGCCCCAACCGTCGAAGCGGATGGACTTGGCCGCCCAGGCGTTGCGGATGGCCCCGCCGAAAGGGGCGCCGACCAGCCCGAGGGAGGCGCCGGCCAAACCGAGGTATTTCAGGAAATGGCGCCGGCTGAGCCGACCCTCCTGATATAATTCATATGCGCGATCCAGTTTCTCTTGGGTTACGATGGCCATGGGTTCTCCTTTCAGCTGCGGGTTATGGGTTAAGGTTTGACCTTTGCGAACTTGCGGGACAAGTAGCCGGCCAGCAAGGGCGTGGCCACGGTCAGCACGATCATGACGGCGCCCAGGGCGTTGATCTCCGGACTGATGGAATTTCTCAGCATACTGAATATCTTGACCGGCACGGTCTGGTTCTGGGCCGTGGCCCAAAAGAGCGTGGCCGTGATGTCATCGAACGAGATGGTGAACGAAAACAGGGCTCCGGCCATGATCGCCGGCAGCAGAAGCGGGAACGTGACGTCCCGGAAGGTCTGGAAGGCATTGGCGCCCAGCGTCTTGGCGGCCTCTTCGTATTCTTTTTTAATCCCCACCAGGCGCGCCTGAACGATCAACAGCACATAGGGCAGCGTCAGCACCACATGGCCGATGAGCAGCAGGGCGAAGCTTTTGGGCAGCTGCAGGAACCGCAAAAACAGCAACAAGGCCACCCCCAGGACCACTTCCGGTATCATGATGGGCGAAAGCAGCACGGTGTTGAGCGTGTTTTTGCCGGGAAACTCGAAACGGATGAAGGCCAGGGCGGCCAGGATGCCGATAAACGTAGCAATCACGGCGGTCAGGGAACCCAGCACCAGTGAGTTTTTGAACGCCTCGATAATGGATTCGTTCTGGGCCAATTTGATGAACCAGCGGAAACTGACGCCTTCCATGGGAAAAATGCCGAACTGCTTGGGGTTGAGAGCCAGAACGATAACCACGACGATAGGAGCGAACATGAATAGATACACCAGAAAGGTGTAGATGCGGATCAGGGTCCATCCCGGTGAAAATTGTTTCATGGCCTAATTCCCCTGAAAGCTTTTGAAAATCTGGTTGATCCCCAGATAGCGGTTGTAGGTCCAGACGATCACGAACAGCAGTGACAGCAGAATCACGCTGATGGCCGACCCGAACGGCCAGTCCAGGGTGCCGATCACCCGTTTGAAAATCAGGTTGGCAATCATGTCGTTGCCCGGACCGCCCAATATCATCGGGGGCAGATAGGTGCCGGCGGTGAGTACGAAAACCAGCAGGCAGCCGGCACTGACGCCGGGAAGGCTCAGCGGCAGGGTCACTTCGCGAAAGGCCTGCCACTCGGTGCAGCCCATGCAGCGTGCCGCTTCCAGCAGACTCTTGTCGATGCCTTCCAGGCTGACATAGATGTTGAGCACCATGAACGGCAGCAGGTACATGATCAATCCCATGAGCACGGTCAGTTCATTGTAGAGCATGGATATCGGGGTGTCGATGAGGCCGATCTTCAACAAAAAGTGATTGATCAGCCCCGTGTCGCCCATAATGTTGATCCAGCTCATGGTTCGGATGATGAAACTGACCCAGAAAGGCAGCATAATGAGCAGAAGGAAAACCTGTTTGTAGCGGCTTTGGCTGCGGTAAAAAAAATAGGCGGGCACATAGCCCATGACGACACAGATAACAACCGTTTCGAAGGCAATCCGAATCGTCCGGATGAGAATTTTCGGATAGAAAAAGTCTTCGAAAAACTTGGCGTAGTTGCCCAGCTGAAAGGCCGGTATGTCGGCCCCGCTGGGAGCGCGCAGCCAGAAGCTGTAAACGATAACAAAACAGACCGGTATAACCAGGAGTAAGAGGACGGCGCTCAAGGACGGTGCCAGTAGCGCCCACGGTCTCCAACTGTCAGGTTTCATGTGAGATGCCCCCGGGATATTATTTATCGGTTAAGGGCAGAAGAGAACTTGCCAAGTCAACTGACAGTAGAAGAAATTTTAGAGGCAAGATCTCAAAACAAGTTAGTCACCCCATTGTTGCAAATTTAGGCCGCCATCCTTGTTACAGTTAGCCATCACTGCCGCTGATCGGCAGCATTTCAGACAGCCGTCCAGCCATCTGAATCACCTGGTCTGCATATTTGGATTCGATGTCATCTTTTTGATGCTGCAATACGGAAAAATCGAAAGAGACCGCCCCGACTGCTTTGCCGCTGACGGAATCCGTCAGCGGCGCCCCGATAGCCAGCAGGCCGGGCAGGTACTCTTCTTCGGCCATGGCATAGCCGCGCCTTTTTATTTCTCTCAACTCCGCCAGCAACCGCTCCTTCGCTGTGATGGTGTTCTCGGTTCTGGCGGTCAATGTCAGTTCGTCGATTTTGGTTTGCATCTGATCTTCCGAAAGGCAGGACAGATAGGCTTTTCCCAACGCCGTGTTATGCAGACAATTATCCGAATTGTCCGGCAGCTTGTAGGTCAACGTTTCCTGGGCTTCCCGATGGTAAAGGCGCTTGAGTGTGTCATCCACTACCAGAGCCACATCGATACTGATGTTGTTTTCCCTGTGAACGCGATCCACCTCTTCCTTGATCAGCCGCAGACGGTCGGTTGCCTTCATCAGGTTATTGCAGAACACCAGACAAAGGATGCTCGGCCGGATCTCTTTGGTTTTGGCGTCCTTGTCCAGGTAACCCAATTCCGCGAGGGTATTGATATACCGATAGGTGGAGGTCGTGTTCAGGCCCAAGGCCTTGGCGATGCGGCTCTGGGTCAAAACCGGCGAGTCCCCGTTGAAAAGAGACAGGATTTTCAGTCCCTTTTCCAGCGACTTCGAAAAATAGTATTTTCCTTTTGACATTGGTTTGGGAGTAAAATAGAATTATACTATTATTGCAATTCAATTACTATAATAGTGTAATTTGCCAGATTTCAAAACGAATGTCAATTCCTATTTTTTTGATCGGAAAGGGATGGGGCTCATGTCGCAGCAAGATGCCTTAATCCATGTTGTTTTTCAGCATTCGGGTGATGAAAACCAGGTGGCTCTGCCCGAATTGATTGCGGCACTTGCCGGCTTCCTTGACCATTATGGCGTCAAGTGTCTCGTAGGACCTTCGCTGCATGAGATCATTCAGGCCGGTGACGACGGCCCGGCCAAATTGTCCCGGTTGCTGGAAGCCTGCGGTTTTGCCGGCAATCCGGAGGGCTTTTTCACCGAACTGCTAGCAATGTTGGGAAAAGCCGACGGATCCGGCAGGATTGCCGTCAATGAGGTCGAATTGCCGCACCTGCTGCTGATGGCGGTCATGGAAGTCATCCTTCCCGGCAACCGGTTCATGTCCATCCAGACTACCGAGCAGCTTGAAAAAGTGACCAATACCCGGATCGCCGATGACGATCGAGAGGATATGCAAACGGTTCTCGATACCTATCCGGTGCGACTGTCCATGCATACCGTTCGTCAGATGCGGGTGTCCCGTCATGTAGCCTACCAGTACATGCCGTTCGTCGAGGAACTGGACCCCGCCGGGCATACCAACACCTGGATCGGCCAGTTTCATCAGGGTTTGCTGGAGCAGATGTACCAGAATCGTGTTATTTTTCTGCTCAACATGAGCTGTCCCGTCTACTGTCGATTCTGCTTTCGCAAACACAAGGAGTCGCGCAACGAGGCCAATCCCACACCGGCGGATGTGCAGCAGGCGATCGCACACGTTCAAAACTCACCCGGCATCAAAGAGATTGTCATCACCGGCGGCGACCCGTTCATGAACCGGAAAAATATGGCGGCGGCCATCGACGGCCTCATGGCGGTGGACCATGTCCAGACCCTTCGCCTGGCCACGCGCTCCATCGCCTATTACCCCCATATGTTCCTCTCCGACGATGGAAAACTGCTCCGCTACCTGAAACGAAAAAACCTCGAGCTTCAGGAACGCGGCAAGCGTATGGAGGTGGCCACCCATTTCATTCACCCCGATGAGATGTCGCCGCAGAGCCTGGAAATCATTTCCGATCTGGTCAGAAACGGCGTCGCCGTATACGTCCAGACTCCGTTTTTGAACAACTGCAACGACGAGGGGCCCGAACTGGTGCGGCTGTTCCGCCTGCTGCGCGGCGCCGGCGCCGAACTGCACTACATCTACATCCCCTGCAGTCCGATCCACGGCAACACGATCTACTGGACGCCGATCTCCAAAGGATTGGCCGTGGGCAACTACCTGCGTGCGCACCTGTCCGATCGCATCATCCCGAGGATCTGTACGGCGACGCCCATCGGCAAGATGGACTGGCACACCAGCGGCTGGGCCGTGGAGCCGGTGGCCGGCAAGGACCATTTTATCTGGATTCGGAGCCCCTATACGCCGGACTATTTCAAACAATTCGCCCCGCTGGCCGCCGAATTGGACAACATCCGGGTCAATGCGGAGGGAACCATCGACATCCAGTACATGGCCCGAATCGGTGACACATCGCTTTTCCTGGGATCCAGGCCGAAACGGTCCGGCGGCGGACCGAAGCCGATGGACCCGACCGACACGGTCCTGGAGGAGATGCTGACCGATGAACGCATCGCACCCTCGATCGTCAACACCGGATCGCCGACGTTGTCGCGTGTCCATGAAACCCGGGTCGAGGTTGCCGCCGAATGCACCCAAACCGATCTGGACATCATTTGTGCCGATGATCGGATTACCGATGTGGTCGTTGTTGCATCAACCGATATCGTCGATTGTCTGTTTCAGATTCGCCGGATCGTGCGAGCCCTTGATGACTGCCCCCACGTGAACGCGGTGCGGCTGCGCAGCCTGGCGTTCAACTATCAGCCGCAGCGGTTCACCTCGGCGGTGATCGACCAGTTGGGATCCATGAACCGGCTGACCATGGTCAATCCGCTGCGCCTGGAGATTGAAACCCGGTTCCTGGTTGCCGATGAATTGCAGCCGGAGCACACCCGGCTGGCACGCAGGCTGAACAACAGGGGCATTACCGTTTACGCCAACATTCCGTTGCTGGGAAGAATCAACGATTCGCCGGAAGCCATCCATCAGCTGGCTTACGGATGCCGCCGGGCCGGTGTCGAATTCCACCACCTCTATGTAGCGGGATTGCCGGTTCAGAACCGCTGGAATGCGGATCATCCGGTCGAACTGTACGACGTTGTCGACATCGCCACGCAGGTCCGCCGGGAAGGCAGCGGACGGGAAGTGCCCCGCTACATCATCCTCACGCCTCTGGGCGAGGTGGATTTCGGATTGTCTTCCACCATCGTCGAACAAGGCGGGGCACTCAGCGTCAAGCTGCTGCCCTACGACATCGCCTATTTCACCGCCATGGATCCGGATTTCACCTGGCCGGAGAACGTTGTCGAGGATGCCGACGGCCGGCCGGTCGTACCGGTGATCGGATTGAAAAAGACCACGGACTTCGCCTTGTCGTAGGAAGAAAACCGCATGTACTACCCGTTTATGCTGTACAACGAGAAGATCGACCACCGGCCCGTTTTCATCGGACTGCGGGGCGATCCGTACGTGGCGGATCTGTCACCCGGCAGTTCCCTGCTCAAGGGAATGGATGTGCGGGATCAGGAGCGTTTCCAGCGGATCCTGGAGGACCGGATGGGCGAGAGGTACCACTGGGGATTTTCGCCTTACCTGGAACGGCGTGACACCCTGCTGGGAGACTGTCCCCAGATGGTGGCCGAAAAGCGATTCATCCATCTCGGGCTGGACGTCATCGTCGATCTGGGAACGCCGCTGCATGCGCCGCTTGACGCCATCGTAGCCGAGAGCGGCTATGAGAGCGGGGAAGGAAACTACGGCGGATTTGTTCTTTTAAAGCACGAGAGTAAACATTTCGAGACCTTTTACAGCCTTTTCGGCCATCTTTGCAAAGACCGGCTGCCGGAGGTGGGCCATGCGTACACCGCCGGTTCGGTATTTGCCGAAATCGGTGATTTCCATGAAAATGGGCGCTGGTTCTATCACACCCACATCCAGGTCATCACCCAGAAAGGTCTGGAGCAGGGATATGTATCCAAAGGATATTGTTCCCAGGCGGATCTGGGACGGATCAACGAGCTGTGCCCGACGCCGATACCGCTTTTCAAACGGGGTTGATCAACCCGGTGGTTTGGATCAGAAGTACTTCATCGTGCCCCTGCCTTTTTCAATAGGGTCCCCTGATGTGCGGTTGAACGTCGCGCTTATAAAATTCGCTGAACGCCGCATGGACCCGATCCCCGAGGGGCGCCATCGTCGAGACCGCGGCGTTGGCCTCCGCCTGCTGCGTCGAACTGGCGCCGGGGATGATCACCGACACGGCATCATGGTCGAGGATCCAACGCAGGGCCATCTGGGCCATGGACATACCTTGGGGGATATCCGCCTTTAGGGTCTCGGCCAGCTCGACTCCCTTTTCAAAGGGCAGTCCGGCAAAGGTCTCGCCCACGTTGAAGTGCTGGCCGTCCCGGTTGAAATGGCGGTGGTCGGTCTCTGCAAAGACGGTCTCCCTGGAAAACTTACCGCTGAGAAGACCGCTGGCAAGGGGAAGACGCACGATGATGCCGACGCCGCACGCCTGGGCCCGGGGGAAGAGTTCCGTAATCATCTTTTGCCGGAAGATGTTGAAGATCACCTGCAGAGAGAGCAGCCCCTCCTGCTCCAGGCAGATAAGCGCCTCTTCCACGCTCTCCACGCTGGCCCCGAAATGGCGGATCAGTCCTTCGGCCTTGATCTCGCGCAGCCAGTCGAACACCTCTCCCTTGCGCAGTTCCGCCGTCGGAATGCAATGCAGCTGGAGCAGGTCGATGGCTTCGACGCCCAGCCGCTCCTTTGACGCCATCACAGAGGCACGCAGAGCCTCTTTGGTGTAAGTATCCGGGTAGACATTGGCACCGCGCCCGAATTTCGTGGCCACCGTCACGGGATGGGGAGAGGCGGCCAGGAATTTCCCGATCAGGCGCTCGCTGCGCCCTGCGCCGTATACATCGGCCGTATCCAAAAAGTCGATGCCGCTCTCCACCGCCGTTTGCAGGATGGCGTCGGCCGTCTCCGCCGCCATAGGCCCGAAATCGCCCCCGAACTGCCAGCAGCCGAGGCCGACCTCGCCAATCTTAAAACCGTTGGTACCCAATTCACGTTTATTCATCGATCGATACCTCCTGATAAGCTTGAAAGAATTAGGGTTTGACTTATCTTGTTATGCATCATAGAATACTTTATTGCAATACAGAATCTTAAAAGGAGCGAATTATCACTGGCCAACCCAAATACCCGGTAAAATCCCTCGAAAAGGCGCTCTCCATTTTGGACCTGATGATCGAAGAGAAAAAGGAACTCTCCATTACCGAAATCGGCCACATCCTGGACCTGGGCAAAGGTACGGTTCACCGCATCCTTGCCACCCTGCGGTCGCGCAACTTCGTGAAGCAAAATCCCGAAACGCAAAAGTACGGCCTGGGTATCCGCGCCTTCAAGACCAGCACGGCGATCACTTATGATGAGTTCCTGCGCAATACCATGGCGCCCGTGCTGCAGGATATGATGCGACGCTGCCGCGAAACCGTCAGCGTATCCGTTCTGGAGTACAATGTCGTCCGCTACATCATGCGCATGGAGTCCGACGAGCCGCTGAGCCTTCGTATCAAGACGGGATCACGGTTTCCGGCCCACTGCACGGCGACGGGCAAGGCGCTTCTGGCCTCCCTCTCCGATGAGGAGTTGAAACAGATCTACTTCAACAAGTCGGCCTTCACCAGGATGACCCAGAACTCCATCGGCACACTGCCCAAATTGATGAAGGAGGTGCGCGAGATTCGCCGCACCGATCTGGCCGAGGATTATGAGGAGGCCTTCATCGGAGTCAATGGGGTGGCTGCTCCTGTCCGGGACTACCGGCAGGAGGTGTTGGCGGCGGTCGGTATCGCGGGGCCCAAAGAGCGGATGACGGAAGCCAAAATGGGAGAATATGCCGAACTCATTGCTTCCGCCGCGGCTAAAATTACCGAACTGCTGAAGAGCTGAAGCGGTGGCCTTTTCCCGATCATGCCTTCCGATCGAGCATCTCTTCCACCCAATCCAGGCCCAAAGCCGCCAACGTCTCACGCCGGGGCCGGCCCGAAGCGGGATCGCACCCTGTCTTGGCGTAATACGCTTTCACCGCCTTTTCAAAATCCGCCGCGCTAAATATCGCCTTTCCGGCCTGGGGGCCGTCCGGTTTGGGATCGTACAGCCGCTTCGGCAAATAATCGTCCTCAGGATTAAATCCTTCGCGGCTGTTGAAGGCCCGGGCCATCATGGTGGTGCGCCGCGCCGCTTCCAAAATCTCTTCGAGTGACACATCCCAACCCGTGACCGCATTGAGGCATTCGACCATTTTTTCGATGGGCATGACCCCCCTCGGTGCAAAACCGAAAACACACAAACCCAGCGCGTCCAGAGCGGTCCAATAATAGTCCAGGCGCAGGTAGTAATCCACCTTGCGATCGGAAAGCTCCGTTGCCGGAAGCGTTGTTTCAATCCCCAAAGGCTGTGCGGATCGGAACGAGAACGATTCCTTGTCGGTGAACAAGGTGTCGTGGGCGGCGTTCATATGGTTGGGGCCGCCCGGATTGACCGCGAAACCGATCCCCACACCCACTTTTACCCGGGGATCGTGCATGGGCAGCTCCTGTCCTTTGACCGACAGATTGGCCGATTCATCGACGACGCCCCATTTGCGGGCCAGCCGGCTGCTCCCCTGGGCCAATTGGTCGCCGAAACCTTCCCTGTGGGCCGTCATTTCCAACAGCCGGAGCATTAATTCGGGGTTGCCGAATTCCAATCTCAACCCGCCTGTCTGGACGGGCGTGATGATGCCCTTTTCAAAACACTCAAAGGCAAAGGCGAGGGTCATCCCGGCTGAAATCGTATCCATGCAATAACGGTTGCAGATCTCGTTGCCCTTGGCGATCGCTTTCAGATCGAAGATATTCAGATTGGAGCCCAGAGCCGCCATGGTCTCATACTCCGGGCCGCCGTATCTGGAATCGATCCCGTAACGGGGGTGATCCAATGCGACACCGCGCTTGCACTTGATGGGGCAGGCGTAGCACCCCCTGCGTTTGGCAAGCAGGGTCCGGTTGTAGGTATCGCCCTTCAAAGGGGCGATATCTTCCGCCCGGCTGCGACGAAAATTGTTGACCGGCAGTGCCCCGGCCTCGGACAACAGCTGCGCAAAAATGGTGGTGCCATACTTGTTCAGGGTTTTCCCGGCCGGATGTTTTTTAAATGTATCGGCATAATCCCGGGCGGTCTGACGCAAAATGCCGGGTTGATGGAAGCAAAGTCTGGCTTTGCCTTTGGCGGCCACGGCCCTGAGATTTTTAGATCCCATGAGCGCCCCGAAACCGTTGCGCCCGTTGAAATTGGTGAGATTGTTGGTGATGTTGGCATACAACACCCGATTCATTCCGGCCAGACCGGTCTGGGCGACACGCACATGGCGCTGGCCGACTTCCCTGCATATCGCCTCCTCTACCTCCCGGGCCCCTTCACGAACCAGATGCGAGGCGTCTTTCAGCTCGGCCGAACCGTCGGTAACATACAAGTAAACCGGCTTTTCCGCGCGTCCTTTGAAAACGATGGCGTCGAAACCGGCCTTTTTGAGTTCAGGCCCGAAAAAACCGGCCGATTCCGACTCTCCCACGGCGCCGGTCAGGGGTGATTTGCCCACAACGGCGAAGCGGCACGAAGCGGCGATGGGTGCTCCGGTCATCACGCCGGTGGCAAAGATCAAAAGGTTATGCGGGGAAAACGGATCGATTCCTGCAGGGACCTCCTTGAGCAGATAGTAGTAACCGATCCCACGACCGCCCAGATACGTCCGATAGAACGCGTCGTCTCTGGTTTCGACCTCCATTGCGCCAACCGTCAAATCAACCCGCAGGATGCGGCCGGTGTAGCCTTTGCCCATCTCTTCTCCCCGGAAATCCTTTACCGGAAATCCTTCACCATTGATCGATGATGTGATGTTATAAAAAATCCATGTCCGCGCCCAGATGCGCTTGTTGGACATGCCCGGCGTAAAGTCGACGCCATCCCCGTTCGGGGGTGGGCGGTGGTGTGAAATGTTTGCGGCGTTTCGCCAGTTCGGAGGTTTCGACCAGCAGTTCCAGCCGGCCTGCGGCCACATCTAGCTCGATCAAATCCCCGTTATTCACCAAAGCCAACGGGCCGCCCACGGCGGCTTCGGGAGAGCAATGCAGGACCACCGCCCCGAAAGCGGTGCCGCTCATACGTGCATCCGAAACGCGAACCATATCCCGAACTCCCTGCCGGGCCAGGTATCTGGGGATGGGCAATGAGGCCGCTTCGGGCATCCCGGCCCCCACCGGTCCGGCATTGCGCAGGATCATGACGTGTTCCGGTGTGATGCCCAGGGCGGGATCATCAATGAGGCGGGCGGCCTCTTCCGGCGATTCGAAAATCACGGCCGGCCCCTTATGTTTAAGGAGAGAGGATGTCGCGGCAGCCGTTTTCACCACCGCGCCGTCCGGGGCCAGCGAGCCTCTGACGATGCTCAACGTCCCGGGAAGGCCCAGCGGTTTTTTCAACGTGCGGATGGTGGTTTGCCAGTCGCCCGGCCCTGCAACCTCGTTCAGCAGATCGCCCAGATTGCCGCCCCGGATCGTCCGGGCGGATAGATCGAGCTTCGATTCCAGCGCCTTCAGCAACACCGGCACCCCGCCCGCCCGGTGAAAATCTTCCATGTAGCCCTTTCCAGCCGGCTTGCAGTCGACCAGCAGCGGGATCCGGTCGGCCACTTGATCGAAATCGTCGAGGCTCAACTTGATCTTTGCCCTGCGGGCGATGGCCAGCAGGTGGACAATCGCGTTGGTCGATCCGCCCAACGCCATCAAGACCGCAATGGCGTTCAGAAAGGAACCTCTGGAAAGAAAATCGGTGGGCCGCAAGCCGCATCGGGCCAGTTCAACCGCTTTTCGACCTGAAGCCACGCAGTTGCGCAGTCTGGCTCCCGATGCATGGGGCGCTGTCGCCCCCCCGGGCAGCATCAAGCCCAGGGTTTCCACCAGACAGGCCATGGTTGAAGCGGTTCCCATGACCATGCAGGTGCCGCCGGTTTCACATAGCAGAAATTGCGCCTCCATGATCTCCTGCACCGTGAGCTCGCCGGCCCGGAAAGCCCCCCACAACCGGCGGCAATCCGTACAGGCGCCCAGCCGCTGGCCTCGCCAGCTGCCCGTCATCATCGGCCCGGCCACCACGCTCACGGCGGGAATGTCAGCCGATACCGCCGCCATGATCTGAGCCGGAACCGTTTTATCGCAGCCACCCAGCAAAACCACGGCATCCATGGGTTGGGCACGGATCATCTCCTCGGTGTCCATGGCCTGCAGATTGCGGAACAGCATGGTGGTGGGCGACGTCAGGATTTCATGCAGTGAAATCGTCGGAAACGCCAGGGGCAGCCCGCCGGCCTCCAGAACGCCGCGTTTTACGGCTTGAACCATCTCCGGCATTTGGCGATGGCACGTATTGTAGTCGGAGGATGTATCGACAATGCCGATGATCGGCCGCCCCAGATCAACCCCGTCATATCCTGCCGACGCCAGGAAGACCCTGCGGATGTATTTGCTGAATTCAACGTCGCCATAACTGGTGAGGTTGCGTTCAATCCCTTCTGCTTTTTTGGAATCGCTCATCATGCCGCTCTTTTCTCCGGCTAGGCCATGGCAAAGCCGGCGTCAACCACCAGCGTTTGGCGGGTAATCGGTTTGGAGGCATCGGACGCCAGAAACAGGTACGAAGGCGCCAGGTCCTCCGGCTTGAGGTACATGGGCAGAATCTGCTGTTCGTTGAACAGTTTTTCCTTTATTTCGGGCGTCACCATCTCTTTGAGCTGGCGCTCGGTCATCACCCAACCCGGAGCCAACGCGTTGACGCGAATGTGGTGTTTCCCCACGGCTCTGGCCAGAGAGCGGACCATGCCGATGATCGCCCCTTTGGTGGCGTTGTAAGCGGTCAACTCGGGGAAAGCGATCCAGAACTGGTGAGAGGTGGTCATGATAATACTGCCCCCGCCGGCTTCGATCATCCCCGGGATCAGCTCCCGGCATGTAATGAAATAGTGGCCCACGTTCAATTTAAACAGGTCGTCCCATTCCTGCTCGGTCATCTTCACTAGATCGTAGCGCGGGTCGTATCCGGCATTGTTGATCAAGACATTGACCGTACCCCGTTCCGCTTTGATCCGGTCCAGCACCTTAACCAATTGATCGGTCCGGGTGACATCGACCTGGTAATAGGTCACCGCGCCCCCCTCTGCATTGCATCGATCGGCCAGTTCCTCTCCTTTTCGGGCATCGCGTCCCAGGATGCTCACCCGGGAGCCCTGCCGGGCAAAGGCCGGGGTCAGACCGCCGCCGATCCCCCCCGTGCCACCGGTGATCAGAACATGTTTGTCTTTCAGGTCCTCAAAAATAGCGGCCATATGCGCCCCTTTCATTCATGGCGTTAAGATGTCTCATCTGAATGTCCCCAAACCGTTGCCGTGGCGGTCAGGCCAACCCGCTTTACGAGGGCGACGCCCTGCCCATGGCCTCCTGTCCGAGGACGGCCGGCTGGCACTGCCCGGCCGACTCCCGGATGGCGGTCAGCCTCCTTTTGGCCGCGTATGTTTTAAACAGTTCATCCGCTCCCACCCCGATCAGGATAACGAACCCCAAAACCACGAACTCCAGCGTGGTGGCGATGCCGACGATATTGATGGCGTTGTACAAGACCCGCACAATCGCCGTGCCGATGATCAGCCCGGTGATATTGCCCTCACCGCCGCGCAGGCTGCAACCGCCGACCACGCAACCGGCAATGGCGTACAATTCATACATCGTCCCGGCGGTGGAGGGCTGAATGGTATTCAGGTCCAGGGCAAACAGAATACCGGCGATCCCGGCGCAGGTCGACGAGATCATATAGGTGACGACGATCATGCGGTTGGTGGCGATGCCGCTGAACCTGGCCGCACTTTCATTGCGGCCCAGGGCCAGAATATAGCGGCCGTAGACGGTTCGGTTGAGAAAAAAGGCCAGCGCCACGCCAACGACGATCAGGATCAGAAACGGCATGGGCAGCGACCACTGGGCGATCCACTGGGGGGCGTGACCCGCCTGCCAAAAGCAGGAGGGAATCCGGCCGGCAGCCAGAAATTTCAAGGCTTGGAAATCGTTCCCAAAGCCTTGGGTGACATCGTTCATGGCGAAGCGGGCCACGCCCCGGTAAATGAATAAACCGCACAGGGTCACCACAAACGGCTGCATCTTTACCCGGGTGATCAAGAGACCGTGGATCCATCCGAACAGGGCCGACAGGGCCAGACAAATAAAAAGGGCAACCGGCACCGGCAGGCCGTGAACTTTGAGCAGATTGGCCAAAAGCGCACCGATCAAACCGATAATCGATCCCACCGACAGATCGATCCCTCCGGTCATGATGACAAATGCTTCCCCCAGACTGATGATCCCGAACAATCCGGTCCAGCGGAAGATGTTCTTGATATTATAAGGATTCAAAAAGGTCGTATCGATCAGGCTGGTGATGACAATGATCGCAACCAGCAGTACCGATATTCCGGCGATTCGTTTCATTTAGCGTCCTCCGGTGGCCAGCCTGACCACGGCTTCCTCACTGAACTCATTTTTATGCAACTCTCCACTGATATGCCCCTCATGCATGACCACAATCCGATCGGCAATCCCGAGCACCTCCTGCATTTCACTGGAAACGACCAGAATGGCCACATTCTGGGAGGCCAGCTCTTCCAGCAGCCGGTAGACCTCTTCTTTGGCCACGACATCGATGCCGCGGGTGGGCTCGTCAAGCAGCATCACCTTGGGATTGAGCGCCAGCCACTTGGCCAGAACCACTTTCTGCTGGTTGCCTCCGGATAGAGATTCCGCGATCTGGGACAGACTGCTCAGGCGGATATCCAGCTTCTCGACCATTCGTTCGCACAATTGGCGGACCCGCTCGAACTGAATCACACGATGCCGCTGATACTCCGGCAGAGCCGCCAGGCAGAGGTTCTCCTCCACGGCCATCTCGATAATCAGACCGTGCAATTTCCGATCTTCCGGAACAAGGGCCATGCCGGCCCGAATGGCATCCCGCGGATTGTTAATGGTAACGTCCTGTCCGTCCAGCGACACCTGCCCTGCATCGGGCTTGTCGATGCCGAAAAGGGTGTGAACCAGATCGGTCCGTCCCGCCCCCACCAGTCCGGCCAGAACCAAAATCTCACCGGCGTGAACATCCAGATTGAGCGGCACACCGGCTCCTCCGGGCACCTGAAAATTGCGGACCTGCATGACCGGCTCTTTGGAAGCCGAGTGCGACTGATGATAAAACTGCTCGATATCCCGCCCCACGATCAGCTGGATCATGCGGTCCAGAGTGATCTCCTCGCGTTTGAGATGTCCGCTGATACAACCGTCTCTCAGGACCGACACCCGATCCGCCAGATCACTGACCTCCCCCATGCGGTGGGAGATATAGATTATCGCAACGCCTTGATCGCGCAGTTCTCTGATCACCCGGAACAGCTGCTGCGATTCATGCTGAGACAAGCTGCTGGTCGGTTCATCCATGATGATAATTCTGGCCTGGATGGAGAGCGCTTTGGCAATCTCCACCATTTGCTGGGTTCCGATGGTCAGTTCACTGACGATCGTCCTGGGCGAGCATGTGATGTGCAATTGCTCCAGATACGTCTCGGCATCCTGGTAGAGCCTTTTCTTGTCAATCAATCCGAGGCGTTTTGAGCTGCAGGGCTCCCGGCCTAAAAAGATATTTTCGGCGATGTTGAGATTATCCGAAAGGATCAATTCCTGATGCACGAAGGCGATCCCCAGAGCGGTCGATTTCTGAACCGAATCGATGATCTCCTCCCGTCCGTCGATGAATATCCGTCCGGCGTCCTGCTGGTGGATCCCCCCCAGCACCTTCATGAGCGTGCTCTTGCCCGCTCCGTTCTCCCCGATGACCGCCAGAACTTCTCCGCGATCCAGCTCGATATCCACCCCGTCCAGCGCTTTGACGCCGGGGAAGAACTTCGTGATACCCTGCATCTTCAACAGGGAAGCGGCTTGCGTATCGCTCATGAGCTCGTCACCTTATCGACGTGTGTTGTGGGACTGTCCTCACAATAAGCCTCTCGCGGGGCTGCCCGAACCGGCCCCGAGACCGGATCGGCCCCGGGGCGCCTGGGGTTCGTCACCCCTTGGTACGGTTATTTCTCGGCCGCTTCTCCGACCACCAGTTTTGCGTTAATATCGGCGAGAAACGCATCCACATTATTTTTCTTGATCAGACGGGCAGGCACGTCAACCAGTTTGTTGGCCGGAATTCCGGCGTCCTGACCCGTGGCCAGCTTGAACATCAATTCGGAACTCATGCGTCCGTACTCATACGGATTCTGAACAATCGTGCCGTAGACGTGACCGGCTTGAATACCCTGGAGTACCACCTTCTCCTCGTCAAAACCGATAATCTTGATTTTGCCGAGTTTGCCGGCGTCCTTAACCGCACTGATGATCGCCGGCGTGTTGTAGCTCCAGAGTCCGATCATCAGATCCAGATCCGGGTATTTCACCAGAATGTCCTCGGCGTTGCCCTTGGCCCGGCTTTCATCGCCGCCGTCGGTGCGGGTGTCGATAATGATCCACTTGCCGCATACGACCTTTCCGCCGGGGCTCATCTGACCCGGATATTGGGCCTGGTAGGCTTTGCCCTGCAACTCGTCGATGATGCCCTGGCGACGTTCGATGGCGTTCTGGGCATCCAGACGACCGACAAATATCGCCAGATCACCGCCGCTGGGCAACTGGTCCATGATCGCTTTGCCGGCCAAACGCCCGGCGGCGTAATTGCTCATTCCCACATAGGCCTTGCGCTTGCTGTCCGGTGCGTCGCTGTCAAAACAGATCAGGGGCACCGAGGATGCGATTTCATTCAAAAAGGGCGTCATGTTTTGCGGATCGATGACGCTGATGGCAACGGCTTTGACCCCTTTGGCCATCATGGTTTCGATGAACCGTTTTTGCTCTTCGACCAACGCGTTGGGCGGCTTGTAGAATTCGACGTTCATGCCGAACTGTTTCTCAGCCTTGAGACATCCCGCATGGGCGTATGTCCAGAAGGTGTACGGACCGTTAGAAATGAACGCCACGATAGTTTTCTTCCCGGCGAAAGCCGCTGCCGACCCCAGGGCCACGACGACCGCCACTACCAACATCAGTATCAATGTCCTTTTCACGATTAGCCTCCTCTCAACGTGTTAATGAAATGGCCGCTGAACAGCCGCCTGCAAAACGTCCGCCATTAATTCTGTATTACAGAACCAGTTTCTATTTTACAAAACACCTTCTGTCAAGTTTTTTTTAGACCGCCCGGTCAGCCTTTATTTAAATCGGGAGATCCGATACGGGTTCTGCAATAGGGAACGCGCAGAACATGCCTGGCGGCAAAGGTATGATGTGTCATTGAATCAGGGGGTTGGGGACGGGGAGATAGCACACCAATATTAGCGGCGCAGTGCGGCGATGCGGTTATCCGTCTTGAAGGTCAGATACTTATTTGAATGACAACAGGCAGCAACGGTCCATATGCATTTGGACTGTCATTCGATCGGTTGCGCCTGCCTCAGGGGCCCAACCGGTAAAATCGTTTGGGGGTAACGGCGCCTGCCATGTCGTCCAGCCGGCCTTTAAGGGCTTTGACTTCATCAAATCCCTGGGTGCGCAGGAAGGCGTATCCCATGGCCGCCCGAAATCCGGACAGACAAAAGGTAATGATAAATTTGTCTGTCGGCACTTCTTCGATACGGTCCGGAAGCTCATTCAACGGAATATGCATGGCGAAAGGGAACAGCAGGTGATCATGCTCTTCCTTGGTTCTCAGATCAAGAAATACAAAGTGCTCATGGTTGACAAATTTGGCCGCCTCTTCCACGGTGATGCCGTATTCGCCCAACACCAGGAACTCAAGATCCATCTCGCGCAGGATGTCGGCAAAGGGCACCGGCTGCAACTCAGTCTTTTTGTGACGCATATCCAATCTCCTCTCTATGTTACCCGATCGTGTCCTTCTGCAGATAGTGGATGACAGTTCCCGGATAGAGCCGGGCCGGCTTTCAACCGCAACGGGGATTGAAAGCGAGCGGGAAAGCCTCCCGCGCGATGTCAGGGCGACTGCTGTGCCTTTTCGAAGGCCTCCCGGGCGCCTTGCAGGTCGCCTCGCCGGCTGCGGGCCTCGCCGATGATGCGCCAGTTTTGAGCCTGCAGATACCGGTTGGTTCCCGCCAGCATGTTGGATTTGGCCGCCATGTTTTCGGCCTGCCGGTACTGACCCTGTTCCAGTCGAACCCTGGCCAGTTCAAGCCACAGGGCAGGATTGCGCGGCTCGATGCGCAACGCCCGCTCCAGGTTCGCACTGGCCTGATCCATTTGGCCTGCAGCGGCTTGATGTTTCGCATGGTTCAGCAACGCCATCACCGCCGTATTGTCCGATGGCTGCGCCGGGGGCATATCGGCCCGCATCGCAGCGCAGCCCACCAGAAACAATGTGGCGATCAAAAGCCATACCCAGCGGGTGACAATCTTCATCGAAACAACCTCTTGAACCAGTTTTTAATGGATTTTCCTGCGGAACGGGGTCCGCAGGCGGCGGATTCGGTCGGGGCAGATCCGGCAACAAAGGGCAGTTCGACGGCTTCCGGGCAGCCGCTGTCGCTGAGCAGTCCTGAAGCGGGGTCGATCCAGACCCGTTCGATCCCATCCGGTTGCGGCAAGATGAGCGGTTGGGGATCGAGTTTGGCCATCATATCGCCCCAGACGGTCATGGCCCCGGCGGCGCCGGTCAGGCCTGTCGGCTGGTTGTCGTCGCGGCCGACCCAGACCACGGCCAGGCGGTCGCCGGTAAAGCCCGCGAACCAGCTGTCGCGAAATTCATCGGTGGTGCCGGTTTTCCCCGCCACTTGCAGCTCGGGAGGCAGGAAAGTCGCCAGCCCGCGCGCCGTCCCTTCGCGCACGACGTCCTGGAGCGCTACCGTAAGCAGGTGGAGCGAAGCCGGATCGATCACCTGTTCGACTTCCAGGGGATAGCGCTGCAGCGGTTCGCCATCGGCGGTCAAGACTTCCCGGATCGCTTTCAGCGGCGTTCGGAAGCCGCCGGCGGCAATGGTCTGGTAGACCTGGGTCACCTCTACGGGCGACAAGGCGTTGGCGCCGAGCAGACTCGACGCATAGGCGGTCAGCTCGCGGTCGATCCCCAGGCGCTGCAGATTGTCCATGACCGGAGCAACACCGATGGCCAGGCCCAGTCGCGCAGTGGACACGTTGTAGGAGTTTGCCAGGGCGGTCCGCAGCGGAACCTGGCCGTGGGACTGCCTGTCGTAGTTCTGCGGTTCCCAATCCCCGGTCCCTGCCTGTTTGAGCACCAGCGGGCTGTCGTCCAGCAGCGTCGCCAGCGTGTAGTGCTGCGGGTCCTGGAGTGCGGTAAGATAGACAATCGGCTTGATCAGAGATCCGACGGGCCGGCAGGCGTCGAGTGCCCGGTCGAAGCCCTTGTATCTCGGATTGCGATCGCCGACAACCGCCTGGACCTCGGCGTCGTGGACGCTGGTCACCACCAGGGCGCCTTGCAGACCGGCAGCCTTGTCTCCCATTCGCTTTTCCAGCACAGACAAGCGCCGGGCCAGGGATTTCTCGGCCACGCCCTGCACCCGGGGATCGAGGGTAGTGATGATCCGCAGACCCTCCGAGCGCAAATCCTCTTCACGATAGTCCCTGCGCAACTGGCGCAGAACCAGATCGAGAAAGGCCGGGTAAGGCGACGTCCCCCGCCGCGGCCGGTCGATGACGCCCAGAGGTGCGGTCCGGGCCTCCATTTGCTGATGTTTGGTGATAAATCCGCTCTCGGCCATCTTGGCCAGCACCAGGTTGCGCCGCTCCATGGCGCGTTTTGGATGGCGGCGGGGGTTGTAGTAGGCCGGCCCTTTGAGAAGCCCCACCAGCAGGGCCGTTTCGGAAAGGCCGATCTTTTCCAGTGGTTTGTCGAAGAAAAACGAACAGGCCAGGCCGAAGCCGTGAATGGCGCGGTTGCCGTCCTGTCCGAGATAGACTTCGTTGAGATAGGTTTCGAGAATCTCCTCTTTACTGTAGTGGATCTCCAACAGCACCGCCATCACCATTTCGGTGAGCTTGCGTCTCAGGGTCCGGTTCGCTGTCAGGTAGAAATTTTTGACCAGTTGCTGGGTCAGGGTGCTGCCGCCCTGCAGCCCGCCGCCGCTGACAATGGTATAAACGGCCCGGGCAATACCGCGGGGATCGATGCCGTGGTGGCTGTAATAGCGGTTGTCCTCGACGGCGATCAGGGCGTCGACGACGTGTGGGGGCACGTCGTTCAACCCGACCAGCACCCGGTCCTCATTTTTCCCGGGATAGATGCCCCCGATCATGGCCGGATCCAGGCGGACCAGGTCGAGCCGGGTGCCGTCGGCCTGCTGTTGCAGCGCCTGCACGCCGCTGCTGTCGAACATCACCCGCAGCGCCAGCGATTCCTGACGGTCGTTGCCGAAAGCGAACGGCCGTGTCACCAATTCCACGACCGGACCACTGAAATGGTAGCTCCCCGGCGCACCGGACCGGGCCGTCTCACGATAACCGAGCAAACTCAGCTCTGCCAGCAGTTCCGTCGGGCGTAGCTTCAAGCCGGGATAGAGCTCCAGCGGCCGGGCATATACCCGCGCCGGCAAAGCAAACCGCTTGCCTTCGAACCGCGCCCGAACCGTGACATCGAGATAGACGACATAGGAGGCCGTCAGCACGACGCCGAGCAGTATGGCGATGACAAACGGCTTTTTCCAGGTTTTCCGCCGCCTCTTCTTGTACCATTTTGACCGTTTAGCCATAGAGACAATCCGAATGTTGGAGATGACGCATCAGCCAGCGTTGCTGCCGATACTGAATGCTTCGCCAATCGTTCTCACATTTACAGTTTAATCGAGCCCCCGGGTTATCCGTTGGCACCCCATTGCCAATCCAAAAGCGACAGAATACACTTGGGCCCAAAAACATCTATTGATATCGTGTCAGGAGCGGTTCGTCAATTACCGGACAGGTTCCGGGACGGTAACACCATTGCCCTGGGATCGATACGATCACGGCCATGTCTTAAAAAGTGCCCATCTTCTGGATGCCCGCCGATGCGATCGAGAGCCATCTGTATTCAAACGTGCAAATATGGTAACTCGCCGATTCCTTTTCCGGAATCGAATAAACCGGACGCCTTGGGCATCCCTGTTCGCCTGATCACGACAAATTCGATATTGTTCATAATTTCAATATATTAAAAAAATGACACCCTTCCCGGATATCCTTCCAACGCGATAATGGGGGCCCGGCCATTTCAGGTATGGATATTGCCTGAAGCACTACCATACCACCCATTCATTGTTCGGGTTTGACGCATGTCGCACAGCTTTGGGGATAGTGTGGCGATACGGATGATGCAAAAAGGCACATCCGCTCCAAACGACGAAACCAATGGAATGGTATCGGCGGCGGATATGTTTTGAACAGCACTTGGAGATCACTGCCAATCAAACGGGAAAAGACGATGAACCCCATCAGCATGCCGACACTTCGATCGACGCTTATCTTGCTTGCTTCTCTTTTGACATTTGCTGCCAGCGCGCTTGCCGCCGCCTTCCCCGGCGCCCAGGGATACGGCGCCGATGCCTCCGGCGGCAGAGGCGGACGCGTCATCCATGTGACCAATCTCAACGCGTCGGGACCCGACAGCCTGCAGGAAGCCTTGAGCGCCTCCGGTCCCAGGATGATCGTATTCGACGTCAGCGGGGTGATCACGGCCGATACCATCCATGTCGAGCATGGCGATTTTACCCTGGCCGGCGAAACCGCTCCCGGCGGCGGCATTACCCTCAACGCCCGGCTCTTTTCGACCTACCAGGATTTTTCGGTCACCAATTTTATCATTCGCCATATTCGCATCAGACCGACCAACCTGAGCGGCGAGCAGGGGGACGCCGTTCGGTTTGCCAACAACAGCCGTTTTATCCTCGATCATATCAGCACATCCTGGGGTTCGGATGAAACCATCGACCTCTATCAGTCCGACCATTTCACCCTCCAGTGGTCGACCGTTGAAGAATCGGCCACTCATGCCGGGCACCCGGACGGGGACTTTCACAATTATGGATTGATCAACGGACCGGACGGCAGCGATGCCTCGGTGCATCACAATCTATTCGCCCATCACAGCCATCGCTCACCGGCCATCGCCAACGGCACCAGCGACATCATCAACAATGTCGTCTATAATTTTAAACGGGGATTCGTCCATCACAATGACGCCGATACCGCCGGATTCAATTTCATCGGCAACTACTACAAAGCCGGCCCGGATGACGACAATCCCATTGCCATTCTAATCGACGATTCAGACTTGACCAGCGGCCCCTATTACTACCTGGAAGATCTCTATTATAACGGCGTGGCCGCCGATCCCTGGGATTTGGTCGGCATCTATCCTGCAACCATCAGCCCGGCGCCAAGCCAGGCAGCCGGCCGTTTTACCACACCACCGATGACCATCCACTCCTGTACCGACGCTTACGACCGGGTCCTGGCCCGGGCCGGCGCATGGCCAAGGGATACGGTTACCCTTCGGACCATCGGCGAAGTCGAAAACGGCACCGGTTCCTGGGGCAGGCACCTGCCGGCCGATCTCATGCAAGGCTTGACACCGACAACAGCCCCTCAGGATACCGACAACGACGGCATGCCGGACGATTGGGAGACCGACCGGGGATTCAATCCCGGCGTGGCCGACGATGACGGCGACGATGATAACGACGGCTACACCAACATCGAAGAGTACCTGCACTATCGGTCCGACCTGTTGATCTACGGCGGCACGCCGCCTTGTACGGAAAACTGGAGCTGCACCGATTGGTCGGACTGGAGCGATTGTGCAAACGACAGTCAAACCAGAACCAGAACCTGCACGGACCTCAATGCCTGCGGCACCCGGAACGACAAACCCGGCGAGATTGAATCCCAGAGCTGCTCGCCCGGATCCAACACCCCGGACGAAGGTTCCGGCAGCGGCGGTTGTTTTATCCATGCCGCATACAATGACTGGGCTGAAGGCAGCCAGGCGGCTGCCGACGGCGCCACGCGGGATTACTATAACCGCGCCGGCAGGCTCGAATGGGATAATTATCTGGGAGACTGGCATGACGCTGACAATGTCGCGCAAGGCGCCAGTGCATATGCCACCGCCGACATCGTTGACAACGACACCCCCCGCTATATTGAATGGAATGTCAGGCAACTGGTTCAGGAATGGGTTGACGGCACTCATCCCAATCAGGGTTTTTTTCTCCATGCTGTATCCGGAGCGAGCCCCATCAACTTTAGAAGTAAAGAGTATGGGGATGCGGACCGGCATCCCCAACTGGTCGTTAACACCGGCAGCGGTGAATCAACCTTATCCCCTGTGGCCGACACCTATCTCTCACCGTCAACGTACCGCAGTATGGGGGACTCAGATCAGCTCACCCTCACAATGAACGGCAGTAATGTGTTGCTGCGTTTCGATCTCAGCACCATTGCCCCTGCCACACCGGTGACATCGGCCATTTTGAGATTATACAGCCATACTCAATACGGAAACACATCCCTGGCGGCGGGCGTGTTTCGATGTGCCCAGGGCGAGGCGGTGACATCCGCCGCCCCGATAGGGGGGCTGGCAGCCGAATATACCGACGACCAGGGGATTGAAAACCATCCGGATGTCGTTTTCGCAACGGGGTTTGAAGCCGACAACTGGGAGGAGGCGTGGACCTCTGCCAGTGGCACGATCGATGTCGTCAGCAGCGATACCCCGCGTTCTTTTGTCGCACTGCTTGGAAAAGCGCTGCGGGCCAGGATCCCCGAAGGGGAAAATTCATCCATGAGCGTTATCTACAAGTTTGCCGACAAGATCGGCGAGGAGCCCGAAGAAATCTATTTTCGCTACTACCTGCGTTTTGCCGACGACTGGAACCAGACTGTCTATGGCGGAAAGCTTCCCGGGATCAGCGGCACGTACGGCCGGGCCGGATGGGGCGGACGCAAGCCCGACGGAACCGACGGCTGGTCTGCGCGGGGAACATACTACCTCAGCATCTCCGGCGACAACCCGTTGAGCGGGACTCACCCCATAGGCACCTATTGCTACTATGCCGACCAGCCGGGAACTTACGGCGATTCCTGGCCCTGGAACAAGGAGTACAAGGGGTTTTTAAAAAAGAACCGCTGGCATTGCATCGAACAGTACGTACAAATGAACACCCCTGGGGAACACGACGGTATCATCCGTGCATGGGTGGACGGCCGGCCCGCTTTCGAGAAGACGGATATCATGTTTCGTACGGTGGACACACTCAAGATAGAACAAATCTGGATGAACGTATACCACGGTGGAACGGCCGTATCCCCTTACGACCAGCACTTGTATATCGACAACGTCGTGGTGGCCCGCCAATACATCGGACCGATGAACGGCCAGGTGCCGGATGAACCCGATGACCCGGAGAATCCGGAGGCACCGGATGAGCCCGATGACCCGGGAAATCCGGGCAAGCCCGATTCGCCAGGTGGCGGGGAGGGCGGCAGCGGATGTTATGTTTCCACTATTCACGGGCTTCCGTAGGTTTTTTGCTTCGATTGTTCATGAGATGGGAAGGAATTATGCGCAGAATTGATAGGATCGGAATGGCCCTCTGTGTTCTGATATGGATGACCGGCTGCAGCGGATCGGACACGCGTGACGATACAACGACCGTCCCGGGTGATACGCTGGTACAGATCGACGACTTCACCTACCTGGGCGCCTTTCGGTTAACTTCCGATGATTTCGGCGTCTCGAATACGAATTATGCGATCGGAACGCTTGCATACAATCCCGATCGCAATTCCATCTTTATTGCGGGGCATGATCACCATCGGGCCATCGCGGAGTTTTCGATCCCCGACCTGGCCATCAGTGACGATCTCCAGGCGCTCGAGGTTGTCGAAAGCCCCCTCCAGGAATTCGTCTATCTTCTCGAATCGAGCCCGAACGGCAACCCCGAAGGTCTCAACCGGATAACCGGCCTGCTGTACATTGACGGACAGCTCATCGTCAATGTCGAGAACTGGTACGATGCCGGCGGAGTCAACCGTGACACGACGCTCATCGTCCGGACGGCCAACAACCTTTCAACTTCCGGGGTGAATGGCTATTTCGAGCTCGAGGGAGCGGCCCGGGCGGCGGGATACATGGCACAAATTCCAGAACAATGGCGGGAGAGCTTTGGCGGGTCTTACCTGACGGGTTGGTCTTCGGTATATTCGATTGTCAGCCGGTACAGCGTGGGACCGTCTCTGTTCGTCTTCGACCCCACGGACATACTCAATATGCCGCACGGAAGCCAGGGCCCTGCGGCAACGACCGAATACATGAACTTTGCGTATGGCGTCGGTCACTACCTTGCTCCGGACGCCCTGCAAACGCAAGAGGGAAGTGCCTCAGCGCTTTGGAACTTTCTGTCAAAGGCCGTTTACGGCTTCATCGTCCCCGGCACTCATACTTTCGCAGTATTCGGGTCGTCGGGCGGCGTCCATAGCGGTATCGGATACAAGATCACCCAGGACAACGGGAATCTGTGCGGCGGATATTGCGCCTATGACGCGGACGACTATTACAACTACTACTGGTTGTTCGATGTGCAGGAGATTATCGATGCCGTAGAGCCGTACGACATCCAACCCTATGCCTATGGAGTCTGGTCGGTGCCCTTCGACGACAACGGTGCGCATCGTATCATCGGGGGCACTTTTGATGACGGAAACGGGATCCTGTACCTGAGCCTCTCCGGCGCCGGACAGGTGGGCGCGTACGATAGACCTCCGTTGATCGTGGCGTTTCGCATTCCGCAGTGATCATAAAGCAGGATTCTCTATCTCGATATACCTGAAGCATATCCCCCTATTTCTCGCCCCAAAGAGCATCGCGCCCCGGCCGGTTGACAGCCGTGGACGCGATGTTCAGGCGGGATCAATATCGAATAAAATGGCCGTAGTGCAACGAGTGGTCGATGATGTGGGTTTTGATGGGGGCCACATCCATTCTTTCCCGGATCACCAGACGGTATAAACCCGCCCGGGTGATGTCGCCCACCAGCAGGACGCCGACCAGCCGTTGACCGTCCGGGGAGAAGACCATTTTACGGAAGGCCTTTGCCGAAGCGGCCGAGTGGACTTCATAACCCGTACCGGAGGTATGGACGATCCCCATGGACACAAAGGGCTGCTCCGCCACCTGTGTGGCGTTGAGGATACCGAAGGTGCCGGTATATTCGGTGGGGCGGCCGGCCATGTTCAATCCGGCGCAGCGCCCCATCTCAACGGCATTGGTCCATAGGCCGGTGACGATTCGATCCCCGCTGATGGGGTCGAATGTCACGGCCACATCCCCGGCCGCATGCACACCGGCCGCACTGCAGCGGGTATAGCGGTCCACCACCACGCCCCTGTCCACCCGGATTTCCGGGGCTTCGATGAAGTCCACGTTGGGATGAACCCCTTTGCCGATGCACACCATTTCGCACCCTATTTCGCTGCCGTCATCCAGTCCAACACCGCAAACGCCGGTGCCGTTGGATAAAATTCGGCGGGCGCTTCTGCCGGTTTTTATGGTCAGGCCGGCATCGTTGAGGGCTTTGCGGATCAGGGTGGCATCGCTCGGCTCCATCAACTGAGAAAGCACCTCCGGGGAATAGACCACCAGGGTGACCTTCAGCCCGCACTCCAGCAGGGCAAAGGCGGCCTTGAGATTGAGCAGGCCGCCGCCCAGCATAACGGCGTGGCGGGTCCTGGAAACCCGTTTCGTCGCAGCCCGGGCATCGGCCAGGGTCCGTAACGCGAACACCCCATCCGTGTCCGCACCCTCGATTTCCGGGGGAATGTAAGGCTTGCTGCCCGTGGCCACCAGGAGTTTGTCCCAGGCCACTGTCTCGCCGTCGACGAGGGTCAGGGTTTTGGCGTCGGGATCGCAGCCGCTCACGTGTGCCTGAAGCCGGATATCGATATCGGTGTCCTGGTACGGCCCCTGTCCCATCAGCGCCATATCACCGGCCTGTTTTTTCCCGCTGATCAAAAACGGAATCATCGGCCGGAAATAGGGCATGTCCGATTCTTCAGAAAAAACCGTTATTTTCCCGCGGGCATCCTGTTCCCGGATGGCCCCGGCCGCCGCCATCCCGGCGGCACTGCCCCCAACGATTGCATAATATGTATAATCAGCGGTCATTCTAGCCCCCCTCTCCTTCCAACAGCTCTGCCGAGGCCTGCTGACGTTTGTCTTTGGAGAAGGACTCCACGCTGCGGTACACCAGGGCCTTGCTGGGACAGGCCTCCACGCAGGCCGGTGTCTCACGGTCCGGGCAGCGATCGCAGCGATAGGATTTGTGCTCTTCCAGGTGGCGTCCGATCACGCCATAGGGGCAGACCATGACGCAGGTCCAGCAACCGATGCATTTGTCACTGTTGGTGATGACCACACGTTCTTCCGTGCGATAAATCGCGCCGGCAATACAGGCATACATGCAGGGGGCATCCTCACAATGGCGGCAGACCACGGGCACCCGGTTGTCGGGCTGCACCCACTCCACAAAAACCCGTGGTTTGGGCTGTGGATGCTCGGCAATGGCCCCGTAAAGGGATTTACTCGCAGAATGCTCCACTGCACAGGCCAAGCGGCATGAATGACATCCCATGCACCGGTCCGGCCGCACAAAAATTTCTTTGGGTTGAGACATGGCGAACTCCTTGATGGCTATCCGCGGGTGTCAAGAGGCTGTTCCGCGGATGCGTTTGTTGGTTCCGGTTTCATCGGGCCCGAAGAATCCTTTACAGTCCCAGCCCGGTACGACGGGCATCAATCGCCTTTAAAAGCTTGTCGGCAGCGGATTCTGGATCCAGATCCACAATAAAATACCCGCCGGTGAGTTCCTTGACCTTTTCGGTGAGGACCTCCGTAACCAATGGGCTCCCCAGTACGGGCAGCATCACGCCGACATGGGTGGGCAGGCCTGCCGCCACCGCATACGCCCCGATGGACACCGCCTTTTCGGACACCGCCTCCGCAGCCGAGGCCACCACCGGCAGCTGGTCCGTATCCACGCCCAGGTAATTGGCAATGGCAACGGCCAGGGCGACGGCTCGGGAGTTGTCCACGCACGATCCCAGATGCAGCACCGGCGGCAGGGGGCCGCCCAGGTTGTTGGCCTCTCCGATGGCGGTCAGGACGGCCTTCAGACCCTCCCCGCACAGTTCGTCCACCCTGGCGGGGTCCATGAACCCGTGGCGCATCAGTGCACCGGCCCCGCACCCGGTGGCAATCACCAGTACGTTCTCCCGCAGGAGCCGCTCGGCAATGACCGTGAAGTTCTTATCCTGGGGGACCTTCACGTTGTTGCATCCGGCAAAGAGGCAAACCCCCCGGATATTGCCCGCCTTGATATTGTCCACCACCGGTTTGAGTGGATCCTGGGCATCGACATTGGATAGGGCGCCGACAATGGCTTCCACCGAAAAACCCGCCACCACCCGGTCGACGACATCCGGGATCCGGACCGGTTTTCCCTTCCGGCGGGTGAAACGTTCGATGGCCAGGTCGAAGATCTCGTTGGCCTTGGCGGCGGCCTCTTCTTCCGTGAACTCGACATGCGTCGCCCCTGGTATCTTGCAGATATCCATAGTGGTGACGATGGCGGTGCCATAGCATTCGGCCACCGAGGTTACCGACGGCATGATGCATTGGTAATCCACCACCATGGCATCCAGCGCTCCGGTCACAATCGCCATTTCCTGGCTGACCGAATGGGTACAGGACGGGACTCCGTGCCGCATCATGATCTCGTTGCCGGTGCAGCAAATGCCCACCAGGTTGATGCCGCTGGCGCCGGCGGCGGCCGCCGCGGATGATTTCCGCTCGGCCAGGGTGACCAGCAGATCGGACAGCACCGGGTTGTGGCCGTGCAAAGCGATGTTGACCGCATCGGCTTTGAGGGTTCCCAGGTTGGCCTGAGTGACCGCCGGCGCGGGTACACCGAAAAGGATATCCGCCAGATCGGTTCCCATATAGCACCCGGCCAGGTCGGCCACACCACAGCGAAGCCCCGCCAGCAGGAGGTTCACCGGATCGGCGTCCACGCCGTACAGGGTCCGGTGCATGATCTCCGACACTTCGAAATCGATTCCGGCGGGCACGATGCCCAGATCGGTGAGTTTCCGGGCCCGCTCCGGCGTGACCACCGTGGCGGCCCACAAGACCGGCGTATCCTTTTCGTTGAAATCGGCCAGCGCCGCCTGCGCCACCTCGAGGGCCACGTCGTTGGCGGAGCGGTCGTCGGTGGCGATACCGAGCCTGGCGGCAACCGCGAACAGCTTGTCCCGCTCCTTGATGGTATAATCAGGAGCCTTGCCCTGGGCCATTTTGAGCAGCGTGTGGGCCAGATGCCTCGCATGCCCGGAATGGGCCGCCGTGCCTGCCGCGATGGCCCGATCGAGCCCGCGGGCGACCATGGTGTCGGCCGTGGCCCCGCAGATGCCTTCCGAAGGTCCGTCACCGAACGGATCGATCCGGCAGGGTCCCTGCAGACAGTGCCGGCAGCAGAGCCCGGTGTCGCCGAAGCCGCACAGCGGTTTCATGGCCTCATAGCGATCCCATACGGTCGTGACCTCCTCGGTTTCCGCCTTGGTGATCATCTCCGCGACCGCCTTGTCAGTGGTTTTGGATGAATGGTCTTTACGATCTAACATTGTGTCCGCCTCCTTATGTATGATGGTAAGCGTGACCGGGATGGCCCGGGAACCATGGCTATTGCAAAGGCGATAGGAATCGATGTACCGACATCGTCCGGATCATTTTCGATTGGGATCCTGCAACATCAGTAAAAACGAGCGGGAACGCAAATTCAAGGTTTTTTGTACATACGGTCAACGGCAAATGATGAACGGTTGCCGAATCCCAAAGCGACTTTCAGGGTTTTAATGCGCCGCCGGGCAACCGGTACAACGGGAACGCGATCACTGTCGAAAATGACCATGGTCCGGTTCTGTTGGCGATGCATGCCGCGCACGTGATCCAGATTCACCAGATAGCTTTTGTGCACCATGACAAAATTGGTCCCTGCGTAGCGGTCCAGGATGCTTTTCAGAGTCATGAGAAGGTGGTAGGCCTGATTCCGCGTGTGAACGATACAGTAGTTGCCGTCCGATTGGATGAAGTAAATGGCGGGTGTTTCAAGAATCAGATAGGAGTTGCCAAAAAACACCGGAAATTTGTCGATTTGGGTCAGCCGGCTCCGGGGATGACGCTTGGCACCAGTCTGCTCGGTGACATCGATAAAGGTCATTGAAAAAAGCGTTTCACCATAGGATTCATGCATGTTCACCCGGCTCAGGCGAACCAGCAGAAACTTGTTCAGCACATCGATGATCATGGCCACCGGTGTATAGGCGCCGTTGGAACAACAATGTTTTAGCAGGAGATCGATCTTGGGGTGAACGGACTTGTTGTGATAGGCGAAAACGGTTTGCCCCAGTTCCGATATGGTGGATCCCAGAATTTTCCTGGCATAGGGATTCATGCCCACCACACGAAAATCGGACGACAGCAAGACCAGACCGACGTCCAGGCTGCCAGAAGTATCCTGCATAGATCACCTACAGAACTGATGGTACCGGATCAAAAAATAATGAAATTCTATTATGAATATCCGCGCCGGTCAACCGCCGTCCTGCTCTGACGGCCGTTCGGCCTCATCCGAACCCGCTATGCAGAGCGCATAACCTTGTCTTGGAGGGAATAATGAAAGCGCAGTATGGAGTATGGGATCAAGGTTTGATCCCATATACGGACGGTATTTTGTCCTGATCCGGGTCGTTACAGATCTTTTCCGATCTTAAACGCCCTACCGATCTCTTCGCCGATTTGATGATAGGTTTGAACCTCACTGCCGTAGACAAAAGGTGCCACCTTGTTCATATCCGGCAGACCGGAATCGTTCAGCGCATTCTGCTCAACCTTTACATCCAATATTTCACCAATAAACTGGGTGTGCAGACCGATTTCATAGGTGTGAATCACTTTGCACTCCAATATCATTGGAAACTCTGCAACATATGGAGCATCCACCAGATCGCTTTTCACGGGTGTCAGGCCCGTGGCCTGAAACTTATCTTCTCTCTTCCCGGAGACCATTCCCACGTAATCGGCATGTTTGATGTATTCAACCGAAGGGATATTAATCGTATAGGCCATCTTCGCCATGATGTTGCCGTAGGTATAGGTGGCCTTGCGCAACGATATGGCGGCTGCCGGAGGTTTTGAACAGCAGATCCCTCCCCAGGCGACGGTCATCAGATTCGGTCGATTCTGGGCATCGTACGACCCGATACACCAGACAGGGTTGGGAAACGCCACGGTTTTGGCTCCGAATGATTTTTTCATGATGGTCTCCTTTCACCAATCTATCTTATGGCCGGTTCTCGACATGCAAATGGATCAGCCACCCGGGAGCGAAAAGAAAAGGTCTTTTTCCATTCTGATCTGGTTTACAATAAAGTCGATTGTTTCCCGTACGCGAGCGATATGTTTTGAATCCGGGTTGATTTGGAGCCAGAATCTTCTTTCGATACTTCGTTCAGCGATGACCGGAACCAGGCTTTTTTCCGCATGTACGATAAAATAAGGAAGAACGCCGATTCCGGCTCCGGCTGCAATAGCGCTCATTTGAGCGATAATTGTGGAGGTTCGGAAGGTCGGCGTCACCTCCCGGTAAATTTCGTCCATAAACCTCAAATTCTGATCATACAGCAGATCATCGATGTATCCAACAAATCTGTGACCGCGAAGGTCTTTTATTTTGGTGATTCTCCGGTGGTTTTGGAGATATTGACGCGTGGAAAACAACCCCAGTTTATAATCGGTCAGTTTCCGCAAGACAACTTTACCTGTCTTTGGTCTCGTCACCGTGATCGAAATATCGATCTCTCGTTTTGACAGGCTGAAGTACATTGGAACGGGGATCAATTCCACTTCCAGGGCCGGATTTCTGTTCTGGAATTTGCTGAGTCGAGAGGCCAGAAAACAATTTCCGATGCCGTCCGGCGTTCCTATTCGAACGCATCCCGACAACTGGTTGTCCTTGCCCGAGACACTCCCTTCAATAGTAATGATGGAGCTTTCCATTCTTTCGGCATATGGAAGCAGCGCCTCTCCCGCGGCTGTGATCCGACAGCCTTTCTCCGTGCGTTGAAAAAGCTGTGTTTTCAACGATGACTCCAAAGCAGATATCCGGCGGGCCACCGTTGTATGCGTCACCTTGAGCTCATTGGCCGCGGATACAAACGAATGGGATCGGCACAGGGCCAGAAAAAAACGCATGTCGTCCCAATTCAGGTCCATATGCAGTCCTTTGACAGCGATGCCTGCAATGATTTTCGGCAGCAGGCCGTTATGGAAGGCCGGCTTTCGGCCAAGCTGTGCAATATTGCACAACAAATGAAAGCTTTTCGATATTTACCTCACAATAATATATAGGCACAATAGGTTCAAGTCATATGAAAAACCGTACCCGGCGCCGGAAACAACCGGCAAGGGGTGCCACATGGATGGGATGGATGTCGAGTTGTTAAAGTTGGCCGGTCTGAACCCCACCCGTGCCGTACGGCAGCCAAAGGAGGCAGTCCAATGGGATCATTTATGACAATTGGAGAGGCATTGAGCATGGCGGCATACTGTTACCCCGACAAAGTCGGGGTCATGGACCTGAACCGTGCCATGACGTTTCAGACATACAACGAGCGATGTTGCCGGCTGGCGAACGGTCTGTTGCACATGGGGCTTGAAAAAGGGGACAGGTTCGCCGCCATCGCCTACAACTGCGTGGAGTGGATGGAAATTTACGGCGCCGCGGCAAAAGCCGGGCTGGTTGCCGTCCCGATCATGTTCCGCCTGCTGCCCCAAGAGTATCGCTATATCCTTGACAATTCAGGGGCCAAGGCCTTCATCGTGGCCGGGGATTTCGTGGAAGGGGCTGATTCCATTAGAAAGGAGATAGCTCCTGATCTGGCTGCGAATGTCATCTATCTCGGAGAAGGCGAGGCGCCGCCGGGTTATCGCCACTATGAGCAATTGGTGGAGTCGGGTGCACCGGACGAACCCGCCGTAGCGGTCGAACCTGAAGACATCTGGGTGATTATCTATACGTCCGGAACCACCGGCAAACCCAAAGGCGCCGCGCGAACGCACGAAAGCTGCGTGCACCACTACCTTATGTACAATTGTGAAATGGGGCTCAACCGGGAAGATATCGGCCTGCTGGTGATGCCCATGTGCCACGCCAATTCTTTTCTCTACAGCTTCAATTTCACCTACAACTATGCCACCGCTTGCATCTACAACCGGAAAAGCTTCGATCCGGAAGAATTGTTGAAAACCTTTGACCGGGAGAAAATTACCTTCACATCGTTAATACCCACTCAGTACATCATGATCCTGTCCCTGCCCGAAGAGGTGAGGAGCAGATACGACGTCAGTTCCTTGAGAAATCTCCTGTGCTCATCGGCCCCGGTGAGACGATCCACCAAACTGCAAATCATGGACTATTTCAAGAACGCCAACCTCTTTGAAGGCTACGGTTCCTCGGAAGCCGGGATCCCGGTGATGCTCCGGCCCGAGAACCAAATGGAGAAACTTGGCTCCATCGGCCGGGAGATGATCGGGGTCAGCCGGATCAAGCTCTTGGATGAGGAGGGCCGGGAGGTGCCGCGAGGATCAATTGGCGAGATCTATACGAAGCAGCCCTGTACGTTCAAAGAGTATTGGAACAACCCTGAGAAAACCAGACAGTCGTTCCGGGGAGAGTACTTCACCGCCGGGGATATGGCTTACCAGGATGAGGACGGTTTCCTGTACCTTGTGGGTCGCAAGCACAACATGATCATCACGGGAGGAGAGAATGTGTATCCCTCCGAAGTGGAAAACGCGATCAGTGCGCACCCCTGTGTGCAGGAGGTGTGCGTCATTGGCGTTCCCGATGAAAAATGGGGAGAGGCCGTGAAAGCCATCGTGGTTTTGAAGGATGATTATGCAGAGACGGATGAACGCAAACAGGAAATCATGACGTACTGCAAGGAAAGAATGGCCGGATACAAGCGACCCAAATCGGTTGATTTTATCGCGTTCGATGACATCCCGCGAACCGCGACGGGCAAAGTCATCTATGGGGCCTTGAGGGAGCTGTGCGTCTGTCGGGGCGAGAAACCGGGCGCCGCTTTGGGTGACCGCACACCGGCTCCTGAAGCGGTTTCAGAGAAGGCATGATAAACGGCTGCTTGAAGAAAAACGGCAGATTCCGGACATCGGCGGATGGAATGGAATTCGCCGCCATATCGACGGATTTAAAGACATGATTTGGAGGTTGCAACCAGACAACCCGGGGAGGCGTTATGGATAAATTATTTGGAGGTCAGGTTCTTGGAAAGGTGCTCGAGGAAGAAGAGGTTCAATACCTCTTCTGCATTCAGGGAGGCCACAGCTATCCCATCATCTCCGGCGCATTGGAACATGGAATCGAACTGATTCATATGCGCCACGAGCAGGCGGCTGCCTTTGCCGGAGACGCCTACGCCCGCATCACGAAGCGCCCGGCCGTCTGCGCGGCTTCAGCAGGCCCCGGGGTCACCAACTTGATCACCGGCATCGCCCAGGCCTATTTGGGGCGCGTTCCCCTGGTGGCGCTCCTGGGCCAGCACGCCACGATACACGACCAGCGCGGAGCCCTGCAGGAAATGTACGGGGCCGAGATCTTAAAAACCATCACCAAGTGGAGCAAGCGGATCGTGGACTGGAAAACGATCGCTTTCGACACCAAAAAGGCCTTCAGGGACGCTTCCAGGTATGCTCCGGGACCTGTTGCCCTGGAATTTCCGACCGACAGAATAAACATCCAGGATGACGAGTCCAGGCAGACCCCTTACACACCCCGATGGTTGTCCGGCCCGGCGCCGTCGCCGGCCGGCGATCCCGCCCTGGTGGAGCAGGCCGTGAGTCTGCTCCTCGAAGCCCGGTCGCCGGTGATTGTGGCAGGCGACGGCATCTACTGGACCGGATCTGCGGACGAGTTGCTCACGCTTGTCGAAATGCTGCAAGTCCCGGTCAATACGCGCAGACTGGCCAGGGGGGCCGTACCCGAAGATCATCCCCTGGCTTTGGCAGCGGGATATCGGCGGGATTTTTTACGGGAGGCCGACCTGATCCTGGTCATCGGCCATCGTCTGGGATATCTGGAACACTTCGGCCAGTGGGGCAAAAAGGCCAAGTACATCCAGGTAAACGAATCTCCGGAGGAGATAGAGATCTCCCGCGCCACCGAGCTGGAGATTACCGGGAGCCCCAAGCTGGTTCTGCAGCAGATGATCGATCTGGCCAGGCAGCAACTGAAAGGGTCTCGTTCCGGCGATGCGGTGCGGCAGACGGTGAAGGCGGCCCGCGAACGCTGGGAGATGAGGCTCGCCGAAGAGGAAAGCGGCGCCGATAAGACCGGCCCCCTGCATCCTGCCGTGTTGTCGCGCCAGGTCCTGGACTTTCTGGACTCCAGTGCCACCATCGTCTACGACGCGTTCACGGCCACCCAATACATGACCGATCGGGTCAAGGCACGATTTGCCGGGCAGATCCTCGACTCGGGAGAGTTCGGCGCCGTCGGCCACGGCGTGGGGATGGGAATCGGCGCACAACTCGCCCGCCCCGGAAAGCAGGTTCTTGTTCTGATGGGAGACGGAGGAATGGGTGTCGGCGGCATGGACATCGAAACCGCCCGCAGATACAACCTTCCCGTGGTTTACCTGGTTTCCAACAACTCCATGTGGACCTCCGGCCTGCAGAACACCTTTTACGGAAACACCCTGGGGGAGAGCGGTTTCGGAATGATTCCCGAAATTCGCTACGACAAGATGTTCGAGGTGATGGGCTGCCACGCCGAGCATGTGGAGCGTCCGGAGCAGATCCGTCCCGCCCTGGAACGGGCTTTCAATTCCGGCAAAACCGCGGTTATCAACGCCGTCATGGATGAGAGCGTGCGGCACCGCATATTCCGGCGGCCGATCGCCCCCATGATCCTCTCCATGCTGCATCACATGGACAAGGAGAAAATCCCCGAGGAGGGACGCCGACTCATCGAAGAGGGACAGGAGAGATTGGGAAAGGACTATTTTTAGCCCGGTTGAAGTGATAGTGGATAGAATTCCCTCCATTTATCCCCTCTTCCTCGGGGGAGAGGGGCACGCACCCAACCTCTCCCCCTCAAAAGGGAGAGGAGAATGGGATTTGTGGATGGGCACGCACAAAACAGGTTGTGCGGCATAAGAGACCATTGCACGCAAAACTGCAGCCGCACCCACATGAAGCGAGGTTATGCCATGCCAGCCAGAGACTTGCACCCCTTCCGGCTTTCCGTGCCGGATCATGTCCTGGACGATCTGCGGCAGCGCTTATGGCGCACCCGACTCCCGGACGAACCGCCGTTGCCCCCCTGGTCGACAGGGACCAGTGTCGGCTACCTGAAGCAGTTGCTGAACTACTGGCGGGAAGGTTTCGACTGGCGCGCACAGGAGGCGAGGCTCAATGCCATCCGCCAGTTCACCGTCGAGCTTGCGGGGATCGATCTGCATTTCATCCACGAAGAGGGCAAGGGCCCCAACCCGATGCCGCTTCTGCTGTCTCACGGTTGGCCGGGCTCGGTGATCGAGTTTTACAAAGTGCTTCCCATGCTCACCGACCCGGCTCGTTTCGGCGGTGACCCCGCGGATGCGTTTACGGTGGTCGCCCCGTCGCTGCCGGGTTATGTGTTCTCCTTCAAGCCGGGACAAAAGCGCTTCAGCATCGAGGAGATCGCAGACGTGTTCGCCACGCTGATGGCCGATGTGCTGGGATACCCGCGCTTCGGCGCTCAAGGCGGCGACTGGGGCGCTTTTGTCGTCTCCCGGCTCGGCTTCGCATTTCCTGAACACCTTATCGGCATTCACCTCAATCTTCTTGCCGTGCGACGCAACAAAAAGATGGCGGCCGATCCGACGCCTGAAGAGAAGGTTTTTCTGGAGCAGCTGAGCCATTTCCTCAAAAAGGAGACCGGCTATCAGTGGATCCAGGGCACGAAGCCGACGACGCTTTCTTTTGCATTGACCGATTCGCCCGCCGGACTGGCAGCGTGGCTGGTGGAGAAATTCCGAACCTGGACCGACTGCGCTGGAGATCCCGAGGCCGCACTCACAAGGGACGAGATGCTCACCAACATTACGTTGTACTGGGTGACCGGCGCCATCGGCTCATCCTTCTGGCCGTACTATGCCCGAATGCACGGGCCGTGGCCGATTCCGCAGGGCTCTACAGTCGACGTGCCCATGGGCTATGCAGCATTCCCAAAGGAGATCCTGCGTCCGCCGCGCTCCGTGGCTGAACGCATGTATACCGACATTCGGCGATGGACGGTGATGTCGAAAGGCGGCCACTTCGCCGCTCTGGAGCAGCCGGCCGCGCTGGTTGAGGAAATACGCGCCTTCTTCAAGCCCTTTCGCTGAAAATGCTCGATTCGCCTGCGTCACAGACGCCGAAAATGAGCGTGTCCGGGAATTGGTTTACTGATGCCTGCCCGCCGCGTTACGGCCCGTAAAACCGTCGCATATAGGTCAAGCTCCAGTCAAGATATGATTCACCATTCAGGATATGACGCCGTTGTCTTTGAAATGATTGATCTGTCCGAGCAGATCATTTAGAGGCGCGTTTTGCCTTGCTGATGCGTAAATTCAGCTTTTTGAGTTCGGTGATTATTTCCCGAAAATCTTTGTACCGGTCATTTGGGTCTTTCGAAAGCATCTTGTCAATTATCTTGCAAATAGCCGGTGATGTTTTGGATGGTCTGTCTCTCAACGGCATCAAGGGTGTATTCAGGTGTTGATCCAAAATTTCCTTATAGTCCTCGGAGTCAAAAGGAGGTGCGCCGCAGAAGGCATGATAGAAGGTTGCCCCCAGAGAATACATGTCACTTCTATGATCCAGGGCCAGGCCAACAATTTGTTCAGGCGACATATACAGGGGAGTACCCATGATCATTTTTTTATCATGGCCGGAGATCTCCGGGTCGTTCACATTGGCCACGCCGAAATCCACCAGTTTTAATGTACCCACGTTACTGATCATGATGTTGGCCGGTTTGATGTCCCTGTGGACAATACCTCTTCGGTAAACGAAATCCAGCGCCATGCAAATCGTCAGCAGGTATCTCAACCCCTTTGAGGAGCTCAAACACCCCTCCCTGTTCAAAACATCTTTCAATGTTTCTCCATCGATAAATTCCATCGCATAGTAGAGGATGTCGTTGCTGCTCCCAATTGAATAGATTTGTGCGATATTCGGATGATTCAATCTGGAAACAACCCTGGCCTCCTTGATAAACAAATCACGAAATCGTTGCTTGGTTGAAAGCTCAAAAGATATTATCTTCAGGGCGATTTCCCTCTCCAGGGCAACATCCCATCCTTGTAGAACACCTCCCATAGTGCCGGCGCCGATCAGACTGATGGCCCGGTAATTATCCATTTGTTTTCCGATCAGGCTGTGATAAAAGCGAAGATCATACGCCCCCTTCTTTTTCTTCTCATTCGCCTCCATCAATTGGGTGCCGCTTATCTCCTGGCTGTCCGTCACCGACAAATGCACAGCTTCCGTCTCTTGAGAATCCTCGAATTGCCGTTCATCCGTACCGGTGTCGTTTCCGGTTGTCTCGCTATCTACGGGCTCGCTTGCGGCCTTGTTCAAGGCTGCCAGGATCTGGCTCCATGATGTGTCGTCTTCCACAGTGACACGAATACCCGTCGGTTTCTGAAAGTCATCGAAGGACATGTCCTTGATATGACCATTGGCAACAAACAGCCCACTTTGGAGCTTGAATCGCAGCATTAGCCGCACACCCGGCTTGCCAAACAAGGATGTCTCTAAAGAGAGACTGTCTTTGCTGAAATGTTGAACGGTGCCCGGCAGCCAGATGACACCGTCTCGTGAGATATCGATCTTCAGGTGCAAAGGCGATTTGACCTTGTTTTGAGGCTTCTCTCCCTGAGATGAACGGTCGTTTTTCTCAGGCCGGCTGGATTCTTCTCGAGAGACCTGCTTGAATACTTCGTCGATCCTGCCGGTCAATATTTCCGACTCAATGGGATAAACCAAATAATCTATGGCGCCAAGTTCAAAGGCGACAAACGGACGGCCCTGATCCTTTATGGAAACCAAAAATATAAGAGGAATATTTTCTCTCAACGGATCGCTTTTGATGAACCGCAAGAAATTATGTCCGCTGGTATCTTGCAGTTCTTTCCCGCAAATGATCAATCCAACCGGGTGCTTGACAAGAGCCGATAAGGCTCCCCGCATTTCCATGGCGGTATGGACGGTATATCCTGCTGTCTGCAAGACACCGATCAAATAATCGAGAAAGGTCTTATCCCGGTCTACCAGTAGGATGTCGTTGCCGTTATTCATGAAATTATATTTTTTGCATGACGTCTCTGAAATTCAGGTATGGCGTTAGTGTCTTAGCACCATTGTTCCTGATAATTCTATCCAGTTTCAACATCCCCTTTTGGCTTAAGGCAAACCTGCAATACAAATGCATTTTCACCGACATCGAAGATGAGCACGGCGATGCTGGAACCATCGGGGTGTCCCAATTGATGGCCGGAGCCAGCGACGACAGTCGGCAGAGAAAGATTGAAATGAAAAGGCGTTCCCTTGAACACTTTTTTAGTGCTGCCGCTAATCATGTTGATCAGTTCTCCAACACCGTCATGGATATATTCCGCGTTAATGTGCTCTTGCTTCACCTTCATCATTCGAGCGATGATTTTACGCGCCAGTTCCCAATAGAGAGTGATCGCCACCGTTCCTTCCGAATTGCCGGACAAGCCGATGATACCGGATATATCTCCAAAGATTCTCATGTCATTGTTAAAATAGACTTCCCGAAATGACGCTTCGGTGCCGGCCATGGTTTTCATCACATTGATCGTATTTTCGATAAAGGGTGACAGATAAGCCATTTCTTTATCGAGCGGCTTTCGGTTAGGGATCAAATGCCCCTGCAGGATCTGCCGACATGCACCGCGGGGCATATCCATCGTCAATACCTCCGTTGCTCCGGCATTGAGAAAATGCTCTATAGCCATCGTGTCCTCCTGCTGTTTGATGACAATCACCGGAATGTCGCGAAAGTCACTGGCGAACCGGAGTATCGATATTTTTGTTTTGATTCTTTCGAGAGGCCCATCGGCTTCTAGAATGATCATATGGAAATCTTTAAGCAAAAGATCGTCTTCAAAAGCTATGTTGGATAAGCTGCAATTACTCCCCAAAAGATCGGTCGCAAATTTCGAAACGTCTGCGCTGCAATCAATTAGCATTATTTTGTTCATATTGAATCTCCAAATCGTTTTTCGCCGGAATAATTATTTGGGATCGAAAGGCTACTCCGAACGTAAGCCGTCAAGGGTCGTACGGATTTTTTCGATAAAATCGTCTTCTGAGAAAGGTTTCGCCAAATAGCCATCGGCCCCCGCCGTAAGGGCCTGGTCGATCATGTCGTCTTCAGATTCGGTGGATATCATGATCACGCATATATGCTTATAGGCTTCATTTTCTTTCACACATTTCAGGGTTTCATAACCGTCGAGCACCGGCATATTCCAGTCCAGCAGGATCAGTTCGACCTCATGCGCCTGCTTTTCCAAAATATCCAGAGCCTCTTTGCCGTTTCCGGATTCCAAGCTGCCATATCCCATGGGCTCGATATATTTTTTTATGATATTGCGTGTAACCATTGAATCATCGACAATAAGCGCCTTCATACGTCCTCCTGGAATGATGAACCTTCATGTGGACAAATCTATTTGTTCAAATATCGTCACATCCGGTGAAAACTAAAGCCGTGTCATTGAAAATTAAGGCATTGTCAGGATGATTTTCCTTATAAATCGCAGAGCCTGTGGTCGAACCGCTGCAAGTGGTTGAAATACAATGAAATTAATCAAAGGGGCGCCCCTGCTGTCACAATCATCATTCATTGCCTGATGCAGGTCAACGACCTCCCCTATTGGCTGCGGAGTTAGATGGTTCAATGGTTGACAAACCACGCCGCCGGCGTCACTATTGCCGGTAATACTAACCCTTCAATGACGATTGAAAGGATCATCATTTTTTATTCGGGGAGAAAAAATGAAGTGTGATAAATGCAACACTCCTATCGAGAGCGGGGATGAGAGGGACCACAGGGGGCAGACGCTGTGCGAGGATTGTTACATGGATGCCCTTTCCCCTGTGAAACCCTGCGACCCCTGGGCGGTTTACAGCGCCAAATCCATGAGCGGCGAGACCTTCACCCTATCCAAGACGCAGCAAAAAATCCTGAATGTCCTGAAAGACACCGAGGGGATTGAATTGGAACCCCTGGCCGAGACACTCGGTTTGGAATTGGGCGAGCTGGAGCGGGAGCTGGCCACATTGAGACATATGGAGAAGCTCAAAGCCGCCATGGACGGCGACAGGAAAGTGTTTCGTCTATGGTAGTTCCATCGGATCAGACCCAACGTGCCGGGCGCATCACGATATCTGAAGAGACAAAGCAACGGTTGCTGGACCACCAGCGCGATGAGATTACCGAGCACCATATCTATCATCGCCTGGCCCAGATGCAGCATTCGCCGGAAAACCGGCGCATCCTCGAAAGCATCGCCGAAGACGAAAAGAGGCACTACGATCAATGGAAGCGATACACCGGCGAAGATGCGCAGGTGAATTGGGCCAAAGTCCGTCTGTTTTATTGGATCACCCGCATCTTTGGCCTCACATTCGGAACGAAGTTGATGGAGCGCGGCGAGGTCGGCGCCCAGGCATCGTATGCCGATCTGCCGGCTGACATCGAAGAGGTCGCGGCCATCGCCGAAGAGGAAAACGAGCATGAGAACGCCCTGCTCGGCATGCTGGATGAGGAGCGGCTGCGCTATATCGGTTCCGTTGTGCTCGGGTTGAATGACGCCCTGGTGGAGCTCACCGGCGCGCTGGCCGGACTCACGTTCGCGCTTCAAAACACCCGGTTGATCGCCCTGACAGGGGCCATAACGGGCATCGCCGGCGCCATGTCCATGGCGGCATCGGAATACCTGTCCACCAAGACCGAAGCGGCCTCCCAGCAACCGCTCAAGGCCGCGTTCTATACCGGCATCACCTATGTCACCACCGTTGTGCTGCTGATCGCGCCTTATCTCGTGCTGCAGAATTATTACGTATCGCTGGCGTGCACGCTCACGGCCGTGGTCCTGATCATCGCCTTTTTCAATTTCTACATATCCGTGGCCATGGATCAGCCTTTCAAGCGGCGTTTTGCAGAAATGGCCGGCATAAGCCTCGGCATCGCCGGCTTGAGCTTTCTGTTCGGCCTCGCCCTGCGGCTTCTCCTGGGAGTGGAAGTCTGACGGTGGGATCAGGGTCAGGGTCGAACCAAGTTAATTTACTGTAATACCATTACTATTCAACTATGATGCGCCTTAATATCGCCTTAAAGAGTAAATTTTGGTGGTAATATCATCGTTCTAAGGCCAACTGGTGCTCCATGGTCTCTGATCCCCACCGTTATGGTTTTGATTGCTGGTTACCATATAATATAATTTAGAATTGACAGGCCACAGCGTTTGCAGGCCTCGAAAAGCAATTGCAGCCAGAGCCTATGATCACGGAAGAATTTCAAAAGAAACTCCCGCTTATGACACCGATGAGTGATGAGCCAGATATACCACGAGTATAAAATGTCTATTGGTGCTTGCCCATATCAAATGAATCGTTTGTTTTGCTTAGAACACTATTTTGGCGGGCAAAATGGGACTTCTGAAGCTTTTTGGATAGGATTTATTACATTTTTTTATATAATGTCAGGCTATTAAATTGGGCGACCCTGATATCACACTGATATTGATAAAAAAGAATCTGTTTGATTTTTTCATATTTGGATGCATATTGAATGTAGTGCAATTGTCAATACAATATTAGGAGTTTATTATGGCAAAGACAGCAACCATTCAAACCCGTGTCGATCCGGCGGTAAAGCACAATGCCCAAATTATATTAAAAAAATTGAACATTTCGATGTCAGAGGCTATTTCAATGTACCTATCCCAGATAACCTTGCATAATGGAATCCCATTTGAATTAAAACTGCCCAATGATGTCACAGCAAAAGTATTGAGGGACTCTGAAAAAGGGAACGAGCTTCATAAAGTTGATTCCGTTGATGTCTTATTTCAGGAGCTTGATAGTTGAGTATTCATTACACAACTCAATTTAAAAAGGATTTCAAGAGGATCAAGAAACAAAACAAAGACCTTTCAAAATTAAGAATCGTTATCGAAAAACCATCTTCAGGAAAATTGTTGGAGCCAATCTATAGGGATCACCCACTTTCAGGAAACTGGAAAAATCATCGGGATTGTCACATTGAGCCCGCCTGGATTTTAATCTATCGAATCACTGCTGAAAACTTATACCTCGAAAGAACCGGATCACACTCTGATCTATTTAAGAAGTAACAATGCCCGAAGCGAACGGCCATGCTTACCGGTTGGGGGTCGAGTAGCCCGAAGGAACCACCCCCCTCAGGCCCTCACAGAACCGCAGGAAAAATTCGGCATTATTCATGGATTCTGTATTGACTGTTGGGAACGAATATCTTGAATGAACTTTAGCGGTTCTTTCAGGCCAATAATCCGAATCCTCTTTCCATTTTGGAGATTTAAAACCGTAAGATCAATTCCTAATGGGCTCTTTCCTAAAAATGAATAGATGCCATCCTCCTCAATCCATAGTATTTTAATATTTTACGCTCTTTTAACAATAAAAAAGCGGCAAACCACTAAATGATCATTATTGATCTCATATCGTAGAAAAAGAAAATTGAGCGCAAAAAATAAAACAACTAGTTCCCCGATGAAAGCTACATTATCTATGTAATAAATTCTGCTAAGGTTGAAAATCGACCAATCTTGCTTGTATATGGTTACGGCAAATAAAATTATAAATATTATTGGGAAACAATATCTTATCTGCCAGGCTATTTATATTTCTTTCTTTTCATATTCTGCGTGTTGGTTGCCGAACGCTGCAAATAATCGGTGCAAATGGAGCGCAGCGGAATTTGCATCCGAGTTAATTTGTTTGTTCTGTATCCTCAGTTCATTAATACAATATGTTTCTCACTCGTAGATGTACGCAGGGGGACGTTTAGAATTGCAAGTTATCATTTTATGGATGCCCCCTTTAACGTCCCTTTTCCTTCATCAAGGCTTCAACAACATCCCACCCCGCTCATAGAATACTTTGGCCCGTGCCTGCATGAACATATTGCCGTCGGCATCCTCATCGTTGAGATAGTTCGCCTGATCCGATGCGCCTCTGCCGAACAGTAGACCGACGACACCTCTGTCCGCAAATTTCGCGAGATGATTGATCGAGTCGGCGCCGAGGAAATACTCGACACGGTTATCCTTGTAACCCTCTCTTGGCCCGCCCGAGTTCACAATATTCAAATTGTACTCATTGCCCAACGCGATTTGCCAAAGTACCCAGCGTTTATTGGTTTTCACATTCCACAGCCTGAGCCACTCGGCATAGCGGTTAAAGCTTTTGGAATAGATGCTGGCGTTTTCCGAAGGATCCCACCAGCGGTCATAGCCGAACTGTACGCGATAATAATCGGAATCCCTGTCCAGGGGATCACCGACCAGCAAATCGTATTGCAGTCCCGTCTGGTTATCTGTCAGCCCCAATGGCGCCAAAAATTTATATACCTTGTTGACCTCGGGCGCCAGCGGAATGTCTGAGGATGAATAGGAGATATCCTTGTTGCTCGCCCAGGCGGAAACGTGCATTCCCAATACGACATTATCCGCACCCATCTTCCTCTTGAGTTCCAAAAAGGCCAGCCCCCATCCGGTTATGGTATTGGGCAATTCCGACAACTCGGGCACAGTACTGTCCCCCACGGCGGCGTACACGGTCGGGTCGTTGTTGGTCTGCAACTGCAGAAATGCGAAGCCATCCGCTTCGACCAATATAAGAACTGGCCCGCCATATTCCACGGCCCGGCTTAACAGCAGCTTGAACTGCTCGAAATAGGATTTCATGGTCGCCGCGTCCTGCGTCTTCGTATATAGGGCTTCATAGCCCCCGACACCTATATTGTTCAGGATATAGAACTCAAAGACAGGCAATGCGCCCATGTTTTCCGCTTCTATCATGTAGTTGAACGCATAGTCGCCGTTGAACTCCCCCCAACCCCAGTTGTCCGCCCAGCCTGGCGACAGATACATATACCTCGCATTCCATGGAACACCGCTGTTGGCCATCCAGGTATAGCCGGTCGATTCAAACAACCCGAGAAGCATCTCGTTGCCCAATTGCAAAGGTATTGTTCCTGCCGCTTGTGACCCATAGACATTTTCGTCGTTGGTCGTTGGAGTCGAGTCCTCCCCGCCGCCACAGGCACTAAAAAATAAAAACAGGATCATGATCCACGGTAGAGACACATTTTTCATTGTTTTTCTATCCCTTCGATGATTCCGCTGCTGCCACAAATAAATTGTCTCTGATATGTATCAGGTAAGAGAACTTGTGAGCTGTCAAAGACCCTGCAATCAAAGCACAAAGTCTCCTGATGTAAGTATCCCCCGGCAAAGTCGGGTCGGGTTCCTGGTGTACTAAAAAAACTCCGTTAATTTTTTCGCACTCGCAGGCTTCGATATCGGTCCATGATCGAATTGTTTCATAGGAGTTCATGATCGAATTCCTGATAGAACGAAAAGCTGTGGTGCGGCACGATCCTCACCGTCCACACAAGCGATGGGTTGGGGACAATCAACAGTCTCTATTTAAGTTCCCTTTAATGTATACAGATATTTTTGAGACTTTATTACCTCTAAAATTACAAACGATTTTCCTGTATTTTGCTCTTCCCCTATATAAATGGAATTCACTCCATTAATTAGCTCTTGATATGCGCATTTGCCATTTGGCTCATAAAAATGGATAATACTATTACCTGATGTAGCCCTTAAATCAGAAAATACAACTAATAGCTGTTCTGATGATAGCCCCAGTGAAAAAGAAAAACACATTAACTCGCTAATATAATCATAATCATCCAACGTTTGTGTAATAATTGGTTTCCCGTTTTCATCGAAAACCAAATATGAATGTTCACTGAATTTAATCCTAACTATCTCTCCATTCCAAAGGAATTCCTTACCTTTATGCCGTTGATCGAATTTTACTAAACACTGCGGTTCATAAACTATATTACTAATTTCAGTATCTGTGTCATTAGAAATTTTCTTTATCAATCCTGTATCAACTATTATGTGAGGAGAATTATATGCGTTCCAGGATAATTGCATTTTTAGTGGGATAAAAATTGCTGACACAAAAATAACTAGTGATAGCATTAACCCCGAAATATAAATTTCTTTGGTTTGTAAAGCGTTTCTTTTCTTAACTAACTTTAATGTTTTTTCAATAAAATAGCCAACAACTCCACCAATCAGGCTAGATATGATTGAGATTGGTACCATTGGGATAATTATTAAAGAACTTGTAGAGCTTGGGGAACCAATCCTATTTTCAATAACGAAAATAGAGCAGAAAAAAAGGATGCCTCCAATGCCGAATATTACAAAACTGATAAAGGGAAGGCTTATCATTTTATTTTTTATCATGAGGTTTTCACGACCCCAACGCATTTCTCAGGGGCGCGCGGGTTTATTGCGTCCCTTGAAGAAAGATGTTAGAAAAGTTTTTTAAATTCGAATGTAGTCTTTGCGCCCTCGTCATTTTTGCACCTTATAATAAAATCCCTATTAGTTAACTTGATAATTTTCCATTCGCGCCATTCGCGAGGTTTGGTATTACTGTATATTTTCTTGATTTCATCTACTAACTCTTCATTTCCTTTAATGCTTATTAACTCTTGGCGAATAGTTCTTTCAAAGTATGAATCACCCTGCAAATACCATTCAGTTTCATCCTCTATCCTATAACTAGCTAATAGTTTCTTTCCTTTCATTTCATGCAGGCAATTCATGCTATATCGGCCATTGGGATTATAATTTAAAACACATGAAAATGTGCTGTCGTAATCTTTTTTTTGCTCAAAGTTAACAAAGTACCAAGAACCAAATAATGTGTTACGATCAAATGCCACATGCGCACATGATACCGCAAGCATGCTAAGAAATGCTAAAATTACTATAAGCTGTTTATCCTTCATATTTCTAACGCCAAGCTGTCTGGCGGCATGGTCCTCGCCGATCCGACCAGCAAATTGTTGGGTCGGTCCTCAGTGCATTATAAAGAGATATCTTTGTCTGAAAGACTTTCGTAATCTTTTATCCCTTGTAGATTCTCACTACATTTTTTACATTGTTGTGTATACCATGCAAATCCTGCACCACAATGGGGACACGACCATTTAGCTTCTTGATCATCAAGCCATTGTTCGACTCCATTTTCCTTTATGTATTTTTGGTTCACAATAGTGGCTTTTAGATGAGGGAGTTGTTTAATTACTTTTTTTCCCTCCTTATAAATACTACATGGATAGCTGGCACATTCAAAACAAAATTCGACTCTTTTTTGTATGGCACAATCACGTATTTTACAATTACCACAGTGTATGAATAATTTGTCTGTTTTACATCCCTTACAAAAAACTTGATCAATCGTGGAACCCCACATTTTTGCGACTCGTTCTTTGTCTTCTTTCGTTTCAGCATTAATAATTTCGCATGCACCACAATAGAGGCCACAGTATGCGTCGTTTCTAATATTTTTCATTCTTCCCTCCTGCTAATTAGTAAGCCCAACGACCAAGCTCAGCCGACGGCAAGCCGCGCAGCGGGTTGGCGGTTGGTTGGAACGCCTTGTTGGGCGGCACGACCCGAGCATAAAACCTAGCAATCATTTCTTCGCTGACGCGGTATGCTTCATGTTCATGTAGATACCACCGGCATCAAGTTCATCCAGCATTTGGGAAAGCCTCTTTTCTTTAGTCTCCTGTCTCTTCGCTTTGTTTATCCAGCCGATGTAGTCGTTCTGCTGATATGCGGGACGATCCTTGTACGCTTCCATCAGACCACGCTTATTCAGTGCTTTCGTGACAAATTCCGGCATCGGATGCTTCGCCCGTTTTAAACCAGAGAAATCAGAATTCATGTTCTCCTCCATGCATTGCCGCCCTACGGCACGGGTGTATGGCGCGAGGAACTCGCGTCCCTACCACACGTTTGTTCGGTCCAGCTAATATTAGCTATTGATTTTGAAGCTGCTCAATTCGTTCTGATTCCTTCTTTATCATTTCTTCAAGTTCACCTTTATGCTTCTGTAATCTTGCATGACCAATCATAGCGCCCTTTGCCGAAAGTTCAGGAACTTTTTCGAGCGCTTTCTGTCCAACAGGCGTTTCATAAAATATTTTTAATTCATTAAGCTCATTTTCGTTGAATGCATCAGCATAAATCTTAATCAAGTCGTTCTTAAGACTATTATACCCCATATATTTATTCATAAATTGTAGCATAACATGTTTATATGGTTTGATAGCTGGATTTTGCTGTAATTGAACATCAAGCATCTGTTCGATTGTTTTTTGAAGCAACATTTCCATTTTTAATGTTTTTAGCAATTCTTCTGCAGCTTCAGCCCTGCTGCTTGAATCGATATCTGTAGTTGCTGAAATAGTATGATTTTGGGATAACGTTTGAGAATTCGCTGCACAACCAATCAATAGAAGGCAAATAACTATTATGTTGATGATTTGACCTGGCATTAGTTTTGACTTACACATAAAAAATCCTTTCCAAGACAGATCCAATTAGATTTAAACAAAAGATAGAGTTATACCGTTCAGAGGCCTAACAGCCAGCCTCAGGCGCGAGGGAACCGAGTCGCCTGAAGGCTGAGGTTATACCAAAATTTCATCAATCGGTAGTATTTGCATACCGTGACGAATCGTAAGAATTGCTATTTGTTTCTTTTCAATACGGTAGATAATTCGGTAATTGCCATAAATTAGCTCCCGAAATTGATTGTTTCGGATTTCAGGAACAACTCTTCCAATTTCTGGAGCAGATTTCAGCGTATCGACCTTTGAAAATACTGTATTAATCCATTTTTCTGCAGCTAATGGCTTATCTTGAGCAATATATTCGGCAATTTCTGAGGCTCGTTCAATGGCTAAAGGAGACCAAATTATTTTCATTTTTGAATCCTTTTGAGAATGCTTTCCTTAGCATCTTCATGAGGAACCCCTTCACCATTTTCAATTTGGTTTAATGATATTTGGACGTCTGATAAAAGTTCGAGTTTCTCCTGCATCATTTCATATTCATGAACATCCAATAAAACCGCAACGCCCTTTCCATGCTGAGTAATAATAACTGGTCGTTTTGTATCATGAACTTGTTTGATGAAATTCGCTATACCAGTCCTAAACTCGGACAATGGTTTGATATCTTGATTTATTTTTAATCTTGGCATAAGATCTTCCTCGCTTTTTGCAATATTTTTTGTACATAATAGCGTACAAAGTTTATAAATAGCAAGGATTTTTTAGTATAACGGCCTGCTTGAGGGGCGTGTGTGGAGCGGCAGCGGAACACACGTCCCTTCTCAAAGCAGATGTTCGCTGCCATCTTCTATAATTCAGGATGCAGCACTCGCTTAGGAAAAGGACGAACGCGTTGCCAGTCATTTGAGGAATGTTCGGCTTGCCAGAGATCATAATTTTTCTGTAAGTTTAGCCACAGTTCAGCTGAGGTGCCGAAAGCCCTTGATAGCCGCAAGGCCATATCAGGCGTTACAGCCCCTTTTTCGTTGATTATTTTGGATATGGTTTTTCTGGATACTTCTAGTTTTAAAGCCATATCCGTTACCGAAACAGCTAATGGTTTAAGATAATCTTCTCTTAGGATGCATCCTGGATGAGTTGGCTGTCGTTTCATTTTCATCATGGCCTTAGTCCTTCAATGATAATCATCATAATTAACGATATATGCATCGCCATCTATGAATTTAAAAAATATCCGCCAATTTCCAGAAACTCGAACCGAAAATTGATCTTTAAGATTTCCAGACAGTTTATGCAGATACGAACCTGGATAGTTCATATCCATAATGTCATTCGCGGCATTTAGACGGTCTAAAATTCTGGCAATCTTATCAGCATGTTCTGGCTGAATTCCCTTTTTCTTGCCAGTGTAAAAAAAAGTCTCAAGCCCTTTATGTTTAAATGACTTAATCATATTTTTACATAAATGTAACCTCACAGGTTACATATGTCAAGTGACTAAAAGCGGGGTACAATTGACAACGAACGTGCTCTTCACCCGCGAGCAGGGAATGGGGACTTATGCAAGACCACGTTAACACCCAACTGCATTATGGGATCGGTGGCCCGGCCCTGCGAGTCGGATGTGAAAGCGATGGTTCTGTGCAATTTAGTTTTATCCAATTTCGAAATTTTCAGATTTAAAATTACTATAATATCGGCCATTTTGTGCCGTAAATTTAAGCACGCAATAATCAGGGTCTGATACCCCTTTTGAGTAATACATTTCATCACCATCTTGCCAAATCATTTCTTTTGACTTTTCATCCTCCAAAACTTTCATTGTACCTTTGAGCATGACGCCTCTATAAAACCTCTTGTCAAAAAAATAAATGCAGGCCTTATCATTATTATTATACTGGCCAACCCTCATTGATGATGTATTAGTAGTGAAATAGAAATGCATTATCCCTTCTCTCTTTCTTGGTGGAAGCATAGCTTTCGTATTGGGGAACCCCACCTCGTCAACAGAGCTAATGATTGAAACAGAGATTTTATCAATCATGTTTCCAATTGTTTTCTCAGCATCTCGCATTCAAATTCCTCCTTGCGTGGCACCGAACGCTAAGCGTCTGCGGCGAGTGAAGCGAGTCCGACAGAACGCAATTGTTGGGGTAACGCTTTTAATTTTATGGTATTAATAACGCTTGACAACTGTCACGTGACAGATTACATATTTATCTATGATAAAAACATTTGCCAATAAAGAAACCCAAAGATTATTCGTTACTGGCAAATCAAAACGTATACCTTCTGATTTATTGCGAAGGGCAATAAGGCGGTTAGAATTTATCCATTTTGCAAATGATATAAATGACCTTTTGGTGCCGCCCAGCAACAGGCTCCATGCCCTAAAAGGCGATAGGAAAGGGCAACACTCAATATCGATAAATGATCAATGGCGAATTTGTTTCCGTTTCATCGAAGGCGATGCCTACGATGTCGAGATCACAGATTACCATTAAGGATTAAACCAATGGCTATCCCCAATACAACAAAACGAGAAATCAGGCCAACTCACCCAGGCGAAATGCTCAGAGAGGACTTCATGCCGGACTATGATCTAAATACGACATCCATGGCAAAGGCTTTAGGCGTATCACGCCAAACGATAAATGAAATTTTAAGAGAACGACGTGCTATAAGCCCTGCTATGGCGCTAAGATTGTCTCGCCTCTTCGGCAATTCACCCGAATTCTGGTTAAATGTGCAGCATTCATGGGACCTATGGGATTCAGCACAGCGTTATAGTAAAGAACTATCTCAAATCCAACCTTTGAATGCTGCTTGACGCAATAAGCGTATGTGAAACTCTGATTCAATGACCCCCAACGCCAGGTCTCAGCGGGCGCATGGTCCTCGCGATCCGCTGAAGACCGTGGTTCGATGCGGATTCATTCCAGATACCCCTTTGCTCTGGACATCTCAGGATTTGGGAATAAACCCATACCCGTTTTTAAGTTGCCAAAGCCAAATTTGCGATAAAAAGCTTGTTTTCCGGGTGCAACGAATATCAACACAGGGCCACTTTTCGGTAACTTCTCTAACAGTGCTTCCATAATCAATCTGCCAACGCCTCGATTCTGAAATTCAGGCAACACGACTACATCATAGATGGCTGATTGATATTGGCTATCCGAAATAGCACGTCCAAAACCAATGATTTTCTGATCAACATATGCTGAACAGACCGTGTAGCTATTTTCTGCTGCAATTTTCAACTTTTCTGGTTCACGCGTTCCCAAGGAAGCAAGTCTGAATATTTCGCACAACGCCACCCAATCAATATTTTCAGTTCCGCATTTAAGAGAGATATTCATGGTTATCGCTCACATCGAACGTGCTGCTCCCGGCGCGGCGGAGCCGCGTCGGGAGCAGCAGCTTGTTATGTCTAGTTTTGGTCTTTATGATTTGTTGCTAATTCCCCAATCAACGTAATTTCAAAAAATCTAGAGTAGCTAGATATAGTGCATAAAATCCAATACGCGGTTCTCTATAAAGCTTAAGTTGCGTAATATTCAGAAATCGGGTCCATATCCCACATAATTTCTGAATAGGTGACTTTAGCCGATTTTACTACTTGCTGGACCAGACGCATAAACTTTTTACCGATGCTCTTTGATT
>JBNKKC010000133.1:0-113954 GCA_050291625.1 Desulfobacteraceae bacterium
CGGACAACAGCTGCCGCTGAACACCTTGGTGCAGGAGCCTTATCGTTTCATCCTCAGCTTCTTTTCGAGAGATGGTAAGTTTTCGTGAATAATCGAGATTGAAATAACGATTAATTTTCTGACCGGAATTATCGGATACAAGCATACAACCGGGAGGGAGCTTTTGAACATGTTTATAGATCGTCCAGGGATCCGGAATGTAAAATAGGCCTAAAAAGACGCTTATTCCTTCCGGGTCAAGGGTGGAATCGAAGTCCGGCAGGGTTTTCAGTGCTTTGATTTCGCTGGCAAAAGATATCTGATTCCCAAAAATTGAGTAAAACAGCGGTTTGATTCCGAATCGGTCTCTGGCCAGGATCAGTGCCTTTTTCTCAATGTCATAGAGAGCAAAGGCGAACATGCCGTTAAGGTGTTTAACAAAATCAAGATCTTCTTCTTCATAAAGGTGGACAAGTATCTCGGTATCAGCGTTTGTGCGAAACGTGTGCCCCTTTTTTTCAAGGTCGCGCCGCAGGTCTGGATAATTATAAATTTCACCATTATAGACGACAACGACCGTTTCATCTTCGTTGTAAATCGGCTGCTTCCCTCCAGAAAGATCCAATATGCTCAGACGAGTGTTACCCAAGGCAATGTTGCCCAAAACTGCGCACCCATACTGGTCCGGACCCCGATGTCTCAGAGATTCCACCATCGGATAGATGTTGTCCGGATCGACCGGATTGTTATTCAATGATCTGTAGCCTGCAATGCCGCACATATGCTTAGTTATTCACAGTCAACCATTCAATGATGACAAGCTTGCCGGTTGGCTCCCGGTATTCATAATATCCATTGTTTGAGAACGAAACGGGAAAAAAAGACTAAGAAAAGGGGGGTCAGTAGACAAGCGATCGTAGTGGCTATCGCGGCACCCACATCTTGCCAAAGAGGGATCATAATGGCATTGAGTGCAATGTTGCTCAACAATACAGACAATACAAAACCGGTAAAATGCCGAGGGTGTCCCGACTGATTCAGCAGCATATGAAATGGGATAAAGCCGGAACTGATTGTAAGTCCTATTCCGAGGATGATGAATGCCTTTTGCCCGTTGAGAAAATCAGGATTGCCGGTTACAAGCATGGTGAACCACGGAAAAGCGATGGATGAAAAACAAACAATGATCGCCATGGCGGGTATGGTGTAATAGTTAATGCGGCGAATAAAGGCTTTGATCTGATGGTAGCGGTTTTTTTGAAGCAAGGCGGAAATCAAAGGATTGATATTTTCACGCAACACACCGGGAATTTGAGCTAAACCCTCTATAAACATCGATGCAAAGCTGTAAATCCCGACGATGTGATCGCTGCACCAGATACCGAGCATGAGTACGTCCGCTTTTGTGTTCATGTCCATCATCAAACCGCTGAACATGACGCTTCGCCCGAAGCGAAAATGTCGTGATATCCACCCCGCCCAATATTTAGGGGGAGTAAAACCGAAAACGGATATCGAATAGGGCATAATAACACATAGCAGCAATACATCACCTATTGTTAATACGACCGGCAGTACATGAACAGGCGTTTTGATGATGACGCATACAGACATGGCTGCGATCCAGGCAACAACGCGCATCGATTGTGCAACAGCGAACATGCGCATATGCCTTGCACCGTTGAGTGCGCCGAGCAATACTTTGTTGACGGCAAAACACCACAGACCGGGTATCGCCCATACGATTCCACGTTCCACCAGCTCACTGCCAAGTACTTTGCCAATAGTATGGCTGGATAAAAAGCCGCAGGAGCATACCAAGAGTGCAGACACTATTGTCATTGATAGAGCGGAAGAAAATGCGCTTCGCTGAAGTTCAGGTTTGTCGTTGAGCTGTGGTAAAAAGCTCAATACTGACAAGTGAAATCCAAGCGGAGCAAGTTGACCCAGGATAATATATATTGCCAATATCTGATTGAACATGCCCATTGCAAGTGGCCCATAGATTGCAGCAATCATGATATTCAGCAATAGTCCGCTGATGCCGATGATGCCCACTGACGCAATGTTGAACGTGACATCACGGCTGAAACGCCGCAAGCCTCCTTCACCAAGCGTTGCGATAGGTTTCTGATAAGTCATGCAGAATCCACCTTTATGGGCTAACTTTTGTGGCCGGCAATAAGAATTATTCTGTCAATATGTTTATTGCGGATATCTGTAAAGTGAAGTTCGTTCAGCTCAGTCATTAGTTCTTCAACATGGGGAAAGTGTAAATGAAAAAAATCCATGGCACCATCTGGAACCCGCAGTTTCATCACTGCAGACAAATAGCGCACCATTTGTATAAGTCCTATGCGCGGAATACCTTTAATGATTTGGCGTAGCCCTTTACAAATGATTTCTATCCAACTAGGGGATGAATCGCCTGGTTCATGCAATTTGCCTTTAATATAATCGGTGCTGATGACCACCTGTCCGCCTATTTTAAGTACGCGTTGAGCTTCACGCAAAGCTAAACGAAAATCGAGCATATGATCGAGCGAAAAGTGGAAAAGGACATTGTCGAAACTTGTATCCGGAAATGGCAATGCTTCTCCAATACCCTGAATGAATGAAAATGTTTTCGGCTGATGACCAAGCAAAGGGTCCATGCCGATATATTCGAGATTATCCGCATTGGAAATATAAACGGGTTTTGTAGCCTGTGGGCCGCAACCGACATCCAGGGTTAAACCGTTTGCCTGCATAAAATTAGCAAATTCCCCGGGTTCGTTGTCTTCTTCATTGGCCAAATTCAGTTGCGGCGCCATTTCATAGGTTGCTTCACCTTGTCTTTGAAGCTGCTGCCAGGTTTCCCATTGCTGTAGGAGTGGTTCCGGCGGTGGAGTAGGAACCATGTTCGGGACTCCATTTACGATTGGATATTTTCGACCGTTTGCCATAAGAAATTCACATCCGTCTCGTTGTTCCCAATGGAGAGACGTGTGCGTAACCGGACAAACAAGAAGATTTTGAATTGTTTTTTGAAGCTTAGTCATTTCCCATTTGCTTGTTCAGCTTGCTACGGATTGCAGCAGCAATCCGTCCGACTACCTTTTCTATTTTCTGCTCGCTTCTTGTTATATGGTCCAAATAATTGATGGACACATTATGTGATGAGTCTGAATCCGGAATAAAGTACGTCGCCTGATGGAGCATACACCAGAAGCTTTTCCGGAAGCATGGGCATTATTTTCTGTATCATCCTTTTTACCATAGGCCCTGGAAACACGCGCTCTATTTTATAAAGGAGAAAACGCAGATTTACCCATTTGCCTTTATTGACATAATCAATCTTTTCCAAACCGCATTCACGCATCAAACGGGACAACGTATTCGTGTTAAAAAAACATTGATGCTCCGGAGGCGTCATGAAAGGCCAGCGGCGACCTAATAATGCTGCAGTCAATGTCCCGATATTTGGCGTCGAAACACAGAAAAGACCCCCCGGCTTGAGTTGCTTGATTAATCTTTGCAAAACCTGGCGGGGACTCTGGAGGTGTTCAATGACATCCCACATGACGATGGCATCAAATGCGGCGTCTTTAAAATCGGTTTTTTCCAAAGGGCCTGATCTAAGCTTGTCTTTTAATATCGGATAATTCCTTGATGCCTGATCGATGGCAAATGAAGAGATATCGATGCCGTGCACATGATAATATCGAACGGCTAAAGAGAGGAATTCACCTGTCGCGCATCCAGCATCCAAAAGGTTCATTCCGGGCTTCAAGCCACACCGCAGAAGCCATCGCAGCCGGCGCTTTTGTTCAAGATGGTTGGCCGGACCGCATAATTTATCGTGACCAAAATACGTTTCAGTATAGATCTCGCTCGTGTCGCTTGCCCCTGCAACCTGGGTCAGACCACATGAATTGCAGCATACCACTTTGCAATCCTTATAGGTGTATTTTACGTCAAATACTCCTCCATAACATAGCCTGCATGTGGGAGTCATAAATTGTTTATGCTTTGTCTTTATCAATTGGTTCATAACGTTCCAACCGGATTGCCGAAACCTGGTCACACAGGATCCCCATGAAAAACATCAGCAACCCTCCAATCCCCAGAACCGCTCCCAAAACAGGTATGCCCAATCCCCTTGTATACGCTTCCCAACCACTGTATCCAACAGCAACGGCAATCAATAGAAATGAGATAGGTGTAAATACACGCAGCGGATCGAACATGGCGATGAGACGGATAATGAGCAGCAGTGTATTGTAGCCGTCTCTGAATAGCCTGACGGAGCTTTTACCTTTACGTTTTCCCGCTGTTACAGGATGAAAAAAAACATCGTAGCCGCGTATCAGGAACACAAAAGTGCTCGTGGTCGACAAAGAGAAACCATTTGGGAAAATATGCTGGTATCGCAAAAAAAGATCCCGGCGCATGACGCGCATTCCGCAATTCAGATCCGGGATATGCTTTCTGGTCAAATATTTGGCAAGCCGCTTTAGAAAAAATTTTCCAACAGAACGCGGCAGGATGACATGTGATGACGCCATCCGTTTGCCGAAAACGGCATGGCAGCCATTCTTCATGAATACATCGACCATGGCTTCAAGATCATGTGGGTCAAATTGGCCGTCGCCGTCAAAAAAGGCAATAAAATCACTTTTTGCTTCGCGCACGCCGCTTTTTAGCGCAGCGCCATAGCCTCGATTATCGCTGTGACGGACGACCTGATATATGGATGAATCGACTCTGTCGAGCGATCCATCGGTGGATCCGTCATCGATCGCGATAATGTTTGCCGTTGGAAAGCATTTGCGCAATCCGCTCAGGACATCGGCGATCGCTTCGGCTTCATTGTAGACAGGTACGATAATCGAAATATTGTCGCGCATACGAGTCATTCTTTAATGAATATGGTTCCCGGGGTAGTACAGCTTTGGAAGGGTATTTATTACCGTGAGGGCCTCGCTGAGGTTAAAGCCAATGGTTTTGGCATACCATTCAAGCGAATCCCACCGCGGCCTGTTTTCCTCCTTCACAAGCGACAGCGCCTGATTCCTTGTCAGATTACCTTCACGGATCTGGTTGCTTCTTAAGGTATCGTTTTCTGTAAAACCGGCGACCGTCATGTATATATAATTATAAAAGGCTGCGGTCCCGTCACCGATGCGCCAGGTGGTACGGGTCCCTTTATCTGTCTCCCAATCGTATTCGTCGATAAGGGTTCGATTAATCTTATCTTCATCCCAGGGAATATGACGGAAAAGATATATAAAATTGTGACTTTTAAAATAATATGACCATAGGGCAAACACACTGTCCGATAAAGAGAGATTGAAATAGCGTGGATTCATCAGATATTGCAGACTGTAGTAGCCGAACAATTTAAGCTTTTGGGTAGGCCGGATATCATATGAACTGTTGCCGCTTTCATCGATGCCGCAGAAGCCGGTTTTAAATCGGGTTGCTTCCAGGGGATTTTCAAATACAAATACAGTGGATATATTATAGCTTCGTTTAAGTTGGTCGATATAATAGAAATATTGTTTATCTCCTGCCATGAAAATCGGCACCATACCGAGTCTTGGGCGTTTTAACCAGGCTTCAATGTTCTTCCGAATGAATTTTCGCTTTTTAATGATATCTGCAGAAATAAGAATGTGCTCCACACCCAATTGCCCACACATCCTGGATTGGTTTCGTCTCCCCAGATCGGTAATCATTCCCCAATCATAGGTGTAGGCCAAAGGATGGAGACCGAGCTCTTTTGTTATAAAATGCAAGCCATAACAACTATCACGGCCACCGCTGAACATGGCGATGCAGTCAGGGGTGTCTCCCTTTCCTCTCACCGTATCCGCCAATCTGGTTATTTCATCCTGCTCTGAAACCTCAACCTTTTTGTAGCTATGGCAATAGTTGCAGACACCTTGGGAATCAAATTCGATAAATGGCATCGTTTCAGGCAGTATGCAGCGTGAGCAACGTCTCATGTTTTGTTGCGCCGCTTTCAACCCGTCCTGGAACTGGATGATTTTAGAATAAGTTGATTTCGATTGAATTGAAACGGGGGTGCTGTTTTCCGCAAAATTAAAAACGGACAGCCGGCTGCCGTCGACGTACAATGCGCTCTTCGCTTTGAGATGTTCAATATCGTGCTCTCCAAGATCCCTGAACAGCCTGTTCATCGATAAAAAGCGTGAAAGAATAAGTCGTTCGGACGCAAACACAAAAACATTAGTGCGCGGATGATGGGCATAGTACAGCGATCCATTATTTGTCGACAAAAAAACTCCATCGAAAATGTTTCCAAGAAGTGCAATGGAGGCTGTACCGATGATCTGCTCAAATGAACGGCGAATTGCATCCGTAGGAGACGTTCCGGAATTCAGATGTTTCATGAAAAGACGGAGCAGGATTTCGGTATCGACCTGGGAGGTTCGGTCAAGATCCTGATTGGATCGCCACAGCTGTGCATGATTGGTGATGATGCCGTTATGCACGATGGCAAATCCATCGGCGACGACAGGCTGGTTGTTTTCATCAATGAAATGCTGCCCGTCGGTAACAAGGCGCGTGTGGCCGATGAGCGACAATTGGCCTGTCGCGGATGCCGATATTTCTGAGAAAAAATGATTGAACTGCGTCGATTGAAGCATCTTGGATGCGCTCATAGGTGCCTTGAAAACACGCAGGGCGCCCTGATTGTGTACAGCAAGCCCGGAAGCCTCTTTGCCTCGTGATTCCGAAAGCCGAAACATCCGGTTCAGCTCCCGCCGGAGGTGCTTCATATCATATGGATAATTGGAAGGAATAAACCATCCGAATATTCCACACATAACAGATGACCTGGAAATTTATGATTTAGAAATGGATCTTCTAAAAATTGGTTGGAGAGAAAGGCCTTTTTATTCGTTCAAGCCGCTGGATGATGGCATTGTAAAACGTTAATAAACGAGCAAAAAGAATTACCATTTTATTCCTTTGAAAATAACATCCTTTCGGATATTGGATTTGTGCTTTTCCACAAATTTGAACATGGATTCCATGACGGCATCGCTCAGGTAGTGTGGTTCAACACCTATATCGATCAACCCTTGATAGGTGGGGTTGTAATAATGGTCTTCGGCTTCCTTGCGCGGATTTTCCAGTTGTTTTACTTCAACCTCGTATCCTAAATTGCCGCCGACTCTTTGGGTTATTTCCGCTAATTCATTGACGCTGAATGTTTCCATAATCTGATTGAATATTCGAAGTTCGCCTTTATCTGATGGCTTTTGTGTTGATTTCAAAATACATTGCAACGTATCCTTGATATTTAAATACCCTCTGGTTTGGCCGCCTTGTCCATAGACGGTCAACGGATAACCCACAACAGCCTGGGTGATAAAACGATTGACGACGGTGCCAAATATTTCATCATAGTTGAAAATTGTTTTCAATCGATCATCAATTTCCGATTCCTCGGTCTCAACCCCATATACGGGCCCCTGCATCAAGTCTGTTACCCTGAGGTCCCACATTCGCACTCCGAACCACAGAAGATCGGTATCCATGATTTTCGTGGTATGATATAAGGATGACGCCTGGCGGGGATATAAAAACCTGTCGACCCGGCCTTTATGCTCGATTTCAATCCAGCCTTCTTCGATGTCTATGTTGGGTGTGCCGTATTCACCCATTGTGCCTAATTTAATGATATGACAATCCCGCGCAAAGTCCCGGACGGCGAAAAGCAGATTGTTCGTCACTAATAGATTGTTGGAAAGCGTCACATTGGCGTACTTGTAATTGATGAGAGAGTATGGTGCGGAGGGTTGTTCGGCGAAATGGACCACTGTTTCGGGAATGCCGGAAAATGATGGATCGACTGCCCACGTGTAACGAGCGCGTCCGTCAAACAGTGAACGCATGGTCTCCGGATCTGTCAAATCGGCGATTAATACCTTGATCTCAAGGCCAGTATGTTCATGCCAGATTTTCGCCCGTTGGGGCAGTGTGGGTACGGCGTAGAGCATACCGACGTCCAGTTCATTGCAGGCATTCCGGCGGAAATAGCTATCGACTACCGTGACTCGATAACCGCGTTTGGAAAAGTACATCGCCGTTGGCCAACCCAGATAGCCGTCGCCGCCAAGAATTAGAACGTGCATTGATCATCTCCTTTTCCATTGCCTGGCCAATATCGTTGGCTGGGATGGGAAATCGTTTCCGTTGATTCCTCGATCAGTTTGTTTTTCAGCAAAAAGCTGCGCAGTTCGCCGCGGCTCAACACCGGTTCATTGCTTGAATTATACGGCTTTTTAATTTCTTTTGAGAGGATGTTGGAATAATCGTAGTCAATATCGCGATACAGACACCGAAAGGCCGGGAGCACCGAAAAATAGAGATCAAGCTCAACCGTTCTGCGCGTTTCCTCCTCACTCATTAATTCTTCGTATAGTTTTTCTCCCGGCTTGGAGCCGATCAGTTGTATGTCGATCTCATCAGGACGGTGACCATATTGTTGCGAGAGCTCGTCTATCATGACCTGCGCCAGATCTTGAATGCGAATAACCGGCATTTTCGTGACAAACACTTCTCCCCCTTTGGCGAGAATTGCCGAGTCGATGACAAGCCGAGTCGCCTCTCTGATACTCATAATAAAGCGGGTCATTTCGGGATCCGTCAGGGTGACCGGTCCTCCTTTGCGAATCTGTTCACGGAAAATGGGAATGACAGATCCTCGGGATCCCAGTACATTGCCAAATCGCGTCGAGGCAAACACCGGGCCTTGATTTCTGATGGAGCTGTTTGCAGCGGTCATCAAACGTTCTCCCATCAGTTTTGAGGTTCCCATGACATTTGTTGGATTTACAGCTTTATCGGAGCTTGTGAATATGATCTTCTCGACATTATTTTCAAATGCGGCTTCAATCACATTTTGTACGCCCAGGATGTTGTTCTGGACAGCCTCGAAAGGTGAACGCTCGCACAGGATAACGTGTTTGAAGGCCGCCGTATGAAATATAATATCAACGCCTTTAAAGCTTCTGCTTAACGTGTCTCTGTCTCTGGCATCGCATAGAAAGAAATAGGCATTTTGGTGATGAAGATGATGCTGTTCGAGAAAAAAAAGCTCCGATTCATTATTATCAAGACCAATCAGTTCGCCGACTTCTTGCTCTTCGAGGAGTTGTCGCACCAATTCTTTACCGACTGTTCCGCAGCAACCTGTGATTAAAACCTTTCTATTCCTGAAAGCTGCCATTAAATCCTCCTCGCCTGTTTTTGATCGTCACTTTTGAGTGAATCGGCCGTTGTTTAGCGCGAATCGTGTTGCTCGTCAATACCGTCCGGAAAGGCCTGACCTTTCTATTGGAACAATCAAATCAATCATCAACGCCAACGTATGGCGCCCTTAATGCGACATCAGCGCTATTGTATTGAACCGATATCCGTATCGAACTCGGTCAGATCATGAATTTTTTCGGTTGGTACGCCTTTTTGGATCAGGTCTCTCTGATAGGACGATGCATTTTCAAAATCAACAATAATAATGGCATCGAAATGAGATGTATCGATAGCGTCTGTATTGGCGACTCGAATGCCGCATATTTTCTTTCCGGCGTTCTTTTCGTCAATGATTCTAATATCGCTGATATTTTCCTCATGAATAACAATACACGCAATTTCGCATAGCTCTCCAACTCCATACAAGATGATGTTTTGTATGTCGTTTTTAGCAAGCATCTGGATTGATTTTGAAATTTTCTGTTTGATCGCTTTATAGTAGCCCAAAGAATATTCAAAGTACTCTCTTGACAGTTCCGCTTTTTTGGAAACCCCTTTTGGGCTTAGAATGTATCTGATGCGATTCCTGGAGCGTTTGGACACTTTAAAAACTCCCTGGGAGAGAAGTTTGTTGATGAATGAATTTACCAGTCCCAGCGATATATTTAATTTCCTGGACAAGTCGCGCTGGCTTAGACACTCATCTTTGCCAATAGCCTCTAACAGCAAAAGCGTTCTTATGTCTCTCTGCTCCATCGGTAGGGCACCTTTTTTTGATATTATAGCTCCGCTAGGTGAGTTACAACTCACAGCAGGACGAATTGTGCCTATCGGAAAAACGGCGTTGATTTAAAAAAGCAGGCCAAACCGCGGGGAAGGGGAGGATTGTTGCGGCAACGATTACGTGGACACCTTTTTGATGTCTCCTTCTGACGTCTTTTGATATTTGTTGTCACATGCCAGGCACATGAGATCCTCCGTCAGACGCTCACCGCAATCGCATACCCATCCAATCCGTCTGGCCGGGTTGCCTACCACCAGCGCATTGTCAACAATATTTTTGGTGACGACGGCCCCGGCGCCGACAAATGCATAACTTCCGATGGTCGTACCGCAAACAATTGTGCAATTGGCCCCCAGCGTAGCGCCTTTTTTTACAAGGGTAGGCCTGACCTGGTCCATTTTTCGAATTTCAGCCCGAGGATTATATATGTTGGTAAAGACCATGCTCGGACCGCAGAAAACGCCGTCTTCCAGTGTAACCCCCTTATATACTGATACATTGTTCTGGATTTTGCATCCGTCTCCTATCGTGACATCCGGGCCAATGACTACGTTTTGGCCGATATTGCATTGTTTTCCTATCCGTGACCCTCCCAGTACATGCGAAAAATGCCAGATTTTGGTGCTGTCGTTGATGATGACGCCCCCATCGATGACAGCCGTAGGATGGATGAAAGATCCTTTGCCATCAATTGTTTGGGAAGGAAACGGTGCTTTCCCTTTTAACTCAATTGTCCGTCCGTTTTGATCCAATGATGACTGGCTGGCGTTCAGTACCTGAAGCACGCGCAGACCTTCATATCCATCCGTTCTGGGCTTCGATTTGTCTTTGATGCAATCAAGGAAATGCAGGCACTCGCACTTTAACGGCTCGTCCTGGGGGGTCTCAACTTGTTCTGCCGTGCCTTTTGTCGGAACTGGCATATTGTTTTGCCAGTCTATTCTGTGGGGATAGAGCAGAAGCTTGTCCTGCCAGGGTTGCGTATCGTCAAACACGGCCATTTTGCGGTCCCCGACAACCACAAGTTTTTGTTCTTTGAATGGATGGAGCCAGGATACAAATATGTGAGCCCGCATACCGGAGGGGAATGTCAAATGAGTCGTCGTAACATCTGCAATTTTCTGATGGAGGTAGTTTCCCCCGGTTGACATCACACTTTCGGGTTCTTCTCCCGCAATTGAAAGGATCATCGATATATCGTGCGGAGCGAAGGACCAAAGTATATTTTCTTCACGTCTGATTTTCCCCAGATTCAGACGATTCGAATATATATAGTTGATGCGCCCCAATTCGCCGGAGTGTGCAAGTTTTTTCAGGCTGAGGAATACAGGGTGATATTGGAGCAGATGCCCGACCATCAGTGTCAGCCGGCGCTCCTCGGCCAACTTGATTAATTCGGTTCCCTCATCCTCATTCAACACCAACGGTTTTTCAACAAAGACGTGCTTGCCTGCCAGGAGGGCTTCTCTTGCCAGTCGATAATGAGTCTCCGCTGGTGTGGCAATCGCTATCCCGCCTATCTCCGGGCAATTCAGTACTTCATTGAATGCCAGGCACACATCAACATCAGGATACTGTTTTTTAAAAACATCGAGCACCGTCTCGTTTTGATCACAAATCAGCTTCAGGGCGTTCAAGGCATTAAAATTGCGGACTAAATTTTTACCCCAATAACCAGAACCCACAACTGCCACAGACGTTAATGTTGTATTGTCCGTCGAACTCATTATGTTTCCTTTCTCCGTTATTCATCTGCCGAGGTTTAGATCGCCATCAGGAAACAGCAGGTCGGTCTATAAGTGGTTCCAAAACTTCCTTTCAGGTTCAAGGTCTCCCGCTTAAAACCAGACGGGACAGGAAGGCGGAGCATGCGATTCAAACGTCCCGCCGGAAATCGGCGGGATAAACATCCATACATTGAGTATTTCGAGTATTGAATCGCATGCTCCAACACAGAGATTGGACCTGAAAGGGGGTTTTGAAACCACTTCTAATCAGGCATGCATTAGAGTTGAAACAATTTCTTTTTGCGTATTTTCTTCCAAATAAGGATGCATTGGTAAGCTGAAAATCCTTTCGGAGCATCTTTCGCTGACCGGAAAATCTCCATATTTGTAGCCAAGTGATGTGAACGCCGTTTGCAAATGAAGCGGTTTTGGATAATAGATCGCGGTAGGAATATGCTTTGTTTTCAGCGCCTGTTGGACCCTGTTTCGATGTTCGGAATCTTCTGCCAGTAGCGAATATTGGGCCCAGACCGACAGGAACCCCTTCTTGACGATGGGAGCTGTCAGGGATTTAATTTCCTGCAACATATCCGTATAGCGCCGTGCAACAATGTTTCTGAGATCGACTTCTTCAGGATAAATATCAAATTTGGCGAGCAGAATTGCCGCTTGCAGGGTGTCCAGCCGTCCATTGATTCCGATACGGATATTATCATATTTATCCGATCCCTTTCCATGGACACGAACAGACTGCAGCACTTCGGCGATCTCCGGATTATCTGTAAAGCACATGCCGCCGTCTCCATAGCAGCCAAGGGGTTTCGCTGGAAAAAAGGAGGTGCATCCAATGTCGGCAAGAGAACCCGCCTGTCGGCCATTGTACTGCGCGCCAAACGATTGGGCGGCATCTTCAATGACAAAAAGGTCAAAGTTTCTGGCGATTTCATTTATTTTTGAATAGTCGGCAGGAAGACCAAATAAATCAACAGGGATGATTCCTTTGGGTTTCAGAGCAAGCGGCTGATGTTTCGGCAGCGGATAATCAGCGTCATCGTTTTTGTTGAGAGCATTGATGGCCTTTTCGAGCAGTATCGGGCTGATGTTGAATGTGACCGCATCAATATCAACGAAGACGGGTGTGGCTCCTAATAAACGAATCACCTCGGCTGTTGCGATAAAAGTAAAAGGAGACGTAAAAACAGCATCACCGGGGCCGACATCATAGGCCATCAAGGCCATCAAAAGGGCATCGGTTCCGGAGGCACATGAGATGGCATGTGAAACACCGGCAAAATCAGACAAGCGGTGTTCAAGTTCGGTGACCTCGGGCCCCATGATATATTTGCCATGATCGAGGACAACTCCAATTCGGTCATCGATCTTGTCTCTAATTCTTCGCTGCTGTTTTGCCAAATCGATAAATTGCATGTTGCCCTCTCGTTGAAATGTTTATATCGTGTTGATTTCTTTCGACAGCCGCCAAGATAAACAGCGGTTTGATGTCTGTCGGCACTTCCATGGATGCGATGGTATCCGGCTATAGCTCCGCCTGGTGAGTTACAGCTCACCGTTGGATGATGGTGCGGATCGGAAATGCAAATTGTATTTGTTGAAAAATGAGCCGCAGAGCTGTATCAGTTTTCAGTTTATTACAGCGGTTTCCGATATTGTTAAGCGGCTCACGTTAGCGGCGGGTTGTTCAACAACTGAACATAATTTGCTGTCGCTGTCAAGATTAAAAAGGTCATCATACCGTAGGCATTAGCTTTCCTGGTTGAAATGGAAGAGCTCCGGCGGAAAGGCGGCTCCATTTTTATTGGATATGCGGTTTATCTGCTTATGTCTGCGGACGCCAGGTAATCGTCAAGAGATGCCATCATCTCATTTTTTTGCTTGGGCGGTACAAAGCTTGCTTCAAAGCTGTTTCTTGCCATCAGGACGGCTTGTTCGCGGTTGAGTTGCCGGTCGTTATGCAGCGCCAGAAAGTTCTCATGGATATAGCCGCCGAAATAGGCCGGATCGTCTGAATTGACCGTGACCTTGAGTCCGGCTTCGAGCAGTGTCAGGATGTTGTGATCGGCCATGCGGTTAAACACACGGAGCTTGACATTTGAAAGGGGACAGACCGTCAGCGGAATCTGCTCCAGCTTCAACCGCTGCATGAGATCCGGATCTTCACTGCTGCGCACGCCATGATCGATGCGTTTGACATGCAGAAGATCCAGCGCTTCCCGGATATACTCGGGCGGACCCTCCTCTCCGGCATGGGCAACCGTCAAAAAGCCTTCTTCCATGGCGCGTTCAAACACCTTCTGGAACAGGGACGGCGGAAAGCCCCGTTCCGAGGAATCGAGCCCTACTGCGACGATGTCGTCTTTGAACGGCAGGGCCCGTTCAAGGGTCCGCATCGCTTCTTCGGCGCTTAAGTGACGGAGGAAACACAGGATCAGGCGGCTGCTGATCCCCAATCGATTCTTTCCATCATCGAGCGCACGACGGATTCCAATGATGACGGTTTCGAAATCGATCCCGCGGTCGGTGTGGGTCTGGGGATCGAAGAAGGGCTCGGTGTGGATCACATGCTGCTCCCGGCAGCGCTGAAGGTAAGCCCAGGTCAGGTCATAAAAATCCTGTTCAGTCTGCAGGACATGGGCACTTCGGTAATATATATCCAGGAAAGACTGTAGATCCTTGAATTGATAGGCCGTCCGGGCTTCGTTTTCATCGGCAAAAGGCAGTTCGATGTTGTTTCGACGGCCGATGGTCATCATCATCTCGGGCTCGATGGATCCTTCGAGATGCATATGCAGCTCCGCCTTTGGCATGTTGAGTAAAAAGCTGATCATCGGCAGCATCTCCTTTCGCCATTTGTCCAACGCTCATAAATTTTTTTCAATCATTCGCCATCTTTTTTATGCAGCGTTAGGGTTTACTTGACGATCATTACAGGACACGGCGCGGCGTGCAGGACTCGATGCGCCACGCTCCCGAGCAACAGGCCTTTAAGATCCGTGCGTCCCCGCGAACCCATGATGATCATTTCAATTTGCTCGATTTTGGCGGCTTCGCAGATGACCGCTCCGGGCGATCCTTCCAGTATTCGATCTTCAAACGCGATGCCCTCGGCCTGCAGTAAATCACGATACTCCTGCAGCAAGCGATTGGAGTTTTCCAGTCGCTTTGTTATCGCCTTTTGCAAATACGGTTCTCCCAGTGTGACGGGAAACGATTTGTGGCAGTGGATCAAAAGGATGCCCAACTCCAGGCGCTTCGCAATCGTAACGGCATATTGCGTTGCCCGAAGCGAGTGCGACGATCCATCCACGGGAATCAGGATCTTGGACGCAGCCATCGATACCCTCCTTTTTTCGGGTTAATATGGAGTGGTCAAATGGGCGTTGGTTTGAATGTGAGCTTGGAATCCCGATCGTCGTCAGGGTGTATTCAGGTTCAGAGGTATGGAGTCGCCGGTGGAAAACAACCAATTGCCGGTTGCCGCAATGACATCGGCTCCTGCGTCGCAGCTGTCGTCATATCCAATCAATGCATTGGCAATGACCGGCGGCGGCTCACTGCCGCCGGAGGAGCCCCCCACTTCATTCATGACGGTTATTCCCTGCGTAGGGTTTGTGTCGCAGTCCCAGGAAACTCTTGTGTCGGCCATCCCCAGTTGGACAGCTTCGGCAGATGCTTGTGTTGTATAGAGGTATTGACCTCCACCATTTATGATAAAAATATCGTCGTTCGGATCGTCTGGCGAATCATTATCGTGCACTTCGATCACCCAGGCGTCCATGGAAAGATTGATCTCCGGGTCGTCGGACACCATGACTTGCGTACGATCGTATTCGGCCTGGATCTGCGCATCCGTCAAATTGATGCTGTCATCGGGTTCTTCCGCAATGTTGACGTCGATATCGGCAAATACGATCCGGTAGCCGCCCCAGATGCTTTCAACAACCGGGAAGGTGGACACTTTGGATACCCGGTACGTTTCGGTTCCGACAGGTGATTCCAGAAAGGAAACCGTCAGCACCGCTTCGCGGGCCGATGACCATAACCCGACTGCCACGGCTGAAACTGCGTGGTCCGCGAGCCTGAAAGGCAGCGCCGATTCCAGGTTGGCGACCGTGACCATGGCTGAACAGGGATAGGCACTGCAGGTGTTTGTGACGGTAGTGTCAGGCGGTGTGTGTCCGTTCACAGCGGCCATGGCCGCATTGCCGACATATGCGACTGGAATCGAGGTGCGAATGGTCATGCGGATGGCCTCGCTGTCCGGTGGCCTGAAATAGTCGTCTAGCTCATCCTTGCCATTGCATGAGAGCACCGCGCATGTGCAGATGATCGCCGCCATGACCGCTGTAAGGCAGAAGCGGCGGCCGGGTCGGACAGACGGGGTGAGGTGAGTCGATTTCATAGGCGATCCATGATGTCAAAGAGTTGTATGGTATCAAGCCCTTTATTGCCCGGCGGTACGGCAGCGTGCGATCCAGAGGCGCCGCGATGATTTACGGCAGATGCAGGCAAAGAGCCGTTTCCGACTAACTCAGTATCTCATTCCCAATGGGATAAGCTCAATAGGAAATTATTTCTGTCAGTCGGCCAGTGGTCAGGCATTGCCGATCGGCACTATCGGGTGGATCGTCGGGAAATGAGGGGTGAGGTGAGGGCGCTGCCTTCATAGGTTCGCGTGGATTTGCATTTGAAGCAGGTCATGCTGTACGCTGAGTTGTACTTGGGAAACAGCTTGCGGTGAAATTCATCCAGACCGTCACAGATGAAACCCTCGAAGCGCTGTTCGTTGACAGTACCACAATTTGCGCAATAATGTCGGTAATATAGATTCTTTTTCATATGAGCGCTTGATGTATCCATAATATCGCCAACTATTTAACATAATGATTAATGTCATCCACGTCAATGCTGATTCCGCATTTCGGGGAGACAGAACTGCAATGTCCATTACGGATCGGCTTTGTTGTGCTGTAACATTCTGTGATAACTTCTATTTCATCTTGGAACGATACTGAACCGGAAGCGGCGATCCTCTGTCTGATGCGGTGTCGATCGGCCAGGTGCCCAGCAGATCTCTCTGAAATCGACTCGATCGTTTTGACCAATCAACAGGATGCTTGAACTGCGCGTTCCATAGTCCTGGCTGGTAATGAACGCCGGAGCCAGCATCCTTTCCTTTTCGATTCCCACACCGGTCTGAGGCAGCTGACGGTCAGGCGCCTGTTCCCGGCTTTGCAGCAGCGATACAAGGCGTTGGACATCGACGCCGGCAGGCCCTCCATCGCTTGATTGCAAGGCGGCGGCAAGTGCTGTTTTGCCTGTCCGGACCTTTGGCCAGTCGGTGTCCAGCAGGCGGTTGCTCAAGCCGTACAGTCCGGGTTCCAACTTGCGAATACGGCCGTCTCGATTGCCGAAATAATAGAGCGCATGAACGTCTCCCAACATCAGGTTGAATCCGCTGTATTGGTTTGCAACTGATTGGATTTGCTTCAGATATGTCTCCGGTGCGGTGCTCCCGGTCAGAAAATCGGCCACGAGGTTGCCTCGGGACGGAGCGTTCGGCAACGGGGTGAGGACCTCGCGATAATTGGTAATTGCGGCGAACCGGCCGCAGCGGGTAATGCCCATCCACGTGCCGCGATGCAATAGATCGCGGCCGGCCAATACCTGAGGATAATCCTCCCAGAAATGGAGTGCGGCTGTGGGCCGGTCGTAAAATTCGTCACGATTGGCCGTCAAGACCAGTCGATAGTCTGAATGCTGCTTGTATGCGAACAGAATCAGGCACATATCCCACCATGACATGATGATTTCGTTGATGCGCATTGTGCTGCGCTCTATAAACCTAAATCTAAAAATCACGGTGTCAAAACGGCTTGCTCCGGTACGTGGCCCGGAACCAATCAATTCCAGCGGATTTGTAACGGAAACAGGCGGTTCCGACATGCTTTTTCGCTTTACAATTCAGTGCGATATTGCTACAACCCTAACACTGTTATTTGGCAAAGCGCCTGAAGAGGCAGTGACATCCTACAGAGAACGACCCGGGCATCAACGGGGCGATACCAGCGGTTCGGATGTGATCTGGATACAAATGCAAAACGATAGAGGGAATTGCAATATGGATATCAGTCGACGATTGGGGATTTTAGTATTCATGGGTGTACCGGCTATTATCGGAGGTGGAATCGTATATGCGATATTCGGCTCCTTGACGCCCATGTGGATCTACGAAGCTCTGTTGCTTGTGACCGCCGGTGCTTTTGTGAGCCGCTAAACAGATTCCTAGAAGTGGTTCCAAAACCTCCCCTCGAACCCAAACTGCGTGATTTTGTGTTGGGCTGCGGATTTAAATCATCGAAATAGTCCCGCCTTTGGCGGGATTTAAATCTGCAGCCCGCGTTCTTGTCCCGCTTGTCTGTTGCGGGGTTTATCCCGCTGGGCTTTAGCGGGCTTGCCCCGCCGACCTTGGGCGGGGGGATTTTGGGACCGATTGTCGAAAATCCCGCCGACTTAGGGCGGGGAAGGTTTTGAAACCACTTCTTTCCACAGTGCGCGGTGAAAATACTGCGCACACAGGCCAAACGTGCAAAGCACGTGCAATCCTACTGCTAAAACCACCGATTATCGGAGGTCTCATGGGTGACTTAACTCCCAAAAACCCCATCTTGTGGTTTTTTTTGGCCTGTTTTATCGGGTCGCTTTTTTTGTTGGGCTGGCTGCTGCTGCCCTTTTTATCCATTTTGATTATTGGGGCGGTGGTCAGCGGCATCTGCTATCCGGTATATCGCTTTTTTCTGCGATTCAAAAAAATCGGTCCCTCATCGGCTTCATCGCTGACCTGCATCTTAATCTTCTTTCTACTGTTCATCCCCATTGTCTTTTTTGTTGGGAGCTTGACACAGCAAGCGTATGGGCTTTACCAGATGGCGAAGGACGCCGCCATCAGCGATCAGATCAATAGTCTGCTGCGTGATACCCATGTTCTGGAAAGAGCCAATCTGGTGCTGGCCAACTTCGATTACGAGCTGACAGGCGATGAGCTGAAAAACGCGGTGACGGAGGTGGCCAAGTTTGTGGGTTTATACCTTTACGAGCAGGCCCGGGCTATCGCCTCCAATACCCTGGCATTTGTCGTCAATTTTTTCCTGATGCTGCTGGTCATCTATTTTCTGCTGATCGACGGCCAGAGGCTTGTCGCCTATATTGTCGATCTTTCACCCCTGCCTACCGATCAGGAATGGATGTTGATTGAGAAATTCAACGGTATGGCCGGTGCCATATTGATCGGCAACGGGTTGGGCGGTGTCATTCAGGGCGGACTGGGAGGCATGTTATTTTGGATATTTGGATTGCCGTCGGCCTTTTTGTGGGGGGTCATAATGGGGTTGCTGGCGTTCTTGCCGATCATCGGCATCGGCGTCGTCCTTCTTCCCACGGCGTTTATTTTATTTGTCAAAGGGCGTATAGCGGCAGGTATTTTTTTTCTCATATTCTATTTTGTCCTTTCCATGGGTGTCGAGTATCTGTTTAAGCCCAAGCTTGTCGGTCAAAGGGTGAAAATGCACCCCCTGCTGGTGTTTTTTGCCATCATCGGCGGATTGAAGCTGTTCGGCATATTGGGTATCATATACGGCCCCTTGGTGGTAACGGCCTTTTTGACGCTGGCGCAGATTTACAGGTCGAACTACCAACAGATGGTGGAGCCCAGACAGGGCGGCACGCAGGATTAGAAGTGGTTTTATTTACATTATCAAAGGTGAATCTATGACGACAGAAGAGTCAACGGCTGTAATCAGTATCGAAAGCGAGATGAAAAAATCGTATCTCGATTACGCCATGAGCGTCATCATCGGGCGCGCGTTGCCCGATGTTCGGGATGGGCTCAAACCGGTGCATCGGCGGGTGCTCTTTGCCATGCGCGAGTTGAAAAACGATTATAACAAACCGTACAAGAAATCAGCCCGCATTGTAGGCGATGTGATTGGTAAATACCATCCTCATGGTGATACGGCGGTGTACGATACGATCGTGCGTATGGCCCAGGATTTTTCCATGCGCTACACCCTGGTGGACGGACAGGGCAATTTCGGCTCCGTTGACGGCGATCCTCCGGCTGCCATGCGTTACACTGAGGTGCGGATGACTCAGCTGGCCCATCAGATGATGGCGGATCTCGACAAGGAGACCGTCGACGAAACCCCCAACTACGATGAATCGCTGACCGAACCCGTTGTACTGCCCGCCCGCATACCGGCATTGCTCGTGAACGGTTCTTCGGGAATCGCCGTGGGAATGGCAACCAATATTCCGCCGCACAATTTGTGCGAAGTGGTGGACGCCACCTGTGCGCTGATCGACGACCCTGACCTCAGTTGCGACGGACTGATGAATTATGTGCCGGGTCCCGACTTTCCCACGGCCGGACTCATATACGGCACCAAAGGCATCAAAGAGGCGTATCGCACGGGGCGCGGCATCATTCGGATGCGGGCCCGCGTGGTCATTGAAAAGGATTCCAAAGGGCGTGAAACCCTGCTGGTCACGGAGATCCCCTACCAGGTCAATAAAGCCAAATTGATCGAAAAAATCGCCGATCTGCTCAAAAACAAGCAGATAGAGGGCATCAGTTACGTGCGTGATGAATCCGACCGGGAAGGTATGCGCATTGCTTTGGGCCTCAAAAAAGGCGCCGTTGCCGGTGTTGTGATCAACCAGTTGTATAAACACACCCAGATGGAATCCAGTTTTGGGATTATTTTTCTGGCCGTGTCCCAGCAGCGTCCCCAGGTATTCAACCTCAAAGAGATTTTGAATCACTTTGTGGACCATCGCAAGGATGTGATTGTCCGGCGAACACGCTTTGAGTTGAACAAAGCTGAAGCCAGAGCCCATATCCTGGAGGGTTTGAAAATAGCACTGGATAATCTGGATGCTGTGGTCAAATTGATTCGCGAATCCAAAACACCGGGCGACGCCAAAGAGGGCTTGATGACCCGCTTCAACCTTTCCGCTATTCAGGCCCAGGCGATACTGGATATGCGGCTGCAGCGTCTCACAGGCCTGGAACGTGAAAAGATCGTTGATGAATATGAGGCCGTGAAAAAGGACATTGCGCGCTTTAAGGAAATATTAGCGTCTGAAGAACTGGTTCTTAATATCGTTAAGGAAGAACTCTTGGAAGTAAAGACGCAATTCGGTGATGAGCGGCGTACCGAGATAGTCGAAGCGGCCCGCGAACTGACCATCGAAGATATGATTATGGAAGAAGATATGGTAGTGACCATTTCCAACTCCGGCTATATCAAACGCAATCCGATCACGTTGTATCAGAGCCAGCGCCGGGGAGGAAAAGGCAAGAAAGGGATGGTCACAAAGGATGAAGATTTTGTGGCCCACATGTTTGTTGCATCAACACACCATACCTTCCTGTTTTTTACAAACCGTGGAAAAGTATACTGGTGCAAGGTTTATGATATCCCCCAGGCCGGGCGCCAGAGTCGCGGCAAAGCGATCGTCAACCTGCTCAACTTTGATGAGGGCGAGCGGCTTTCCACCGTGCTGGCCGTACCGTCATTCGAGCCCGGCTACTTCGTTCTGCTGTGCACGAAAAACGGTACGGTCAAGAAAACCGACATTATGGCCTTTTCCAGACCACGGGCTGGCGGGATTATCGCCCTTGATCTTGCGACTGGCGACGAACTGATCAGCGCCCGTCTAACGGATGGAACCCAGAATGTCTTTATCGGCTCCGCCATGGGAAAATCGATCCGTTTTCTGGAGTCGGATATCAGACCAAGCGGCCGCATCGCGCGGGGTGTACGCGGCATGCGGCTCGATGCCGGCGATCAAATTGTAGGAATGGAGGTTATGCGCTTCGGGCAGACGCTGTTCGCCGTCACCGAGAATGGATTCGGAAAGCGGACCTCCATTGACGAATATCCCATTCATAAACGTGGCGGCAAGGGTGTGATCACCATAAAGACCAGCCAGCGGAACGGCATGGTCGTCAGCATTCTGGAAGTCCACGACGATGAAGATATCATGCTGGTTTCGGATCGAGGCAAGATTATCCGGATGCCGGTAAGCAATATTTCCGTCATCAGCCGCAATACGCAGGGTGTCAAACTGATCGGTATGGAACTCGGCGAACGTGTTGTGAGTGCGGTATGTCTGGCCGAGAAGGAAGACGAATCCTGAGCGGATAAGGTCACTGTTGACGTTTGATGTATACAGGGAGTCAAGGATGAGTAAAGAACCGGAGGGTTTCGATATCAATATCGGAGTTGTCGGTGCCGGCAGCTGGGGCACCGCATTGGCAAACCTGCTGGCAGAAAAAGGCTTTCCCATCGATTTGTGGGTGTTCGAGCAGGATATCTGTCAACAGATCGAAAAGACCAGGGAAAACGGGGTGTTTCTGCCCGGTGTGCAATTGTCCGAAAATATAAGGCCCACTACGGATCTTGCTGAGGTGGTTCGGGGCAAAGGACTGGTACTGATCGTCGTGCCGTCCCATGTGATGCGGGTGGTTGCGGGACAGATGGCGCCCGATTTAGAACCGGAGGCTGTCGTCGTATCGGCCAGCAAAGGCATCGAAAACGAGACCCAGCTGACCATGACCGGGGTGCTGAAAGAGGCGGCGGCCGACCTGAGCGACGATCGGTTGGCTGTGTTGTCAGGACCCAGCTTTGCCAGAGAGGTCGCCAGGGGTGTACCCACCGTCGTTACCGTAGCCTCCAAGAATGAAGCCTGCGCGCACATGGTCCAGCGTGTATTTGCAACGGCTGCCTTTCGGGTCTATACCAACGAGGACATCATGGGTGTCGAATTGGGGGGGGCTGTGAAAAACGTCATCGCCATTGCCGCCGGAATCATCGATGGCCTGGGCCTGGGATTGAATACCAGGGCAGCTTTGATCACACGCGGTCAGACCGAAATACGCCGTCTGGGGCTGGCTTTGGGAGCCAATCCGAGGACCTTTACAGGCCTTGCAGGTATCGGGGATCTGGTATTGACATGCACCGGTGATTTGAGTCGCAATCACATGGTCGGGTTTAAAATTGGGCAGGGCCAAACACTCTCCCAGGTGTTATCAGACATGCGCATGGTGGCCGAAGGAGTAAAAACGGCTCGCTCAGTGCACAATCTGGCCAAGCGCCTGGGCGTGGAGATGCCGATTTCGAATGCTGTTTACCGTGTGCTGCATGAGGATCTTTCCCCGAAAGACGCCTGTTATGAGTTGATGACCCGCGATTTGAAGCATGAATTGGATGACCAATAACGCTAATGTCAACCGTTCAGGATCGGCAGGCATCAGCCACTGTCCATGCGCGGAGGATGCGGGATGGACGTATGAATGTCGACAATCGTATCGCTTATGAATACATCCGAAAAAAAACCGGCCTGCTTTGCCCATCTTGAAACGGTATTTCCGCTGCGAGAAGACGGCCTGCGCGTTACACCTACAACATGTTTGCAGTGTATTCACAAGACGCCGTGTTTGCGCATGGCCATCGGTAAGGCGAGCGGTTACCGAGTGCGCGAAGAGATGATCGACCGATCCTACCGCGGCGGCCTGATCAGTTTCTTTCAGCGATGGTCGCAAAAGAAAGTCATCCATCGATTGAAGAAGAAGAAGGGTTAATTGACGAATCTGAAAAAAATAAGGACCCAAGATGCAGAAGTTAACAGTTGAACAGATACAAGTAGAGGGCAAAAGGGTTTTGATGCGTGTTGACTTCAACGTCCCCATCAAGGATGGGAAGGTGGCCAATGACAAGCGAATTCGCGCGGCGTTGCCCACCATTCGTTTCATAAAGGAGCAAGGGGGAAAATTGATCCTTATGTCGCACCTGGGGCGGCCCAAAGGCAGACGAAACGACGAAATGTCTTTAAAGCCCTGTGCCGAAGTGTTGAGCAGACATTTGGGCTCACCGGTTTCCTTTGTGGAAGATTGCATTGGCGAATCGGTCAAGGATGCCGCCGAGCGTCTGGAGTCGGGACAGGTGCTGCTGCTTGAGAATTTAAGATTTTATGATGCGGAAACTCAAAACGATAAAACATTTGCAAAGCAGCTGGCGGAGCTGGGACAAGTGTATGTCAATGACGCGTTTGGAACGGCCCATCGGGCGCACGCATCAACGGAAGGGGTGACGCATTTTATCGATCCCGCTGTTGCCGGATATTTGATGATGAAAGAGCTGGACTACCTGGGTGGCGTCCTGAAGTCGCCTCAAAAACCGATGGTGGCGATACTTGGCGGAGCAAAAATCTCCGGAAAAATAGAGGTCATTCAAAACCTGCTGCCCAAGGTGGACCGGCTGCTGATCGGCGGCGGCATGGCTTATACGTTTTTATCCGCCATGGGGCTGAATGTCGGCCTGAGCCTGCTGGAAAAGGATCGTGTTCAACTTGCCGGTGAACTGCTTTCGAAAGCCGGAGATAAGCTGGTGCTGCCGACCGACTGTATGGTCAGCGACCACTTTGATCTTTCCGCCGCTAAAGTTGGAGAGCTGGTGACCGTGGACAGCAAACAAATTCCAGACAATTCGGCCGGGCTGGATATCGGACCGGCGACGATCGCCCAATTCGAGGCCATCCTGTCCGGCGCAAAGACCGTCGTATGGAACGGCCCCATGGGCGTTTTTGAAATTGAAGCAACCGCAACCGGGACTTTTGAGATTGCAAAGCTGCTGGCTCGGTTGACCGACAGGGGCGCTGTAACCATTATCGGCGGTGGTGATTCTGCAGCGGCTGCCGAAAAAGCCGGTGTTGCGGATCGAATGTCCCACATATCCACCGGTGGTGGCGCATCGCTGGAATTTCTGGAGGGAAAACGGCTGCCGGGAGTAGAGGCTTTGAACGACCGGTACCCAGGCGTTGGTTAAATTGACATGTTTGTGATTATCATGTTTGGCGGAGACGATACGGTCGGCTTGGCCCGCGATCACATGATGCCGCTGAATGGTGAGGTAAGTGCTTGAATCATACAAATCGTGAGCCCGGAGATCGAACGACGGATAAAACGCTGGCCCTGGTGCGAATGATTGCCATTGCGAGCGGCGTGTTGGCGATCTTCCTGATGATCTGGTTTCGCGAGCCCTTGTCGGCGGTGCTGTCAACCGTTTATAAACTGCTGATTGAGCGTGAGCGTTTTTCCGCTTATGTGGCGTCATATGGTGCTGCCGCTCCGCTTGTTTTTATGGGGATTCAAATCCTGCAGGTCGTTTTTGCACCGATCCCCGGGGAAGCGACCGGTGTCATCGGCGGGTTTCTTTTCGGCGCATTCAAAGGCTGTTTCTATTCTACGATTGCACTGACCGTGGGGTCTTGGATCAATTTCAGCGTTGGACGCTTTCTGGGGAAACGATGGGTCCGTAAAATCGTGCCCGACCACCGTTTGGCAAGGTTCGACCATATCATTCGGCACCAGGGAGTCCTGGTGGTGTTCATTCTTTTTCTGATACCCGGCTTTCCTAAAGACTATCTTTGTCTGGTTATCGGGGTCAGTACGATGCCAATGCGTGTTTTTTTAATATTGGCGGGTATAGGCCGTATCCCCGGAACATTGATGCTCAGCCTGCAAGGAGCTTTGGTATTTGAGAAAAATTATTTCCTTTTTTGTGTTGTCGTTGTGATCAATTTGTTGATCGTCTATTACGGGTATCGCTATCGTGAAGCATTGTACCGCCGGATCGAAAAAATCAACGGTGGTTCGCAGCAGTGATTGACGAAGCGCTGGTTTAGTGGTAAGGCTTGAATATATAAACAGATAACTATCGGCTCAAGTCATATGGAGCAAACTATACAGGAGAGACGATTGGCGTTCTGGAGTGTTCGAGAAGAACTCAGCCAGGTGAACCGGCTGCGGCGTTCTTATTATGAGATGCTGCGGGACGATATGGACCAGTTCATGCTCGAATATGCGTTAGTCGATTCGTTTCATCGTTTCAAAAGCAGCGGTACACCCTATCCCTATGTAGAAAAGCGTGAGCTCAAACCGCGGGCGCGTATCCCCGCTATCGAACACAAACCCCAGAATACTTTTCTAGTCATCTTTATCGAAGATACCATTCCGTCAAACTATAAAAAGTATATTCGATTCTTCAACCCTAATAAAACCACAAAGGCAAATTTGCTGCAGGCAAAGGCGCTGCCTCTTCAGGACAAATTTGATCGAAATCAAAAGTATGTCGAGTCGGCGAATTTCTTCAACTTTGTCAAAGTCCTGCTGCCCATTGATTACGCGCTTTTAATCCAGCGGGATCCAACCACCCGATCCAAAAACCGTTACTGTCTTTCCCATTTTCATGTCCGTGTCGATTGGCCTATCGCCGAGGCCGCAGAGGATATGGCCCAGAGCCTGCGCTATATTTCCAAGGATTTGCACGAAAAGGGTGATAAATATGCCGAGATCGTGCAGAAGAAATTTTTTGAATATTATGGTTTGCCGGTTATGGTCGGCGGGCGCCGAACGGCTGCTATTGTTGCATCTCAATATCTGAAAAGAATTCCCTGCATCTCCACGGTCTATGTCGGCAGCAGTGAGGCGCGTGCCATGATTCGCATATCGGAACGCGGCGTTTCCAAGGCAATTCTCATGCGCTTCAGCGAAGATGAAATGCAGCAAATCGCCGCGTTGCACAATATTGTTCCGCGTACATTCAAAAAAAATTATGTGGTGGCTCGCGAGGGCAAATTGGGCTTATGCATTTTTCAGGTCACCTACACCTATACCAACCACGCCCGGCCGCCGGATGATGGCAAATTGCGAGAAATTAACCCGGATGTCAACTGGCTGACTATCGGGCAGGAACATATCCTGCCGAAACCGGGCATTAGAAAATACCCCCCACTGCCGGTCAGTCTGGTCTACTCGTAGGCGTTAATGGAAGCATCTCAAATAATCGATAGACCGACTAAAAAATGCCCTTGGAAACGCCCGTCATCACTTTTCGTGATGTGCTTGATCTGTGTTTGGAAATTTTCCTGACCTCCCTGGTTGTCTGCCAGGTAGTATGTCATCTCGATTGTGTCGCCCACGGCAAGATGGTTGAGAACCTCCGAGCCCTCCTTTACCAGAATGCACAAGCCTTTAGCGGATATATTCCAAAGCTTGAACTGGTAAAAAGATGCCAGGCCGTTGGTCGTGAATTGGACGCTGTAATACCGCTGTGCCAAAGATCTTTCTTCCGATCTTCTATCTGATGAGTCGTCGTATGAGTGATCTGTGTCCATTGGAATTTCCTATCATCCAGAAAAAATGGGTATAGAGAGCATTGTCCAATTATCATTTGAAATAACATAGAATCGGATAGATAGCAATGAAACATGGAAAAATGCTTGTCAATGGGGTTGTTAACCGATATTGAATTGACAGCGCCGGCGTTTTGGAGATGGGTCTATTCATGCGACTGTTTCTGCATGATCTGTTGATGACGAATGGAAACAGTGCGCAATACTCAAAACAGGGGAGCAGCTTATGAGTTTTCTGAAAAAAGAGTGGAAAGCGATCATTATGGTCATCTGGCTGATCGCCATTACCTTCTATTTATCAAAGATCAATGACCACCTTGAAGCGATTCATGCGCAAAATGAAAAAACCATCTCAACCATTGACTCCATTGAAAGCGTCGCTATTAGTACCGATGCAGCGATTATCGATTTTACAAAGAAAATAAAAAGCGTCGATGCCAAGTTATTGGCCATTGCCAAGCGATTGAGGCAGCGCTAGCTCTGATGACAACTAAATTGACACTATCAGGCCGGGGACGCAAGTATTTGCGTGGCTTGGCTCATTCGCTCAAGCCCGTTGTGCTGATTGGCCAGAAAGGCGCCTCTGCTTCGGTATCGCAAGTATTGGAACAGGCTCTGCTCAAGCATGAACTGGTGAAGGTCAAATTTATCGAAGGAAAAACCAAAGCTCAAAAATATCAAAAAATCAGTGTATTGGAAAAACAAACCGGCGCATGCATGGTCGGAATGATCGGCCATATCGCCATATTTTATCGCCCGCACCCCGAAGCAGACAAACGTAAAATAACGCTTCCATCTTCCGTTGAAAATTAACGTGATCAGCGTCGTACCAGAGCCCGGACGGCTCCGGGAGTTCCGACGTCCTTTTGTGCGCCGGTTCGCGGGTTTATATAGATTTGGCGTATGTCGTCCGGGATATCAAAATAGCTTTGCCTTTGCTGCCGGTTTATTCTGCGCATTAGCTGGATCCAGATGGGCAGCGCCGCCCTGGCACCCGTTTCTTTCGGGCCCAGTGTTGTGGCATCGTCATTTCCCACCCACACCCCGGCGGCGAACAGGGGGGAGTATCCGACAAACAGGGCGTCCTTGAAATCATTGGTCGTTCCCGTCTTGCCGGCCAGAGGGCCCGGCAAGTCACGGGCACTTCGTCCGGTGCCTTCCAGAATGACAGCTTCCAGCATATCGCTGATAATTGCAGCCCCGCTGCGTGACATGACGATGCGCTGTTCCGGTCTGGCTCTCCAGAGGATATCGCCGTTTGGACCGACTACTTTTGATACACCATAGGGACTGGTATACTTGCCGCTGTTGGCAAAAGCAGCATAAGCCGCCGTAAGCTCCAGCAGAGTCATTTCCGAGGTCCCCAGTGCCAATGAGAGGTCGGACGAAAGTGTTGACTGCACACCCAGCCGCTGGGCGAATTGCACCACCGATGTCGGACCTATCTTTTCCATCAAACGTACGGCAGGTATATTCTTTGATTGTGCCAGGCACCAGCGCAGGCTGATTTCACCGGCATATGTTTGAGTAAAATTATGCGGTTGCCACTGCTTGTCCGACTCCGCGGATTTGAACGCCACCGGCGCATCCAGCAGTACATGGTTTTGTTCGAAGCCCCGTTCAATGGCCATGGCATAGACGATGGGTTTGAAGGCTGATCCGGGCTGGCGCCTGGCCATCGTGACGCGGTTATAGTCAGTCTGCTGATCGGTGCGGCCACCCACCATGGCCATGAGTCCGCCGGTGTGGATATTCAGAACCACCAGTCCGGCCTGCGGCCTTGGATGCTTCAGGCCATGGAGCGTCATGCGTTTGACCAACTGGTCCAAGCCGGCGGCTGCGGCTTCTTCCGCTGCGCTTTGAAATTCCGATGATAATGTGGTGTAAACAGTCAAACCGCCTTTGTAAAGCCGATCAGCCCCGATTGTCGTCTCAAGTTTGTTTTTGATGTGTTGAATGAAGTATGGTGCCATTGAGCTGTCACGCGCTCTGGCGGCGGTTGTGATCGGTTCTTTGCGGGCCTTGTGATATGTCTGTTCATCGATGGCTTGAATGGCGTACATTTGCGCCAGTACAGTATTACGCCGCTTGTAGGCCAGATCCGGGTTGACCAAGGGAGAATAACGCGACGGTGCCTTGGGCAGTCCTGCGATTAACGCGCACTGTGAGAGTGAAAGACGGCTGACATCCGTGCCGAAATAGGTTCTGGCAGCCGCCCCCACACCGTAGACACCGCTGCCCAGGTAGATTTGATTCAAATAGAGGGACAATATCTCGTCTTTGGTATAGCGGCGCTCCAGCTGCATCGCCAGGATCGCCTCTCTGACTTTGCGGGTCATGTTCTTTCGGGGTGTCAAGAACAATGTCTTTGCCAGTTGTTGCGTCAAGGTGCTGGCTCCTTCCGCATAGCGCCCCTTGATCACATTTTTAACGATCGCCCGCAACAAACCTTTTATATCGACTCCGCTGTGGCGGTAAAATCGACGGTCCTCTGTCGCCAGCAAAGCGGTTTTCAGCATGTCGGGAACCTGTTGGATTGAAACCGGATCGCGTTTTTCGGCAAACAGTTCGGCAAGCATCACATGATCGGCGGAGAAGATGCGGGTTACCGCCGGCGGACGAAAATTTTCCAGGGCCGAAATTTGGGGCAGGTCCCGCGCAAGAGCCAGCAACCCCCCTGCGCTGATACCGCAGAGCAGGCCGGCAGCGGCGGCCCATATGAAAAGTTTCTGTCGTTTGCGCTTCACAATCGTGCCTCCTACAGGCTATAGGCGGCCGGCTCCTTGCGGCGCAGCAAATCAAACCGCCGGACAACATTGGTCAGTTCAATCGTCACCCGTTCGCCGGGGTTGGCAACATCTGTCCGGTGACCGTCCGAGGTGAAGATGCCGTCGATGGTATCCTTCAAGGGCGGGCCGGTCGGCGTGAGAACTTCGACGATATCGCCTGTCCGGATCTGGTTGCGAACGTCTACCCGGGCCTTGCCTCGTTTTTCGGAAGACAGAACCTTGGCCGCCAAAGTATCGGCGGGTGGTTGAGGCCGTTGGTAGTTCGGGCTGACTTGCTGCAGACCGTCCAGATAGAAACCGGTACAATAGCCGCGGCTTGTGATTTTGTCCAACTCGGACTGCCAATAGGATGCGGGTGTATAACCTTCGGGGTCTGCGTAATAACGATCGATGGCTTCGCGGTATATTTTTACCGCCGTTGCCGCATAATGGATGCCTTTCATGCGTCCTTCGATCTTCAGTGAATCGATACCGGCGTCGATCATGGCCGGCAGATGAGCAAGCATGCACAAATCGCGGGAGTTGAAAATATAAGTGCCGTAGTCATCTTCACCTATTGGGAAGTATTGCCCTGGCCGGGTCTCTTCAACAATGCTGTACCGGAATCGGCAGGGCTGGCAGCACATGCCCTGATTGCTCGGTCGTTGAGCCATATAATTGCTGAGCAGACAACGTCCCGAGTAGGAAATGCACATGGCACCATGGACAAAGGCTTCAATCTGCATATCATCGACTGCCGACAGCTGCCTGATCTCTTTTAATGAAAGTTCTCGAGCTGCGTTTATTCGGCTGACGCCCTGGCGATGCCAGAATCGGACCGATTCCGTATTGGTCGTGCTGGTCTGGGTGCTCAGGTGAATCGGTATTTCCGGTGCTGTCATGCGCACGATCGACACGACAGCCGGATCGGCAACGATAATGCCGTCCGGTCCAACGGCCCTTAAGCGCTTGATATACTGGCGAAGTGGCTCCAAATCCCGGTTGCGTGCGTAAATGTTGACGGTCACATACACTTTTGCATCGAAGGTGCGAGCCAATTGGATTGCAGATGTCATTTCATCGATGCTGAAGTTGCCGGAGAAATTTCGCAGACTGAATCCCTTGCCTGCGAGGTAAACGGCATCGGCGCCATAGTGCAGCGCAATTTCAAGCTTCTCGAAATTGCCCGCAGGCGCCAGGAGTTCGATTCGTTTCGGTTGTCCTTGATGCATGGAACTACCCAGTAGCACTCTGCGCTGAATCGTCTGGCTTTCGGGGCACGAGCAATGCCAGACTGTCGAGGGATTCCGTTAAATGGCGACGGCTGAATACTTCCAAAGAGACGGTGCCGCGGAAATTTTGGAGGATCGGGGCAAGGATGGCTCCCGCTTCGGATGCCAGCCTTTTCAATGAGAGGTGATCCTTACCGCCTGCGACACCATGCAGATGATACACTGCCGTTCGCTCCTGAAACAAAGAGATTGTCGAAGCCAGGTCGTACCCAAATCGCAATGAATGCCCGACGTCGATGCATATCGCCAGGTCCAGCGACTCGACAATGTCAACCAGCCACTTGGGATTGAAATCAAGTGTTTCAACAGACAGCTTCCGGGAAGGGATCTTCGTGCGACGCAACAATTCGTCAATACTTTCGATGCAGCGCGATTGCCACGCCTTGATATCGTCGTTGGCCTGAACCGAGTCGTCGACCGCCAGGTGCAGGGTGTTGGTAGTGGCGGACAGCGGAGCGACTCGTTCGAGGGTCTCCACGACAGCCGCAATGGACCGATGGCGCCGGTCCGTATTGGCGTCTCCCAGGCGTATATCCGTGGGAAGATGCACATCGTATGACATGTGCAGATCCTCGGCAAGGGACCGAAGGCGGGAAACTTCCGTTAAGTCGGGCAAATGACCGCTCTCAAGCAGCAGCAGTTCGACCTCGTCCACCCAAGGCGCCAGACGCCGGACATTTTCCGAATATCCTGCCGGAAAGATATATGAAGTGGTCGCCAATCGGAACGGATAGACGTTTTTGCGGGACTTGCGCATCAGCCCCTCCATTGGGCCGCGGCAATCAAAAACAGGCCGGCTTCCGTCACTTCGATCAGCGCGCCCAGCATATCCCCGGTGACAGTGCCGAGTTTGCGTCTGTACCATGCCAGAATCGAGCAGACGATAAGCACAAATCCCGCATTGATTTTCAATGCACCCCAACCCATGGAAAGCGATGCGCCGGCGATCAGCGCCAGGGCCCAAAAGTCAACGGCATGCAGGGGGCGGTCGAAAAAATCATGCCCCGTGCCGCCGTCGGGGCGGCCGTAGGGCAGCCACTTGATCGCTATCAGGACCGCCCCTCTGGAATAGGCCGGCACCAATAGAAGCCACAGGTTTTTGTGGAGCACCATGGAGCTGATTCCGATCCATTTTGCCGCCAGGCAGCACGATGCAGCCACCATGCCCATGGTGCCGATACGACTGTCTTTCATGATGGCAAGGATTTTCGCTGCGCTGCGCCGGCCATAGAGGCCGTCGCCGGTATCCGCAAGGCCGTCCAGGTGCAGGGCCCCGGTGATGCCAATCAGAGCGAACAGATCGCAGAGCGCCACGGCCGGCGGCGGCCAGAACAGGCCGGCGATCCTGTCCACAAGTATCAGAAAGCAGCCGATGCCCAGTCCGCACACAGGGAAATAGGGCAGAGCCGCCCGTGCGTTAAACGGATGGTTGCCCATTGGAATGATGGTCAGAAACTGTATTGCCGAAATCCACCCGGAACCGTTTTGTTTGTTTTGCATGCGGGTTATGCGCCGTTTAAAGTCACCCCTTCAGGAGTGGTTGTTTGCTGCCGGTTGTGGTTTGACGGGCACCGCAATGCCGGCCATCATCCATATGACCTGTATGCATGCCTGGGCCACCCGCTGGTTACACCATCCGGTAAGGTCTCGGAAACGTCGGGCCAATGTATTTTCCGGTACAATGCCGGTGCCGACTTCATTGGAAACCAGAATGACAGGGCAGGGCGGCTCCATCAAGCTATCACATAGCCTGCTGATATAATCAAGGATTTGATCGTCGTCCAGACCGTTCAACATGAGGTTGCTGATCCACAAGGTTAAGCAATCGATGACCAGCACGTCTGACCCCGGACCATGGTCGTGCAGGGCGGCTGCAGGATTCAATGGCTCTTCTATTGTCAGCCAGCGTTCGCCGCGTTCGATTTGATGTCGTCTGACCCGGTAACTCATCTCCGTGTCTTGAGGTATACATGTCGCGACGAACAGGTTTTTTTTACCGCGCAAGGCCTCGGCGAGATGGATGGCATGACTGCTTTTGCCGCTTCGGCAGCCACCGATGACAAGTGTCGTGGTATTCATCTTCAAAAAAAAGGGGGTCGGCAAACAGGCCCAACCCCTTGATCCTTATTTGGTAGGCGGTACTGGATTTGAACCAGTGACTTCCACCGTGTGAAGGCGGCACTCTCAGGCTTTTTCTAACATGCTGTTTTTATTATGTCCTATTTTGTGTGTCAAGGAAAACGTCATCCTTTTCTCAACTATCGCAGATTATTTTTACCGCCTCCATTATCGGCACAACTACTTGGGGTACTATCGCGTTTCCAATTGGTCTAATTCTGTCCACGCTATCGGATATCCGATCAGATACTTGTGATATTGGGGTGTCACCCTTCCATAAAACCCATTTTCTGTCAAGAACCCCATTGCCCCGGGAACATCGGATAGGGTAAAAGAATAGAAAACATCTGAATGACGGGCAGCGGCTGGCAGAAACAAAGGTAACTTCCATTGCTCAAGGGATGCCAGCCGCGTCCAAACTTAAATTTTACGAGGTGTCAAACGCCCGATTACTTTTTTAGGCGATCTTGCCAGATACCCAAAAACTCGCCTGAAAATTAATCGGATATCGCGCCATGTCCATGATATAGTGTCGAACCATGTGTGGTCTGAATAGTGTTTCCAGAGCGAGTATCCAGGCATTTCTCGTATAGACTTTATATGTGCTAGCTTGTCTTTGAACTCTCGCATCGAACGACTCTTGATCCAATGAAATAATCCTTTGCTGAAGATCGATGGACTTAGCCGCAGTTCCCCGCCGAGGTGGATAAAGGAGTATGTAAGTTGATTGGCTAATGCCTCGCCAACGGGTACGTTTCGTACTTCGTAGTTTCCTGCCCAGACTTGCCTGCCGTCTGGCTGTGTATCGTATAGTTTGATTTTCAACTTGCCAATAAGGTATACAAGCCTTCCTTGGTCGCCATAGAATATCTGTGTTTCATTCCGGCGGTACTCGAATCTACTCTTTAGCACTTTACAGTAGAAGCACTTTTCTCGTTCGAAGAGATCCATGATCGCCTTTTCTGATATTGCGCCTCTCGTGGAGGCAAATATTCCGCTGCTGATGGGACAAATAGCGTAGGGATCGAAAGCCGAATCGAAGCGATGCATGTTCTCTACATCGCCAAGGCCATTTCTCACCCAGTCTTCGGCCTTCTTATGCTGTGGATGTGATTCATTCTCGATGATTTTTCTCCATTGGTGGTCTTGTGTGAAAATCGTTGCAAAAAGAGAGTTTCTGCCAGACTTGCGAAGACGTTCGATCAATCCATTGAAGGACGAGGTACAAAGCATATCTCCATCCAGGTAAATGAACTTCTCGTATGGAGCATTCGGAGCAAATGCGCAAAAGCATTTGTTCCAGTTGCCCAGGGTATCCCAATACCCGCCAAGCAGTGGCATGGTGGATACATTTAGTTGACCAAAGTAACGATGGAACTTCTCCTGGTCGAAATCGTCTCCTGGAATTATGGTAATAGGGATGCCAGGATGGTAATTCCGAATGCTTTTAACGAGCGCTGACGACAAGTAGAAGTCTTGATGGTGCAGGTTCCGCCAATAGGTCAAAATATAAATACCAATCATAGCGCCCCCTGATATGTGGGAATCGCCATATCTGTCGATTCGGTTTTTTAGGAAAAAAACTACATAAAAATTATGGTGGAGCCTACACAATTCGAGATAATAGAGTTGATTTGGAAGGATTGCTTAATATTTAGGCAAAAATCGTGCCGCTATATAAATTGCTATACAATTTTTCAGCGCCAATGCAGGATATGAAAATCAGTCGTCTCGATAAACGTGAAAATTACACTAAATTGTGAAATCTTATTTGGTAGGCGGTACTGGATTTGAACCAGTGACTTCCACCGTGTGAAGGTGGCACTCTCCCACTGAGTTAACCGCCCATTATTCCGACGCTGGTTGGAAAAACCGCTCCATAAGCGGTGCACATAAAGGCTACATATAGGTATCCATTGCCCTTAAAGTCAAGGATTTTCTGTAGTTCCTGCGGCGGACCGAATGTCGTTTCCGGTGGCTGCGATTTTGGTCACACATCGCGTCCGAATCACTGGGAATCTGATTGACGAAGCGGGTACCTTGTTGGCAAGGACGGATATCGCAGGAGCAGACGCACAGATAGCGGCTCTGGCGTCGGGGATTGGGTGTGTCGTCACCACGATATCGGACAAAGGATTGACCTTACTCCATTGCGGCTGCCCCCACGCTTCGGTATCAGACGCAACACGGCGAGCGAGGCGTCGGTGCCCTGCCGGCAGCGGTGTGTCGAGATCTGTCAAAGTGGAATCATCCAGGAATCCATCAAAAGCATCGGTTGCCTCCGCCAGTTCATCTGCCAGATGACTCGCCGTATCGGAATCGACGATTTGATACGGTGTGCCGTCATCCGTGACGCCCATCTCTTCAATCTCTTTAGGGGTGGGCAGATCCTTCAGATCTTTCAGGTCGAATAATTCCAGAAACAGCTTGGAGGTGGCGTATATAAGAGGCCTGCCTGGAATTTCTTTACGCCCCAGGACCCGGATCAATTTGCGCTCCATGAGCTGTCGCAAGATGCCGCCGCAGTCGACGCCGCGGATATGCTCGATATCTGCCCGGATAATCGGTTGGTTATAGGCGACAATCGCCAGCGTTTCCAGTGCAGCTTTGCTTAGACGTTGAGGGGACGGCTGCAGCAGACGCTTAATCCATTCGTGATACTCGGGGCGTGTGCGCAGCTGCCATCCTCCTGCAACTTGAGAAAGGCCGAACCCCCCTCCGCGTGCCTCATATTGGTCTGCCAGTGAATGCAGTGCCGTATCGATTTCTTTGGTATCGGCTGTTTCCAATACAACTTTCAACTTCGCCGCAGTCAGCGGCTCATCGGAAACAAATAAGAGGCTTTCGATAATATTCCGAATATTTTCCATGTTTCTTCTTATTGATAAAAAAGTCGAATCGTACCGCTCTGTGCGTTTTGGACGACGTGAATCAAGTTCAGTTTCATCAGCTCCAACAAGGCGAGAAACGTCGCTACGATAAACCCTTTTTCAGGTCTCCGATCAAATAAGTCCGTGAAGACAATGGAACCTTTCTCCTCTAAGATTGAAACCATCGTATTCATGCGATCCTTGACAGAAACCTGCTCCGTGGTCATATCGACTGTATGATCTTTACTGGCTTTTGCCAGAATATTCTGAAAGGCTTCAATCAATTCAAACAATCCAACCTGCACCATGTCCTGATCCTCATCGATCGGCATTTTTATCTTGGCATGGCGGGTAAATACCGTTTCTCCAAGCAAATTGCGTTTGGTCAGGGCCTCTGCAACGGACTTGATGCGCAGATATTCAGACAGCGGTCGAACAATCTCGAGCCTCGGGTCTTCTTCCTCTTCATCATCGCCGTGGGTGGGGAGCAGGGTCCGTGATTTAATATGAGCCAAGGTGGAAGCCATCACCAGAAAGTCTCCCACATTGTCAATGTTGAGCAGTTTCATCCACTCCAGATAGGCCAAATATTGTTCGGTGATCAAGGCGATCGGAATATCATAGATATCGACCTCATTCTTCTTGATCAGGTGGACCAGAAGGTCCATGGGGCCCTCGAACACATGCTCAAGTCTGACCTTGTAGCCGTTCGTGATGTCGGATGAATCGGGGTTTGCGAAATCATTCATGGCCATATACACTAATAGTCTATTTTAACGGCGTTTTTCGCCTGCCTCATGGTTTCGACAGCAATTTTTCGTGCCTTGGCGCTGCCGTCCATCATGATCTGGTGAACCAAATCCGGGTTGGATTCGAAGTACCGGCGTTTGTCACGTATAGGGGCCAGCGCCGCGATCAGATTTTTTGCCATGTTTTTTTTGCATTCGACACATCCGATCTTCGCCGAACGGCACTCACTGTCGATCTGCCGTACCTGTTCCGCATCCGTGTAGAGCTTATGAAATTCGAAAACGTTGCATATATCCGGATTGCCGGGATCACTGCGCCGCATGCGCTGCGGATCGGTGATCATCTGCATCACCTTGGTTTGGATGTCATCCGGACTGTCCGACAGGAAGATGGCATTGCCGTAGCTCTTGCTCATCTTTCGGCGGTCCAGGCCGAGAATCTTCGGTGTCTGGGTCAGGATCGCTTCGGGTTCGGGAAAGACCGGTCCATACAAATGGTTGAATCGACGGGCAATTTCCCGTGTGATTTCAACATGGGGAACCTGGTCGACGCCAACCGGTACGCCGTTCGCCTTGTACATGATGATATCGGCTGCCTGAAGCACGGGATAGCCTAGAAATCCGAACGTAGAAAGATCCTTGTTGTTGAGTTGTACGATTTGATCCTTATAGGTCGGATTGCGTTCCAGCCAAGGTACCGGTGTGATCATCGACAGAATCAAATATAGCTCCGCGTGCTCGGGAACCTTTGACTGAACAAAAATCGTGCTTTTATCCGGAGACAGCCCGGCGCTCAGCCAATCGATCAGCATGTTGCGGACATACTCAGCCAAAGGGCCGGGCTTTTCGTAATCACTGGTCAGCGCATGCCAGTCCGCTACGAAAAAAAAACACTCGAACTGGTCCTGCATATCAACCCAGTTGGCCAAGGCGCCAAGATAATTTCCCATATGCATCGGCCCGGTTGACCGCATGCCGCTTAGAATCCGTTTTTTACCTGTCATTTATACCTCTTCCTGCCAGCTGTTGAGCATTCATCTGCGGTATGAAAGCCGTCAATGTGAATCGCCAAAATGGTTCAATTTACTGGTTCGGTACCGCGGAATCAAGAAAAATTGTTGGCGCCGGATGCGGCCTTTCTACCGTCGACGTTTCGCCAGTTGGCGGACGTAGTCGAGTTCGTCTTCGCAGGTCTCCAGCTTCCCGTTGAGTTTGGCGTCCAGTGTAGCGTCCAGGATTTGCTTGAAGCGGGGCCCCGGTTTGAGACCGATATCGATAAGGTCCTTTCCCCCGATGGTCAATTGGATGGCCCGCAAGCGCTGATAATAGTCCGAGATGGCTTTTTTTACTGCACGTTTCTTCGTTCTGGCCATCATGTACAGGATCAGCTCCGATTTGAATCCATGAAGCTGCCAATACAAGGTGCTTGCGGTTTTAGGCGGATTTAATTCCATGCGGGTCAGGCATGATTGCGAACGAAGGCGTTCATGGCTCAACAAGCGCTCATAGCGTGTGCCCAACCCCATTTTCGTACATATCTCGATGGAGGTGGTCAGGTTGCAGTGGTGAATCAGGGCCATGAAATAGACCACCCATCGATGATAGGGTTCCTCAATGAACGAGAGATCGTGCCAGGAGATGACGTCTTTAACCGCATTGAGAAAATCGATGAGTTCCTTGTCCAGTTCAATAGACGGATGAATGACACGCAACAGATCGAAGTCGTTTAGACGGATGATGGCCGGGGTTGGATTTTCCTCCTGCAAAATGAGTCGAATTTCAGAAAACACGCGGCGACCGCTCAAGCGTTTGAAAAAATCCATGGTGACGGCGTTGTTGATCAGATTGGCCGTCAGCTTGCCGATCGTGAAACCAAATCGCTGTTCAAACCGCAACGCCCGAAAAACGCGGGTCGGATCTTCGACGAAGCTCAGGTTATGCAAGACCCGGATGGCCTTGTCTTTTATGTCTTTTTGTGAAGAGAAAAAATCGATCAAATTCGCGAATTGACTGGGATTGATCTGGATCGCCAGCGTGTTGATCGTAAAATCCCTCCGGAACAGATCCAGTTTGATCGAGCTCATTTCAACATCCGGCAGTGCCGCCGGTGCGCGGTAGTATTCAAGCCGTGCGGTGGCGACGTCGATTTTATATCCGTCTTCAAAAATGATCACCGCCGTTCCGAATTTCCGGTGGGAATGGATCCGGGCTCCGTATTTTTTTGCGAAAGTACGCGCGAACGCAATGCCGTCACCTTCAATAACGATATCGATATCCTCATTTCTGCGGAAAAGAAACAAGTCCCGTACGAAGCCCCCCACGACATAGGCTTGAAATGCGAGCTGTTCGGCAATTGTACCCAGCTTTCTCAAGGTTTCCATGACGCGGTCGGACAGTCGTTCCTGCATGAAATGTAATATGTTTCGTGTCCTGGCAGGGATGGGATCCTTGAACGGGTCCGGAGAGTTGTCGTGCGGCAGGCGGGACTGCTGCACCAGGACATTGAGCAGGTCGGTCCGGGTGATGACGCCCACTAGCCGGCCGTATTCCACAACCGGAAGCAACCGTTGCTTGTGGCCGATTATTTTTTCCTGCACTTCCAGCAGATCCGCATCCGGCGATATCGTTGCGATGTCAGTCGTCATATAATCTTTGACAGGTACATGACCAAGGTCGTGAAATATCGTTTTTTCGACGACTTGCCGCGTAATGTAGCCGATCAGGTCGGGTTCGTTATCATCATGTGTCACCACCAGCGCGTTGATATTGTAACGGGTGAGCAGGCTTTTGGCTTCTTCGCAGCTGATTTCCGGCAAGATGGTTATGGGCGGCGCGGACATCAAGTGACGGGCCAGATGGCGTGCTTTAATTTGCCGGTGAAGTGTTCTGAAAAGCAATTGCTCCACCTGCGTCAACGTTTGGCCCTTGACGGCTGCAGCCGCCGCTGAAGGGTGTCCGCCTCCGCCCAGAGTGGTGATGATTTCCCCTACATCGACCTCATCTGTCCGGCTGCGTGCCACAACGTAGACTTTGCTTTCCATTTGTGCCAAAGCAAATATGGCATTGATCTCTTCCATTTTGACCATCTTGTGAACCAGAAAAGCAAAATCAGGCAGGTAGTGATCGAGCCGTATCGAGGTCACGACAATGTCAACGCCATTGATCCGATAGTGTGAGGCGGCCTGAATCAGGTCATTGAGATGACTGACCTGTTCGGGACTTATCTCGCGCGAAATTAGATTTGAGACGACGTTGATATTGGCCCCTTTGGAAACCAGGTAAGCGGCTGCGGATAGATCATCCGAAGTTGTCGAAGTGAAAGTAAACGAGCCCGTATCTTCGTAAATTCCCAAACACATGATGGTCGCTTCTTCAGGGGTCAAGCTGATTCCCTTTCCGCGAATCAATTCTGTCAGGATCGTAACGGTTGCCCCGGTGGGTTGAATGGCCTCTACATGACCGTGAATATCATCGGCGCTGTCCGGGTGGTGATCATAGATGTGGATCTCGACATCCGGATTTTGCAGCACTTGCGACAATTTCCCGATTCGATCCGCCCGTCTGGTATCGACCAGTATCATGCGGCGGACATCGTCCAGTTCGATATCCCGGATTTCAGCCAGGTTGAAAAGATAGACCATCGACTGGATAAAAAAGTTGCGTAGATTTTTTTCCTGCGATCCGGGAAAGACGACCAGAGCTCCGGGGTAAAGTTTTTGAGCAGCCAGCATGGAGGCCATTGCATCAAAATCGGCATTGACATGGGTTGTGACAACCGTCAATGGATTGACTGGACCTTTCAATGGTGCCGCTTTGCCGGTCGGAGCCGTTCGGGGCATCGATATCTCCTTGGTTTATCGCCGGGGGTGAACCCGGGATTTTTTCTCAGGATACCCATAGACCGATATTTTTAGCAAGAATTACCGGCAGTTTGTTTTGAGGCATTAAGAAAACCTAAACGCCTGTCCAGAAAGCTACTGTGAGAACTGTATTATTTAATCAGAAAACAATTCCTGCCACGATGTAATAAAATCAAATGGTATAATTATTGCAAGAATATCGTGAATTTTTGGAAACGATCGTCCGTCTGGCTGCTTGAGCGCTTTTTATATCGATAATAGTCAGATCGTGATTTGCTTCCAAGTTTGCGGTTTTCTTTTAAATTAATAAATCTGTTGTCGTTTGAACGAGTTTATGATACCAAAATTATGAAACATTTTACTGATCTACATACATACATGGATCATACACAGATCCGTCCAGGTGGGCGGTTGCGACTTCGGCAAATTCTTGAAAACGGCAATGGAACGTATAGACGGCTGATGGTGCTAAAGATCAAATCGAAAAAGATAGTTAGCTAGGGGGAAACTATGCCGGTGTATCTGTGGGAAGGCAAGAACCGAAACAATCAGATCCAAAAAGGGGAGTTGGAAGCCCCCAGCGAAGACGCGGTTCGTGCCCAACTGACGCGATTGAGGATTATACCAAGCAAGATCAAGAAAAAGCCCAAGGATCTTTTCGAGAGTGTTGCCTTCCTTCAACCAAAAGTAAAAGAAAAAGACATTATTATATTTTGCCGGCAGTTTTCCACGATGATCGATGCCGGGTTACCCATTATACAATGTCTGGATATTTTGCAGTCCCAGCAGGAAAATGCAACATTCAAAAAGATGCTCAAGACCATCAAGGAATCGGTGGAAAGCGGCGTGACCCTCGCCGATTCGCTGAAAAAATTTCCAAAGCATTTTGACAGTCTGTTCGTGAATATGATTGCAGCCGGCGAGGCCGGTGGTATTTTAGATGTCATCTTAAAACGTCTGTCCTCGTACATGGAAAAGGCTGCAAAACTTAAAGGCAAGGTCAAGGGCGCGATGGTATATCCTGCGATAACCATCGCCGTGGCGGTGATTGTCGTTGCCGTCATTCTGGTTTTCGTTATCCCTGTCTTCCAAGAGATGTTTGCCGAGTTCGGTACCGGCCTGCCGGCGCCGACGCAGATTGTGATCGCGATGAGTGATTTCGTTAAGTCGAAAATCCATTGGATGATCATCGGACTAATCCTGTTCGCCATTGTTTTTAAAAAATACTACAGCACCGACAAAGGCCGTTTGACCGTCGATGCGGTGATGCTGAAGATGCCGGTTATTGGAATTCTTCTTCGAAAAGTTGCCGTGGCAAAATTCACGCGAACCATGGGAACGATGCTGTCCAGCGGCGTCGCCATTCTGGAGGCCCTTGATATTGTTGCAAAGACGTCCGGCAACCGTGTTGTAGAAAATGCTATTTACAGTGTTCGAAGCGGCATATCAGAAGGTCGTACGATGGCCGATCCATTGCAGCACAGCGGTGTTTTTCCGGCTATGGTGTGCCAAATGATCGCCGTCGGCGAATCCACCGGTGCCCTGGATGCAATGCTTGAAAAAATCGCCGATTTTTATGATGAAGAGGTGGACCAGGCCGTGGAGAACCTCACTGCAATGATTGAACCGGCGATGATTGTCTTTTTAGGTGTCGTCGTGGGTGGTCTGATCGTTGCGATGTATCTGCCAATATTCAAAATGGCCGGCGCAATACAAGGATAGTCAGTCCATGGATACTGTCAAATCAGCATGTTCAGAATCTTAGCGTGAAACGTATGTGGCTTGCGCTGGCAAACTGGTTGCATCCGCAGGATGAAGGCGACGACATCTATCCGAAGCTGAAGTGGTTGATGCTCATTCGGGTTGTATTTACAGCCTTCCTGTTCGGATCGACATTGCTGCTCCAGTTTCAGACCGATGATTCACGCCTTAAGCCTTGGTTTACCATACTCTATCTGCTGATAGCGATCATCTTCTTTCTTTCTGTCTTCTATGCGCTGATCTCCAGGCGCATCAAAGATCTACCCCTTTTCGGATATTTGCAGATCAGTGTCGATGCGTTTATCGTAACGCTCATCGTTTACATAACTGGCGGGTTTTTCAGCTTTTTTTCATTTCTTTACCTTGTCGTCATCATTTATGCGAGCATGATTCTTTATCTAAGGGGCGGCATCGTCTTTGCCTCGATGTGTTGGCTGCTCTATGCGATAGTGATCCTGATGCAATACGTTGGTGCGCTCCCGGTCATCGGTGTTGAACAAGGGCTGACCATGAAGAACTACGATTTCGCCCAGGTCACTTACAAAATCCTGATTACCTTAGCGGCCTGTTTTGCGGTGGCCATTTTGAGCGGGATACTCACCGAGCAGACACGAAAATCCCAGAAGGAGTTACAGACACTTGAAAGCCATGTCAAGCGCGTCGAGAAAATGGCGTACATGGGGGAAATGGCGGCCGGTCTGGCCCATGAGATAAAAAACCCCCTGGCTTCTTTGGTGGGCTGCATCCAGGTGCTGAAAGAGGACCTGCGGTACGATTCCGATCATGAGCGTCTCATGGACATTATTTTAAGAGAGACGGACCGTTTGAGCACGTTGGTCAACGATTTTCTGTTCTTTGCAAGGCCTCCTGCCGGAAAACCGGAAATGATTAATCTTAAAAACGCCATCGAAGACATTACTGCCATGCTGGAAAAGGACGCTACCCAGGAAAAGACATACCGTCTCAGCAGCGAGCTTGAGACCGATGCCTGGGTTGTCATGGATCCCACTCACCTGCGACAGGTCCTTTGGAACCTGCTGCTCAACGCCGTGCAGGCGATCGACGATGGCGGTCATATTGAGATAAAGGTTAATGACGTCAAGCATAAAATGGTCAACATCGAGATAAGAGATAACGGCTGCGGGATCCCGAACGACGTTGTCCAGACCATATTCGATCCGTTCTATACCACCAAGCCGGAAGGTACCGGCCTAGGACTATCCATCGTACATCGCATCCTCGAAGCCTATAGCAGCCGGCTGGATGTATCCACCAGACCGAACTCGGGAACCACCGTTTCATTCTCTCTTCGAAAAACAAAACCCGAAGACGCCAACGGTTAATCGTTTTTAAGGTCACTTGACTTTTATGAGTGCTGCCGGTAAGGCTTGGCTCATGATTGACTGCAACGACAAAAGCTATATGCGAATGACGTGGCTGCTGATCGCATTGTGCAGTTCAGGCCGAATTCTCTTTTCACGATTGTTTCTGCTGACACCGGATGAAGCCAATTATTGGCAATGGGCCAGACACCTGGCATGGGGGTATCATGATCAGGCGCCCCTGATTGCCTGGGCCATAAACATGACGACCAGGCTGTTCGGCCACACCGAGCTGGGGGTTCGGCTACCCTCCATTGTGGCCATGGCGGTTGCATCCGTATATGCGGCGCTGATCGCGCGCAGGTGGTTCGGTCCCAGAATCGCCTGGCACAGCGCAGTATTGATCCAATCCGTATTCGCTTTCAACGTTGGTGGATTGCTGGCGACCGCCGACGGATTAAAGGGTGCCGCATGGGCAGCTACCAGTTATCACACCGCCCGCGGTTTTGAGGATAACCAATGGCGCCAGTGGTTGCTGGGGGGCGTATGGTTTGGTCTGGGCCTGTTGAGCAAATACTCCATGGTTATCATCCTGGCCTGTATCTTTTTTTATGCATTGTGCTCTCCAAATCATCGCCGGAGACTGGTTTCCTTCAAACCCTATACTGGTTGCGCCGTCGGTCTGCTGTTATTTGCGCCCGTCATTGCCTGGAATACGGCCAACCATTGGAACTCTCTACGACATGTGGCATATCTGGGCGGGGCAAATGAAAGCTTTTCGCTGCATCTGAATTACCTTGCCGAGTATATCGCCTCGCAAGCCGGCCTGCTGTCGCCGCTGGTGTTTATCCTTGTCTGCGGCAGCTGGTGGTGGGTATTGCGGCGGCGCTCATCCGACGACCATTGGATTTATTTGTTTCTGTTTTTTACATCATTTCTGATTGTCATCAGTTTTGCCTTACTGAGTTTGCATACACGTGTTTATCCCAACTGGCCCTGCGCCGGTTACACTACCGCAGCCGTATTGTCCACAGGGTTATGGCTGAACAGCAGCAGCGACATGAACGGCCGTCGGAAGAAACATATCCGGCCGCTATGGCGCTGGACCGTCGCAAGCTCCTATCTGCTGACAGCTGCGGTTCTCATCCATACCGTCTGGCACTTTCTGCCCATTCCCGCCAACATCGACCGCACGGCATATGAGATTAAAGGCTGGGACAAGCTGGGCCGGAAAGTTGAGGATTTACGGCAAACCATGCCCGCATCTTCGAATACCTTCATCTTCAGCGTTGGCTATCAGTTGGCCAGCATAATGGCATTCTATATGCCGGGGCAGCCCCAGACCGTTTCCATCAATCGATGGAGCCGGCCCAACGTCTATGACTATTGGTGGCAGGATGAGGACCTCATCGGCATGGATGCCATCGGCGTCATTGAGAATCCCAACAGAAGGAATCGATTACTGCTGGTTTTTGAGCGCGTCGATCCGCCCATACCAAACCACCTCTATGCCCGGGACACGGTTCCTCCAGTCGATAGCCACCCGGCACCGTTGAAAACCTTCTACCTTTATCGTTGCTACGGGTTTAAAGGCGGTTTGCGCTGGGTACCCACAAAAAAAGGAGATATCCGGGTCTCACATCAAGCCGACCCCTTGCGCTCCAGTGAGCCCGATCCGTGATACGCAAAGCCCGCCTGTTCAGGATTAGATGTATATAAAAATGCACGGGTCGTGTCATCTATTATCCACAAATGAAGCTCACGTGCAGCAAATAGCCGGGGATTTTCCCGGCAATATTTTTAGTGCATATTTATCTTTTTTTCTATTTTATTCTTAAGTCTCCCATCCAGTGACCGATATCCATAATCAAAGAAATTATCTACTGGCACATAATTTGCAGACTAATTGCTGAGTTCGTTATTTTGTTCCCTGAGTCTGTAAAAGGCAAATCATTCGAAAGAATGAGACGCAAAGCCAACGGCCTAAGTCCTCAAAGGATATGGCGGCAGGGTTGCCAGCGGGGGCGACATCTCTTGATGAACGCCATCTGCTAGGCGAATGTTTCATCAGGAGATGGGCTAAATGCAAAATTTACTTATTCGTTCAGGCAAAATCCTTTCCATCCTTTCCTATTGTCTGTTGGTTGCTTTTCCAGTTGCCGCTTCGGCAGCGACAGCCACTCTGGAGTGGACAAAAACAGATTCCAACGCACGATATTATCGTCTATTCCAGAGGACCGGGGGTAAAGCATATAACTATTCCAATTGGATCTATTCCGGATCGGATACGTCCTTTACGGTGCAGAACCTTCAAGACGGCGTCACCTACTTCTTCGTCGTTCGGGCATACAATGACGTTGCCGAAAGCGCCGATTCAAATGAAATCGAATTTTTCTCCGATGATTCCAATTCTTCCCCCGACAGCGACGGTGACGGAGTGGTGGATGAATTGGATGCATTTCCCAACGATCCGAATGAGTGGATCGATACGGATGAGGATGGGACGGGCAACAATGCAGATCTCGATGACGATGACGACGGCATGCCTGATTCCTGGGAAACTGAAAACGGATTGGATCCATTGAGAGACGATTCGCTGGAAGATCTTGATGGAGATGGCATCAGCAACATTGATGAGTTTGAAAATGGAAGCGATCCTTCGCAGGTACCGGGCAATCAATCTCCATTAACACCGGAATTGTCTGAACCGGCCGATGCGGCAATCGTTGGCCTGACGCCTTCTTTAGCGACATTGAACTACGTTGATCCGGATGGGGATGCGCACGCCCGTACACGCTTTCAAATTGCGTTGGATTCCGATTTTTCAATGCTGGTTCTGGATCTGACCCTTTCGAAAGACCGTCTGACATCGCTTGATGTTCCGGAACTGATCCTCGATACTGATACGACATACTTCTGGCGTGCCCGATTCATCGACAGCCGCAACGGGCATTCCGATTGGTCCCTCGTTCGCACCTTTACCACCCACGATGCAATGGAAGCCGGTGATGCCGATAGCAACGGCCTGCTGGATACCCAGGAGGTCGGTCTGGGGGTCGATCTGGATGGCGATGGGACGCCCGATGCTCTTCAAGGCGGCCTGATGTGTGTGAGTACCGATGATCACTACAATCCGTATGTCGCCTTGAAACAGGTCAGTGGTGATGCACAGGTTGTTGCCATGAGAGCGTTGACCTTGAACGGATTGGGATTGGCTTCGACACAACCCCAGTACATGACCGGATTGATCAGTTTCAAGCTGTTGCTTGAACCGGGCGTGACAACCGTGAGCATGTCGGTGCTTTTCAGTCAGCCGGCACCGGAAAATGCCGAGTGGTATAAATTCAACTCGGATGAGGGCTGGCAGACCTATCCGAACGTCACCTTCAGTGAAGACCGGAAAACCATGACGATTCTACTGGAAGATGGCGGGGCCGGTGATCAAGACGGTGTCCGCAACGGTGTGATTGTCGATCCGTCCGGGCTGGGCTATGAAAGAATGTTATCCAACGGCTCATCTTCCACTTATACCGATCAAACGGCCTGTTTTGTCTCTGCCGCATTGCGCAATATCGAATCCCAGAAATCCCATTCGCTGGTACTGATGCTTCTGGTGGCCATCGGTGGCGTTGTCTGCGGTGTGATTGAACGGCGATCGAACGCCAAACGATAGTCACCGGTCGCAGCCTGCGATCCAAATCGATTGAATGGATCATTCGGCCCAAGTCGTCTATTCGGCGTCTTGGGCTGATTTGGTGTGAAGACGCTTGATTCGAAAAAGTTCTTGAAAAACGAACAGCGACTTACCGAGCGAATCGTATTGAATTCGTGAATCCGCAATATGCGTCCATTCAACTGGAAATTGACCAACCGTCATTCCGGCCTTGTTGGCCAGCCATAAAACCTCGGGATCAAAAATAACGCTATCCAGCCGTTGTCGACGAAACAACGTCCGGGCGGCATCGTGAGTGAACAACTTGAACCCGCATTGCGTGTCCGGATAGCCGACTCCCAGGTAGCTGTTTTGAATCCAGGTGTAGAGCCTTGCCGAAAGTGTTCGTAAGATATTTTGGCGTACCGTGATATGAGCGCCGCTTACGGCACGTGAGGCTATGGCGACGTCGTGGCCTTCATCGATCAATGCCATGCCTTTTTCCACATAATGAATGGGCACCGCATAATCGGCGTCCATAAACATGATAATGTCGCCCAGCGCTTTGAGCATGCCGGTTTTAACCGCGTATCCTTTTCCGCGGTTCGGATGATATTCCAATGCGTGCAGATGGACATTGTCCGGTACCGGAAAATCCCGCGCGACCTGAGCCGTTTGATCGCTGCTGCCGTCACTGACGACCAGGACTTCGCTTGCAAAGCGCTGTCGTTTCAGATAGGCGATGGTTTCCCTCAGGGTCGGAACAATGCGATCCTGCTCATTGTAGGCGGGAATAACGATGGAGAGACGAAAGTTCTGCTGCACCATTGGCTGAGTACTCTTTATTTCGGTTGCCGTTTTTTTTATGCAACGATAGGATTACACCTCGAAGCGATGACCGAACATGGCGTCCGCCTCGGCCGTCACCCGGTTCAGTTCGTTTTCCACTTTTGTTATATATACCGCCAATGTCTTTTCATCGGATCCGAAGGTGTCGGGCACCGATATGGGATTTCCATATACCATGGCGCAATGGGTCCAGGGAAGCGGCAGAACAAATCGATCCCAACTCTTGAAGACTTTTCGCTTTTTTGCGCCATACGCCAGCGGAATAATCGGAAAACCCGTTTTCTGGGCTAACAGCACAACGCCGGGATGAACTCGGTGACGTGGTCCCTGTGGACCATCCGGTGTGACGACACCCGGCCGCCCATGCCTGCGCATATCGGCAACCTGAAGCATTAGAGCACGCAGTCCATGCTTTCCGGTCGAACCACGGATGGTCTGATGGCCGTAGCTGTGAAGCATCTGGGCGACAATCTCTCCGTCCGCCGAGTTGCTGACCAGGATAGAGGCATTGATATGGCGATACATGAAGGCCGGCAGCAGCATTCGAGAATGCCATATGGCGAAAATAAACCGCCGGCCGGCCACGATATCGGCTACCTTCTCAAAGCCGCGTGTCTCCACGCGGGAGAACAGAAAAAGAAAATCGATAAACAGCTTGCAGACCAGACCGATGATTTTCCATTTCAAACCGACGGCGTCCGAATCCTTTTTAAATAGCACAGTCACACCCCATCAGACGGCAGGCGATTTCGGCAACCCGATCCGACGCCCCGGGTTTGCCGAGCAGTCGACTGATATGTTTCAATTCGTTTTTCATGTTGTGATAGGCATCATGGTCGGCCAGTAGATTCCCGGCAATGCGGGCGATATTCTCGGCGGTTGCTTCGCTCTGGACAAGTTCCGGCAGCACCCGTTTTCCGGCGATCAGATTCGCCATGCCGATATGAGGCACTTTCACCAGCATTTTCCCCAATCGGTAATTCAACTCCGAGACAGCATAGATGATGATGGCCGGCATGGCATAGATGGCCGCCTCCAGACTCACCGTGCCCGAAGCCACAATGGAGAGACAGCTCTCTGCAAATACCCGCCCGGCTTTCTCTTGCGTCGTCTGAACATTGACCACATCGTGCTGTTCGATGATGTCGTCGATCAAGGCGTTGTCTATCGATGGTGCGCAAGACACCAGTATGCGGATTCGGTCGTTGGCGTGCTGCAGTATCCGGGCGGCCTCAAGCATCGTGGGCAGCAGGCGCCGGACTTCATCATGCCGGGATCCGGGCATCAATGCCAGGGTCGGTTCCTGCATGTTCGGATTGGCGGTCGGGAGCCCTGCGGACCCTCCCGTCGGCTCCAAATTGTCCAGGAGCGGATGTCCGACAAAGCTCACCGGCACATTGTGCTGTCTATAGATCGATTCTTCAAACGGCAGAATGACGGCCATGTGGTCCACACGCTCTTTGAGCTTGATAATGCGGTTCGGGCGCCAAGCCCAGATCGTCGGGCCGATGTAATACAGTACCGGGATGCCGGCTTTTTTGGCACTGGCTGCCAAATGAATATTGAAATCGGGAAAATCGATCAGAACGACCAGGTCGGGTTTCAGGCTGGTCATCAGCTTTTTCAGTTTTGCTACGGCTTTGAGGATTTGCGGTGCTTTGGAAAAAATGGCCGTAAAGCCCATGACCGACAATTCATTCGCATCCACGATCAATTCGGCGCCTGCCGCCCGCATGGCGCTGCCGCCGGCTCCACACACACGTATGTCATCATGCCGTTTCCGAAGGGATTGTATGACATGCGCCCCATGTAAGTCGCCCGAGGCCTCGCCGGCGACCATAACGATGGTTTTCTTTGCTTGCATCTGCCCAGACTCGATTGTTCCAAAGACGTTCAGAGAATGTTTTTGGCAAGGCCAGAGGGAGGAAGCTGTATTACCAATACCGCGACGACCGATAACGCAGTCCAAAAACATTCTCTGAACGTCTATGATCAACGGGTAATGCCGCGCTCCGATGACTTGATAAACTCAATAAACGTCTTGACTTCAGGGATGGGCTCCACTTCGGCCGCAACCCGCTCGATCGCTTCGTTCAGCGTCAGCCCGATGCGAAAGATCAGACGATATGTCTTTTTCAACTGTTTTAAAGCTTCTGGCGTAAACCCTTGACGTTTCAATCCCACCTGGTTCAAGCCATGCAGCTTGGCGCGATCGCCCGAAGCGAGCACGTAAGGCATGATATCCTTTACCACAACCGATTTGCCGCCCAAAAAGGCAAAATCGCCGATCCGGACGAATTGGTGGATGGCCGAAAGACCACCGACCGTGGCATGGTTCCCGATGGTGACATGGCCGGCCAGTGTCGCATTATTGGCCATGACCACATTGTCGCCCAGACTGCAGTCATGGGCAATATGCACATAGGCCATCAGCAGGCAATTGTCTCCGATCCGGGTAACGCCGCCGCCATCAGCGGTTCCACGGTTGATGGTGACAAACTCGCGAATAACGCACCGGCTCCCGATCTTGGTCCAGGTCTCTTCGCCTTGGAATTTCAGCGATTGGGGAACGGCCCCCACCGAGGCGAACTGATAGATTTGGCATTCACTACCGATTTCCACATAGGGATCGATAACGGCATGCGGACCGATCTTCGTGCCCGAACCGATGTTGACATGGTCGCCGATGATCGCATAGGGACCGATGGTGACCTCTTTGTCGATTTTTGTTTTGGGGCTTACAATAGCAGTAGGATGAATCATCTTAAACCTCTAAGGTGGCCATTAACTGAGCCTGTGCAACAACCTGATCATCGACTTTGGCCACGCCCGACAGCTTCATTATTTTTGCCCGCTGTTTGAGCACTTCCAATTCCATTATCAATTGATCACCCGGGACCACCGGTTTTCTGAACTTGACCTGGTCCAAACCCATGAAGTACATCAGCGCGCCTTCATCGCCCTTGGGCAGGGAGGCTATCGCCAGCACACCACCCACCTGAGCCATGGCTTCCAGTATCAAGACACCCGGCATGATGGGGGCCTTGGGGAAATGACCCTGGAAAAACGGTTCGTTGATCGTAACATTCTTCAGGCCTGTAACGGATTTTGCGGGGACCAGTTCCAGGATACGATCGACGAGTATAAAAGGATAACGATGCGGCAAATAGCTCATGATTTTTCGAATATCCAAGGGGGTCTCCATGGCTCGTTCTCCTGTGACGACGACTGTCTCTGTCATTTGAGCGGACCGTCGGGTCGTTTTGGCGTTATCAATTTTATTTGTTTTTCTGCGCGTATTGCTTGTTGTAAATCTGAATGATTTTATCGGTGATGTCCAATGACTCCGGCGCATACAGAACGCTGATATTTTCAACAATCAGCAGATAGCCTTCCTTTTTTCCATAGTCGGTTATAATTTGCGCGACATCTTTGCGAAGTTCGTTGATCAATTGCATCTGCATTTGTTGAAGCTTGCGGTCATATCGTTTTTTAAGGGCTTTGAGCTCCTCCATTTTACGGCCCAGTTCCCATTTTTTTTCTTCTATAGCGGCTTTGGTCAGAACGCCGGTATTTTCTTCCTGGTCGACAACCTGCTTCAGTGATTTTATTTCATCACTGAGTTGGCTCAGATCGGCCTCCATTTTTTTACCTTCGCGCTGCATTTTGTCGGATGCTGCCTTTCCGGCCGCGGATTTGTCTACAATCTGTTGCGAGTTGATTGTGCCGATTTTGGCAACATCTGCGCAGAATCCATTCGGGCTTCCGAGGGTCAAAGATAGAGCTCCCACAACGAGGATTAGGATTAATTTACGGATTGGCATGTTACCTCCCTTGGTTTTCGATCATCGTGAGGATGATCTATACTCATTCGCGCTACGATCAATAGCGCTGCATATCGTCGCTCCGGCCTCCGAGTCATGTTTCGGTCACCCCGGTGCGGCCTTAAAAGGCGCCCCCAAGTGTAAACTCCCATCGACCGTTCGTATCTTCACCGTCTCTCGGATCGATAATTCGGCCATATTCAAGCCGGATCGGAGCAAGGGGTGAAAACCAGCGGAATCCACCACCATAGGTAGCGCGCATGTCGTTTAAATCAATTTGGTCATCATATACATTGCCGGTATCGTAAAAAACAAGTCCCATAAACCCAACTTCCTTGGCTATGGGGAAAATAAGTTCAAAGTTGAACTGCACCATTCGCTCGCCGCCGCGTTTTTTATCCACCTCCCACGTGGTGGCCTCGTCGGCCCAATCCGGCCCGATGGGCTCGATTTCGGTGTCGCTGATATAAATGCCCCGATGCTTGAATCCGCGCAAGGAATTGATGCCGCCCAAATAGAATCGCTCGTAATCCGGCAGGGACTTGTCGTCGTCATTCTGATAGACGTATCCGGCTCTGCCGTGCACCAGGCCCACTAAGTCCCAAAACAATGGGATGTACCAGCCGCTTTCGGCAATGATTTTGTTGAAGCCGATATTGCCGCCGAGTCCGGCATATTCGAACGATATGCTGTGCTTTGACCCTTCAGTGGGATTGAAAATCCGATCCCGGGAGTCCCATCCCAGGGAAATTCCGACACTGCTCGTGACGTTTCGGCCTTCCAGTTCGATGATCGAATCCGGAGCCAGGTCTTCATCCACGATTTCGATATCGCTCACCCCGTAAGAGTAATTCCAGTAGATCCTGGTGTGGTCGTAGACCGGGTAGCTGAAACCGATGCCGCCGCCAACCGTATGGCGGTCGTATTCGTCCTGAAAATCCTTGTTCTGGTCATAGATGTTGACGGTACTGGACAGGGGGATGTCGAAAAGCCACGGTTCGGTGAACGACAACGTATATTGCGTCGTTGAACCACCGAGCTGTCCCTGCAATTTCAGCTTCTGGCTGCGGCCCAGAAAGTTTCGCTGATCGACCGAAGCGGTCAGAAAAAGGTTTTCCTCGCTGCTGTAGCCTGCGCCGAACTGAAACATGCTGGTTGACTTTTCCGTTACATCAATCTTCAAGACCATCTTGTCGTCATCACTGCCTTTAAGGGTGTTGACTTTGATGTCCTCAAAGTAATCCAAGCGATAGAGGTTGCGTACACTGCGTTTGAGCGCCTTGCTGTTGAATAGCTCCTGCTCGTGGACCCACAACTCGCGACGGATGACCTTGTCCCTCGTTCGCGTGTTGCCGCTTATCAGGATATTTTCAAAATAGACCTGTTGGCGTTTGTCTATGGTAAACGTGATGTCCACCAGCAATGCCTCATCGTCTTCACGGGTGGTCGGGCGGATGTCCGCATGGGCGTAGCCCTGTTCTCCGTAAACGTCTCCGAGCAAAATCACATCCTGGCGAATTTTTTCGCGATTGTAATAGGTCTCTTTCCCGATGCTCAGTTTCTCCAGGAGCAGATCCTTTTCCATTATTAAATCGCCCTGCAGTTGAACCGATCCGACTTTATAGCGACGCCCTTCCTCGATCTTGAATACGATATGGATTCCCTCTTCGGTAAAATCGACCTGCGGTTCTCCGACCCGTGCGTGGATATATCCTTGGTTGAGATAGAAGGTGCTCAATCGATTGGCATCCTGGTCCGCCTGGGAACGATCATAATCGCCGGAAGAGGTGAGCCAGAAGAAAAATCCTTTCTCAGACGTCTCAATGGCATCTTTCAGTTCATCCTCGTCAAACGCCTTGTTTCCCTCAAATTTGATTGAGGTCACGTACAATTTGTCGCCTTCGTCTATAATGAACTTGAGGTCCGCCTGATTGTTATCAAGAGGCTTGATTTCATAGTCGACCTTGACACTGTGATAGTTTTTTTCCCGGTACATCGATTCGATCAGTTCGATGTTGTTGCGGATTTTAAAAATATTAAGGATCGATCCCGTGCTGATGGTCAGCGATTCCTGCACCTCCTCGTCATCAAACAGATAATTGCCCTTAAAATCGATGTACCTGATGGTGGGCTTTTCCTTGACATCGAAAATAATGCGCTTTCCGCCGTTGAACGGTTGGGTCTCTGCCTGGACATCGTCAAAGTATCCCATGGCAAAAATGGCACGGATATCCTTGGACACAACCGCATCCAGATAGACACTTCCGGTTTTGGATTCGATCACCCGCAGAATCGCATCAGCCTCGATGCGCCTGTTGCCCGCTATATCTATTTTTTCAATGAGCTGGCGGTGGAAAATCTGCCGCCCCATCTTGCCGGACATGTCTCTTAATACAGTGACCAGGTTTTCAAGATCGCGTCCCTGAGAATTGAATACCTCCGCCGGCTTGTTCCCCTGCACGTCACCCAGACGTGCATCCAGGCTGAAACCATTGCCGATCTGAGTGAAGCTTCCCCAGATGATGCGGTCGGCCCCGTAACGCCGGCCGATTTCGCGCAGGCCTCTCAGATCCCGCGGTTTTTGCATGAGCTCCCGGCGGTCCGATTCAGACAGTTCAATAATCGCCGCACCGTCGCTCTTCAGGTGTCCGGCCAAAACGGTACCGATCTGGGTCCGCAGATAATCCAGATTCTGCTGCGCCAGAACGTCGAACGGAAACACCAGGACGTTTATTGATGCAGCCGTCACACGTCCGAACCATGCAAATAGAGCCACCCATCCTATCAGGATGACGAGACCGCAACACTTTTTCAGTTGAGATGGCATGAATCTGCAGCACGTTTTGACATATCGTTGCACTCTGAGCATCCTCTACCGGAGATATTGAAGCCGGCCTTCCGTGAGAGTGGCCTGCTTCGACATAAATGACGCCAACTCCATATTGTGAGTCACCACAACCATGGCCATTCCCATTTCCCTATTCAATTCAAGCAGAAGCTGATGGATCTGTTCACTGTTGCCTTTGTCCAGATTGCCTGTGGGTTCGTCCGCCAGCAAAAGCGCCGGTTTCAGCGTCAGCGCCCGGGCCAGGGCCACACGCTGTTGTTCGCCGCCGGATAGCGCCGTCGCCTTATGGTGCAATCGGTCCTTGAGCCCGACACGCACCAGAATCGATTCCGCCTTGCGGGCGGCCTCCCGGTTTTCCATGCCCTGGATCAGGGCCGGCATCATCGAATTCTCCAAAGCGGTAAATTCCGGGAGCAGATGATGAAACTGAAAGACAAAACCCATGGTCTGGTTTCTGAATTGTGCCAGACGCTGATCACTGTATTTCAGGACATCCTCCTGGCGGTAAAACAGCTCCCCGGAGTCCGGCCGATCCAGCGTACCCAGCAAATGCAGCAACGTCGATTTCCCGATGCCCGAAGCGCCGACAACAGCGAGCGTTTCGCCCTGGTGCAGCACCAGATTTAGATTCTGCAGGACCGGAATCGGTTGTTTACCATTGTGGAAGCTTTTGTGCAATCCGACCGCCCGCAGCAACTCATTTGACGGGGGAACCCCTGGGTGCTGATCAACCATAGCGAATCGCCTCCACCGGGTCGAGTCGTGCAGCCTGGTGTGCCGGGTACAGTGTCGCCAAAAAACAGATGGCGATGGCGGCCAGAGCAACGACGGAGATATCCGCGATCCTGAGATCCACCGGAAGAGCGGTGATGTAATAAACATCTCCCGGAAGGCGGATCAACTGGTAGCGGGACTGAAGCGCGCACAAGGCCGCCCCGATGGCGACCCCGGCCGTTGTTCCGATCAACCCAATGAACATGCCCTGCATTACAAAGACCTTTTTAATTCGACCGCCGGTGGCGCCCATCGTTCGCAGAATGGCGATATCCTTCGTTTTTTCCATTACCAGCATCACCAGTGAACTGGTAATGCTGAACGTCGCCACCAGTATGATCAATGTCAGAGTAATAAACATGGCGGCCTTTTCCAGTTTCAAAGCCGAGAACAGGTTGCGGTTCAGCTGCATCCAGTCCCGGTACCGGTATTCGGTTCCCAGTTTTGAAATGAGTTGTTTTCCTGTCGCCGCCGTGTCAAAAATATGGTCGACCCGCAGTTCCACTGCGCTTGCCGTGCGCGATTTCTGGGAGAGCGACTGCGCATCGATAAGGCGCATGAATGCCAGGCTGCCATCATAGGCATACATACCGGTTTCAAAAAAACCTGCAACAGCAAAACGCTTCATAAAGGGAACAAAGCCGACAGGCGCGAGGGTTCCGCGCGGTGAAATGACAAAGAGCGTATCGCCCAGTATCAATCCGAGTTTGCGTGCCAGATCACGTCCGATGATGATTGGAGGAAAATGGAGGGCTTGTTTTTGGTCGACCGGCTTCAGCGGCGACTCGACCAGCATGGACAGGCTTTCAATCGGCAACCCTGAGGCCGCTCCTTGTGGATCGACTCCTTTGATCACGGCGCCGGTTGCGCGCGTCGATGACTTGAGCATCACCTGTAATTCAACCACCGGCCATGCGGCCAGAACACCCGGTAGTTGCTTGGCGGCATCGACGACATCATCATATTCCGAAAACGCGTTCCCATTCTTTTGAATGAGCAAATGGGGTTCGATTCCCATGATCCGTGTTTTCAGATCGTTTTCAAATCCTTCCATGACGGCGATGACAACGATCAGGGCCGTGACGCCGATGGTGACGCCGGCAATCGAAAGCAGCGTGATCAAGGCAATAATGGTTTGTTTAGGCTTTGATTTGAAATACCGCCGGCTTATGAAAAGTTCGAATGACATCATCACCTTTTTCGCGGCCCATTGAACATCGACCGTCCTAGTGCATCCAGCAACAATCCGACTATTGGCTTTTGGCCTTCATATGCGGGAAAAATATGACTTCCCGAATGGATGGTGCGTCGGTCAGCAGCATGGTGAGGCGATCAATACCGATGCCTTCGCCTGCCGTGGGCGGCATGCCGTACTCAAGAGCTTCGATATAGTTATCATCCATCTGGTGCGCTTCCTGATCTCCTTCTTCGCGGTCGGTAACCTGCTGCTGGAAACGACCTCGCTGATCCTCGGGATCATTCAGCTCTGAGAAACCGTTGGCGATTTCACAACCGGCGATAAACAACTCGAATCGTTCCGTAATGTCGGGTTCTGAATCGCTTCTGCGTGATAGGGGGGATACCTCTGCCGGGTATCCGGTAATGAAGGTTGGTTGGATCAATTGCGGCTCGACCAGGGCGTCGAACAGTTTGGTAATGATTTTTCCAATCCGTTTGGTTTTCGTGAGTTGGACACCCTTGTCGGCTGCGAAATCGATCAGGGCCTGTCTGTCCGTGAGCAGCTCTTTTTTAAAACCGCCGATCTGCTCCAATGCGTCGCTCAGCCTCAGTCGGCGCCAGGGACCCTGCAGATCGATTTGTTGGCCCTGATAGGTCAACGTGGTGGTACCGTTCACATGTCGTGCAACATCTGAAAACAACAATTCGGTCAAATCCATCAAATCGTCGTATGAGGCATAGGCCTGGTAGAATTCCAACATGGTGAACTCCGGGTTATGCTGGGTGGAGACACCTTCGTTTCGGAAATTGCGATTGATCTCGAAAACCCGTTCAAATCCGCCCACCACGAGTCGTTTGAGATACAGTTCCGGTGCAATCCGCAGATACAACTCCATGCTCAATGCATTGTGGTAGGTGACAAATGGGGTCGCCTCCGCACCGCCTGCAATCGGCTGCATCATGGGTGTTTCGACTTCCAAAAAGTCGCGCTTCAAAAAAAACTCGCGAATGGCTTGAATGATACGGCTGCGGGCGATAAAAATCTGTCGCACATGATCATTCATTATCAGATCCACGTATCGCTGGCGGTATCGCTTTTCGGGATCTTTGAGTCCGTGAAACTTTTCAGGCAGAGGGCGCGTCGATTTGCTTGCCAGCTTCAACGACACGGCCATCAAGGTCCACTCGCCGGTCTTGGTTTGAAACAGCTGGCCTTCAAGCGCGACGAAATCACCGATGTCCAGTTTCTTAAACAGGTCGTAAGCATCGGCACCGACTTTATCCCTGCGAATATATGCCTGCAATTGGCCGGTTCGATCTTTAAAGCGGATAAAGGCCGATTTGCCGAAGCGGTTGATGGCCATCATGCGGCCCGCAACGCTGAAAGTCCGATCGTCCGGGCTCTCTTTGCCAACCGTATCGATGTATTGCCTGATTTCAGCGACATTGTTTGCAACCGTAATGTTGTTCGGAAACGGGTTGATACCCTCGGCACGCAAATCCTGAATTTTCTGCCTGCGCTGTCCGATCAGATCTGTAGATTTGTCTCGCCCCATCGTATGCCTCTATCGTATGCCTCTATATGAAAAAACGGGTTGCTCGATGCCACATTAGATGCATCGCACCCGTCGGTTCAATCGTTGACTGTCATAAAACAGCTTTTGGTACCCCATTTGTCATACTCTGTCAAGGTTAAGTTTCTTGAACTAACTCAGAGTTTTATTGACATCCAACGTGCTGGCTCATAGGATAAATTCTCTTTTTATTAACTTTTGATTGAATCGCGTGACTGACAATTGACCCCCGACCCAACGCATCCCGGCAAGCCAGGTGGCCTGAGTACCGGCAAAACGGCCGTATGGCTGCTATTCAATGCCGTCATGACCATCGGTGCCGTGGTTTTGGCACCCATCTGGCTTTTCTGGGTGATGGCGACTCCCCGCCACCGGCGGACCCTGCTGAATCGGCTTGGGTTTGCGTCCGGCCGGCCACACTTGCGCCGCAGGGGCTCAAACAGGTACCGGCTATGGGTCCACGCTCTCTCCGTCGGCGAGGTGCATGCATCACAGGCACTGGTCAATGGGCTGTTGGACGCCTGTCCCGATATCGATCTGACCTTTTCGGCTTCCACGTTGACCGGTTTTAAGACCGCCGAGCGAACATTCAACCATCGGCAAATCGATCTGGCTTTTTATCCATTGGACTGGCTGGTTTCCATTCAGATAATTGCCGGACGCATCGATCCCGATGCGGTTATCCTTATCGAGACCGATATTTGGCCCAATTTCCTGACCGCGATGCACCGGCGCGGTGTACCGGTCTATCTGGTGAACATGCGTCTGTCAGACAGTGCGTTTCGGACCTTCTCGAAGTTCAGGTGGGCGGCGCGGACTCTGCTTGGTGCGTTTGAGATGATCTGTGTTCAGACCCGGCAGGATTTGACGCGGCTGAAGCTGATCGGTATTGACTCCAGCCGGGTGGCCGTTACCGGGAATATTAAATTTGACAGCGAGGGACACGGCTCCGATTCCGGCCGTGCCATCGATCACTGGCCGGAGCTGTTGGCCGCCTTGGACCACCGCCAGGTGATCGTCGCCGGCAGCACCCATGAGGGAGAGGAAACGCAACTTTTAGCGGCCTTGAAGGTGGTTGAAGAACAACGTGAGCCGCCGTTGCTGGTTCTGGTGCCGAGACATCCGGATCGCAGCAAACGCGTGCTGGACATGTGTGACAAAGCCGGCCGCAGCTGCTGCCTGTTGTCCTATATGCTCGAAGGGCGCGGTCTTCGGAAACCCGATGTGATCGTGGTTGATTTTATCGGTGCACTCAAACGACTGTATGACCTGGCGGATATCGCATTTATCGGCGGCAGCCTGATCCGTGACGGCGGTCATAATCCACTGGAGCCGGCGGCTTTTGCTAAACCCGTGATATTCGGACCGGATATGCGGGATTTCCATCACATCGCCGAACTGCTCAAACGAGCCGGAGGAGCGCGTCAATTGGCGGAGCGGGAACCGCTTGGTCCATTGCTGCTCGAGCTGTTGGACGATCCGGAGTCTTCCGCGCGCATGGGCCGGCGTGCCCAGGGGGTTTTTTTATCCAATAAGGGAGCGGTCCAAAGAACACTGGCATGCCTGGGGCTGAATCCGGAGCGGCCATACGATGCCTGGGAGCGGCGCGCATGACAAAGGTACGCCATACCGTTGTCGATGATGTCAGAAGCAGGGTCGAAGCGGTTATGACCAGCGATACCGCTCATCCGTTTTTTTCGCTGGCGACATTGTTGCATGGTGTCTCCTGGCTTTACAAATCGATCATGATAACAAGAAACAGGCTGTATGAACGTCAGCTGCTTGCCTCAAGGCGTCTACCATGCGCGGTTCTGTCGGTGGGAAATTTGACCGTCGGCGGAACCGGTAAAACGCCGATGACGGTTCGTCTGGCCAAACTGATTCAAGCGCTGGGATACCGTCCGGTCATTCTGAGCCGTGGCTACAAGGGGCGCTGCGAAAAACAGGGGGCGGTCGTCAGCGACGGCCGGTCCATTCTGTGCGATGCACGGCATGCCGGTGACGAACCCTATCTGATGGCCAATCTGCTGCCGGCCGTTCCGGTCATCGTCGGCTCGGATCGTACCAAGGCCGGCAGGATGGCTCTCGAACGATTCGGCCCCGATGTCCTGGTACTGGATGACGCATTTCAGCATCAACGTTTGCATCGCGATATTGATATATTGCTCCTGGACGGACGGGCGCCCTTTGGCAACTCGTTCGTCCTGCCGCGAGGACCGATGCGCGAACCTGTCCGGGCCCTGCGGCGCTCCCATGCCATCGTTCTGACACGCTGTCCCGCTCAACAGACAGGCGTTTATCGGGACATTGCTGCAATGGTTCGTCCCCGACCGGTGTTTCAATCGCATCACCAGCCGTTGGTTCGCGGCATACTGCCTGTGGACCGTTCGCCTGACCAACACAATCTGAGCCAAGGGCTGGACGATACGGCTTTTTCTCTCACCGGACGTCGCGCATTTGCTTTTTGCGGTCTTGCCCGTAATCGCTCTTTTTTAGATACGGCTGAGAAGATGTTTAGCGGATTGACGGGCCATTTGGGATTTGAGGATCATCATTCCTATAGCCCGGTCGATATGCAGCGCATTGCGGAGGCGGCACGAGCCGGCGGCTGTGATTGTCTGGTCACGACGGACAAGGATTTCGTACGGTTGCCGCCATCGATACGGCTGCCGCTGCCTTTGCTTGTGCTGGGCATTCAAATTGAGTTCAGGGGTGACGACGGCGATACGTTCCATCACTTCATTGCGCAACAGCTCGAGCGCATCATCGGCAAGGTCTTATGAGCGACAAACACATTATCGTCATTCGATCGACCTACACCCCCGCCGGCGGCGTTGAGCGGGTGACCGTCAGCCTGATCGAGGGTCTGCTGAACAAGGGTGTACGGGTCACCCTTTTGAGCATGCCGAATCAGAAATGGCCCCTGGCCGGGCCGCATCTGGATATCGTGCCGGTCGGCATCGGCCGGGGCCATCGGCTGTTGCAGGTCTGGAGCTTCAATCGCGGTGTCCGGCGCTATCTATCCCGCCGCCGGACACCCTGCGTTCTTTCATTGGATAAAGTCGTGGATTTTACGCATCTGCATGCCGGGGGAGGGACCCACAAAACGTTTCTGGAGATCCGTCGTCGATATGACCGGGGGATGACAGCCATGTTTCGCCGGATAAGTCCGTTCCATCGCTATATGCTTCATCTGGAGAAAAAAGGCTTTGAAAGTCCTTACCTTCAAAAGGTGCGCTGCAACTCTAACCTGGTGTTGCATGACATACGTCGTGATTACAACGTCCCGCAGGAGAAGCTGCTCGTCGTACCCAGCGGCATCCGCTGGAAAGAGATGGGGCCGGTGTTTGACAATCGCCGCTCTGTCGCCGTTGAATTGTGTGAGCGCCATCGGCTGCAGGCAGAATGGAAGATGCTGCTGTTTTTAGGCAGCGGCTTTTCCCGGAAAGGTCTTGACATTGCCATCCGCGGGCTCGGCCATATGCCGCGCGACTACCATCTGGTGATCATCGGCAAAGGCCGATCCGCGAGCTATCGGAAACTGGCTTTTGACAAGGGGCTTGGGGATCGGATTCATTTTTTGGGCCCGCAGACCAACGGCTGGCGTTTCGCCGCGCTGGCCAGGGCTATTGTACTGCCGTCACAGTACGATCCTTTCGGCGGCGCTGCTGCCGAAGGCCATGCCATGGGGATTCCTGCCCTTGTCAGCGATAAAACCGGCTATGTCGATCATGTCATTCATGGAGAAAACGGTATTGTTCTGAAGACACCGATGACCGCCTCCGCCATACGGCAGGCGTTTGCCGGCCTCCACACCTTGATCGAAAAACCGCAAAGAACGGCGGAGCAGCTCAGAGAGCACGCCCGTCAGGTGGACGATGATGTCATTCTAGATAAATTGATGGACGAATTCCTCGCGATTTAAAGTAGTTTCTACTTCAGCCTGAGCAGCATCAGGTCCCCGATGTCTCTATGCCGCCAGCGGCCCAATATATCGAAATCGGATTGATACGGGGTTTGCATCAAATCGAATTTCGCTTTCCGCCAACTCTTCTCTTCGTATAACACATATTGCCCGCCGGTGTGTTTGAGCTTGGCCAGCAGTCGTTTATAGCTTTTGGGGAGGGTTCCGCCATAATCCCGGGCACACAGCGGTCCGGGATAATCCAGGTGCCCGTAGAAAAACACCCATACGTACTCGGTCGAATAGGATGCAATGACCGGGCGGATCTGTCCGGGCGGCTTTTGTTGCGCAATGATCTGTCCGGCCTGCTGATAGATATGTTTGTCTTTTTCTCTGGGAATCAGGTTTTTGGGCAGACCGCACAATATGATCAAGCCGATCATTATGGCCGCCGCAACACCGTGACGCAAACGGAATTTTCGTTCGATGTACTGAATGATATTGTCGATGCCAAAACCGATGATGATGCACCCGGGCAGGATCAATATGACCATGAAGCGGTGAAAGATAAGCCATTTTGTCAGTAGATGAATGTAAAGGACGGCGATGCCGAATATCGACAACCATAAGAAGTAGGCGATATGCCGGTTGGACTGCAGGCGCCGCCGGATACCGATCAATCCGATGAAATAGATCAGGGCGAAGGGGTAGAAAAAACTCTCCCATATTGAGTTGAAAATGATGCTCAGCGGCATAAACCATACGAGCGTGCGCACATGGCGCAGGAATTCGGCCATCCAGAGCGTATTTTGTGATATCAGGTCGTTGAGCTGCCCCCTCAAGGCCTGGTAGGTCGGAATAAACTGCGTCACTTCTACAACGACCCTATCCAATCTCAAATGGTGGCCGTCCAATGTATCGATCAATGCAAAACCCGTTGCCCCGGCTGCAATCACCAGGGCAATCGGAATCGAAAATGACACGACCCGGCGACATTTATGGTCGCTGCGGGCCAGCAGCAGGTATGCCCATGACACGATGATGGCATAGGCGCCTTCCGTCCGCGTCCAGGTGGCCAATAAAAAGCACAGGCAGCTGAGCACGAGATTTTTCCGGTACCGATCCTGGCTCTCGCTGTCCCATTGGCGGATAAAAAACAACATGCCCAGGCACAAAAAAAACCAGAAGATGGGGCCCCTGACGATATCGGCGGTCCGACTCACCAGAACCGGAACAAATGCGTAAACCAGGATCGTCAGGTGGCATGCGGTTTTATTGAGAAAGCGCTTTAAGATAAAAAAAAGCGGTATCATGGTGGCCGTACTGAAGACAAAGGTCACCATTCGGCCCGCGATGATCCAATCCCTGACAAGGGCGAACGCGCTCGCAATGAAAAACGGGAGCATGGAAATATAATTCAAATGGCAGGCCGTCAACTCGCTCCACTGTCCGTAATAAATGGCACGGGCCTGGTAGATGTAGTGCACCCCGTCCGGATTGACGATATATGTGGTCAAACAGGCATACAATCGAATGAAAATCACCAGCAGCAGGATCCAGGTGAGTGGACGGCTGCCATAATCCATCAGACGATGTTTTACCTGTATCATGTGTCTACTCAATCTCGGCCGCCATTTCATAGAGATAAGAGATTTTCGGTTGATGACTGTAGGACCTTGTCATCTCAATGACCTCTCGGGCTCTTTTCCGATCGTATCGTTGGTACAGGTGCTGTTCTCTTCTGCGTTCGTCGATATCGACTTTTAACAAGACATCGGCGTGGGTGATTCTGGATTCGGGATTGGATTTGACGTAAAACCGAATCCTTTTTTTCTTGCAGTATCTAAAAAAGGGTCTAAGTTCGTCAACCCCCCGGCAAGGGTTCACATACTTTCGTCGAAAGATACCAAGGACGTCCACGCTCATGCAGTCATCATCGATAACAGCGATATCCCTGGGACGGAACGGGCCGAATCCGAATTTGCGCATATACTTGGCGAGAGTTGTTTTGCCGACGCCTTTATTGCCCATGATGCACACGATGACATACGGTTTTTCAGCCAGACAGCGTGCGATCAGATCGGCCAATTCTTGAAATTTATGATCTTTGAGACCGATATAGCGAACCAAGGCGCCATGCTCATTCTTCACTTTCATAACCATACGAACGTTTCCTGATCCGATAAAGCCTATCGAATCTAATCATTAGGCCAGAACGTCATCGAGAAAGTCTTCCAGGTCCGCTTTGACCTCCGATACGCTCAATTCAATCAAGCATCGACTTTTACCGCTCCCATTGCATCCCATCTTATTACAGGGGACACAGTCCCAGCCTTTGTGAACGATTTTAGAGCGGCTCCCGTAGGGGGCCCACTTGGCGAAATTTCCCGGGCCGAAAATGGTAACCGTTGGTGTTCCCACAGCGGCAGCGATATGGCCGCCCGCTGTATCGACACCCATGGATAGATGACAGCGCCGCAGCAGTGCCGGCAACAGGTTCAAGGATGTCTTTCCCGCCAGATTATAGACGTCTCTCCTGTTTTGTTTGAGAATGATCTCGGCCTGTTCAAATTGGGCTTTCGTTCCGGTCAGGAGAACGGACCCATTGTAGCGGTGCACCATCCATTGAATGATCTCGGCATGTTTGGCCAGGTCCCAACCTTTGTACTCCCATAGCGAAAAAGCGTGGTAGGCGATGATCGGTCTGGCCGTGTCAAGACCCAGGGAGTGAAACAGCTTTTGTGTCTCGGATGCTTGTTCTTCCGTCACCGTGTAGGTGGGGGTCCGATCGGTCGTGTCGATGCCATAGGCATTGAGCAGGCTTAAATAATAATCGACCATGTGAAGATCCGGTGATCGGTCCGGCGACGCCAGATGAGAGTAAATGCGGTTACGCCATAATGTGTTGTAAATTCCGTAGAAGCTGACGCGTTGTCCGGCCCCGGTCAGCAGGCTCAAGATAGCGCTGCGGTCTCCGGTTCGCAGGTCGAAGACCAAATCGAATTTCAGGCGTCTGATGCGCCGGGCGAAATTCACATTGCGGCTCAAACGCTCTATGAAGCCATCATTCCGGGTTTCAACGGCCAGGACGTCATCGCACCAACGGCAACCCTGGACAAGATCTTTGGCTTTTTCATGCACCGCCAGAACGATACGTGCTTCAGGGAAATTTTCTTTCAGGGCCCGCAAACAGGGGAAGGTGACAATCACATCTCCGAGATCGCCAAATTGGATCAGCAGAATTTTTTTGATGTTATGGTGGTCAATGCCACCGCCTTTAATACGTTCAACATTGGCCACGTGAAGCCGTTCCTTGTTATATCGTGCCGCCATTGTCCGGATGTTGAAAAACCAGCCGCATGCCGTCCTTCGATTCAACACGTGATGTCAGCTCAGATTGATAAACGAATTTCAATATCAACCCTCCGGATGGATGTCAATGCCCGGCGTTGGTTCATTGCTCTTGCCTAAATCCCTGATGATCATATAGCGATAAAAAACACCGACAAAATTGGATGTGGATATCAGCAGACCGGCGGCACCGTCCAGGAGTCCCAGGCGAAAGAAATAGGTATGCAGAAAAGAATAACAGGCATGCGATATCGCCGTCCAGATCGACGCCTTGCGACCGGCTTGATGCATTTCAACTGCTTTGTGATAGGCATACCAGGCCGCTCGCTGTAAAAAATCCTGGGGAGACTTGAATGAATAATGGATCAACGGTTGAGTGAGTTTGTCCACCGGCAGGGCCGTCTGGATCGATTCATGAATAATATGGGTACTGAATTGGGCCGTCTCTTTTCTAAAGACGCGAATCACCCAATCCGGCCACCAGCCGCAATGCTTGATCCATTGATTCCGGTACATATTTTTTCGACGGACGGCAAAGACTCGATCAGGATTGTCTGCGAGAGCATGGCGAATTTCAGCAGCCAGACGGGATGGAATGCGTTCATCGGCGTCAATGGACAGAATCCAGGGGCCACGGCACAGATCGATGGCGCGGTTTTTCTGACGACCCTGTCCGCTCCACGGCTCGGTATACACCTTGTCTGTATATTGTTTGACCATGTCAACGGTTGCATCGGTACTGCCGCTGTCGACCACAACAATTTCATCCACCCAGGAAAGACTTTCCAGGCATGCACAGATATTGTCGGCTTCGTTTTTAGTAATAATCGCCGCGCTGATTTGTTGATGTTCGGATGGCATATGATTCCCCATCTATTGGTTAGTGTCCATCCACAACCTACCATTTGTGGATGGACACTAGTTAGGGTGCAGCCCCTGAAACCCACGTCCGCCGGATGGACTCTAAATATCTCAAAGGAACATTATTTTCAAAATGAATTTTATCGAAACCTATACCATATGTTGTACGGGCACGATTGTTGACACACTATGGCCTTCTTGATATATCCCCATGCGTAAAAGTAAATGTTTGTCTGTCTTTTTACTGATGCCGAATGATATGAATCAGTTGGTGAAATCTATCTTGGCAAATGGATGAACACCTCTACTCGAGAACCTTACATAGAGTCATAAGCAATAATGAATACACTCGCAGACCCAGCCACAAAAATTGTCGATAGCAACAGCATCGAGATATGGCGGGAGGATGGGAAGGATCCCCTGATCGTTAAGCGGTATCGTCCCAAACCGGCAACCCTCAAGATGAAAAAATATACGTTGCTGAGATACCTCGGCAGGCAGATTCCTGTAGAATATTTACCTCCGGCCCAACGGCGGGATTTTGAAAAAGATTGTATAAGGCTGTGGCGCCTGAAAGGATTCAAGGCTCCAGAGCAGAGACCCCTGCCGGCAGGATTGAACGATGATATGCCGGCATTGGGTATTGAATACATCGAAGGAAAACGCCTGGACCAATTGCTGCAGACCAGTGGTTTAACGGATACCGATGTTGTCGATATCATGCACGATGTCTTTGCCGAGATGAGAGCCAGACATTGTATCGCCATCTTCGAGCAGGAGCACCGTTTAATTCATTACGATGCCAATATAAGAAACTTGATCGTCAAGGATGGGCAAACGGTTCATATCGATTTTGAAATGGGTCACCTCGATGAGTCCATCAATAAATCGGCGGCCAGAGAAGTTCTCAAGCTCCTGCTTCAAGTGTTGAATCAGTCGGGCAAATCGCGATTCGAAGCCATCCTTGATCTGGTTGTGACCGCTTATGGCATCCGACATATTCTTCAGCGCATCGTCAAAGAAAATTTCGATCAAAAATTCTTGTGGTACCATTTAAGAAGAGACCGGCATCGCAAGAAAAAGAATGCCGGACTGATCACCAAATTCGATGTGGCCGCGGCCTTGCAGGATCGACTGATGCCGGACCGTCAGCTCCAGGAGAATGCTTCCCGGGACCGCAAGCTGCTGCAGGCTCTTGAAACGAGTTGGGACGGTAAGTTTTACCAATCTCTGGATGATTCCGACCCGCGCGGCAGAGATATGCATCACCGTTATGACGTGATGCAGTTCCCCGACAGCTTTAAAGGCCTTTCGATCCTGGATATCGGATGCAATATCGGCAGGATCTGCTATGATGCCAAGCAACGCGGCGCTGAACGCGCGGTGGGAATCGATAACCGCGAAGATGTCGTCAAGGCGATGAATCGGTATTATCGGGACAAAGGCATCGATGTCGAACTCTTTGCATTCGATATCAATGACGGCTTGAACCGTTTTCGGGAAACAGTCGGCCAGACGCAATTTGACTATGTCTACGCGCTCTCCATATGGTCCCATATCGACAAAGAGAAGCTGTGGGAAATCATCAACGGGTGTCAGCCGCGGGTCTGCATTCTTGAGGATAATGCGCCGAGCCGTATTCGATCGCTGGATCGTATAGAGGATATTCTGATGAAAAACCTCAACTTTTCAACCATCGAGTTTTTAGGGTTCACCACCGACCGCGGGGTGCGGGCGGTCTTTAAATTAACGAGTTAGAAGTGGTTTCAAAACCTTTTTTCAGGTTCAAGGTCAAGGCGGAACATGCGATTCAAACGGAGGAATACTGTGAGTATTTCGAGTATTGAATCGCATGCTCCAACACAGAGATTGGGCCTGAAAGGAGGTTTTGAAACCACTTCCAGTGTCCATTCAGAAATGGTAGGTTGCGGTCCAGATCTCCCGCTGAAGTGCAGACGGGACAGGAAGGCCGCAGCGAGGTTGACACCGCCGCGTAAAAGGCACGGGATGTTCCACAGGCGTAGCGGCGCTGCGTCGAGGATGTCAGCCGAGTGAGAACGCCGGACTGGGCCGCAAGTCGCAGATCCCGAGTCCTTTTCGGGGATGCCGTTTATGGATGGACACTGGCGGTTCAATCCGATGCTGCGATAACACCGCCTTCCGGGCTTAATTCCGAATAGCCGCGAAGCGCCCTGGTGCGCTTTTCGTCTCGGATCCGGTCGAGTTCCTCGTCCAGCCGGTCCCGGGTGGTGTGTTTGATGGCGGGGTGGTCCAGGTGGTATTGCAGGCCGGTCCACCAGAGGTTTTTGATGCGGTAGCCGCTGTGAAACATGCGATAGCAAATATCGGAATCTTCCCGTCCCCAGATCTCGTCGAAGGTTTCATCATAGCCGTCCACTGATTCAAATATCTGCCGCGGCATGGATAGATTGCAGCCCCGCAGGGTCACCTGGAACCGTTTCCTGAAGGCCAGGTGCCGGCCCAGCGATGGGCAGTACCAAGCATTTTTGCGGTTTCCCAACCCCCTGGTCAACAGCGTCGGCAGCTCCATCACTCCCTTTTCGAGACTTTTCCGGGTCCATTGGCGGGGTAGGAAGACCCGTTTGCCTTGGAGAAAACAGTTTTGCTCCGCATTTTCGATGTGATCGCGGATAAAAAACGGGTGCAGCACCACATCGTGATCGATAAAGATAAAATAATCCCCTGTGGCATAGCGCACCGCCAGATTTTTAATGCGGGCCTGTCGGATACTCGAATCACTATGACGAACATGGCGCCATTGACGGGAGCCCGGCCCCAGGAGCCGCTGCACCGTTTGGGCGGTGAACGCTTTCGATCCATCGTCGGCGATAATGATTTCAAAATTGCCGTAGGACTGCTTCAGAACAGAGTCCAGGCAGACCGCCAGCGCTTCGGGCCAATTGTATGTGGTGATGATCAGCGACGCTTTCATCGGCGCCATCCTTTATGGTCCAGCAGGTCATGGACCTGCTCGAGGACATGATCCACACGGATCTCCCTCATGCAGTGCATGGTGTCGCAACGGCGCTTGAAACAGGGGCGGCATTGGGGATTGGCCGAGACGATGCGGTGGCCGTCGCCATAGGGCCCCGTACGCCAATCCGCAGTAGGGCCGAACAGGGCCGCTGTCGGTGCGCCGACGGCGGCGGCGATGTGCATCGGGCCGGTGTCGGTGGAAATGACGCAGTCCATATCCTGATAGAGGGCCGCAAGCTCCATGAGGCCCGTGCGGCCGGCCAGATTGACGGAATCGCTTTGCATGGTGTTTTGAATCTGATCGATCACCGGCCGATCGTCCGGGCTGCCTGTGAAATACACAGTGGCGCCATAGTGTGCGATCAAACGGTCCGCCAGGCGAGCGAAACGCTCCCCCGGCCACAACTTGGTCTCCCATTTGGCCATGGGATTGATGGCGATCGCCGGGCCGCTGCTGGATCGACCGGATCTGTTGCACAGCAGGCTGCTGGCCCGGTGCCGATCTTTTGCGGAAACGGGCAGGTTGTATTCGATCCGTTCGCATGGGATTCCGACCGCCTCGAGCAGCAGCAGGCCCCTCTCAAGGGCATGGATCTCCATACTCACGGCAGGAATTCGCTCGTTGAGCACCAGATAGCTGTGCTCCTGGTGTTCCAGTCCACGATCGAATCCGATCTTGCGTTTGGCGCGAACCATTGCAATCAGCGCGGCGCCTTTAATGGCGGCCTGAAAATCGAATAACATGTCATATCGGGTGTCTCGAAGCTCTTTGACAAAGGCTTTCATTTCCTTAAGACCGCGTCGCCAATGGCGGGATGTCAGTTCGCCCAGCCAGCGTTTGCGTTTTGAGACGAGCACCCGGTCCAGGGCCGGATGACCGACCACCAGATCGGCTGCCGCTTCTTCCACCAGCCAGGTGATATGGGCGTCCGGGTATCGGCGGCGCAAGGCATTGAGCGCCGGCAGGGTGTGCACCACATCACCGATGGCGCTGAACTTGACGATCAGTATCCTGGGGCCGGCCGCATTCATGACGCACTCCGGGATGGCAGCAGCGACAGGGTGGTCGTCAAGACATCGTCCACCTCGATGGCCGTCATACAGCGGTGGTCGATGGGGCAGTCCGGTTTGAGGCAAGGGGCCCGATCGCAGATGTCGGCCTTTTGAACCATGCGACTGGCGGCATTGACCGGACCGGTGGCGACAGGATCGGTGGGGCCGATGATCGCCGCCTGAGGAATATCCAGCGCTGCGGCCACATGCATCAGGCCGGAATCGTTGGTCACGAACGCATGGCAGCTTGCGATCAAAGCCATGGCCTGTCGCAGGGTCGTCTCATTGCATAGGTTGATGCATCCCGGGCCTGCCTGTGAAGCGATCGATTGACCGAGAGCCGCCTCTCCCGGTCCTCCAAAGATCAGCACCAGGGCGTTTTCCTGTTCGAGCAATTTCCGGGTGAGGGCAATGAACCGGTCCGCGGGCCAGCGTTTGGCCGTCCCGTATGTCGCACCGGGATTGATGCCGATCACCAACTGATCCGCCCTCTTTCCCATTGCCTTGAGGCGATGCTCGGCCTCTTGGCGCTCCGCCGGGCTGATGATCAAGGTCAGGCTGCGACCGTGGTTTTTCAGACCGGCACCCGACAACAACCCCAGGTAGTAATCGACCAGATGGCCGCGCTTCAGACGACGCCAGGATCGCACGCGATCCGTTATCAGCAGTGTGCGTGCATCCGTTGTAAAGCCTAAACGTCTAGGGATTCCGGCCAGCCACGCCAACAGGGCGGCCTCAAACGCATTTTGAAACAGGATGGCCAGATCGAATTGGCGCGCCCGCAGATCACGCGCCAGGCGTATCAATCCGCCTGTCCCGCGATGACGCTCCGCCGCCTGGTAGACCATGACATCATCCAGGTCGGGATTGTGTTCGAACACCGGTATGACCCAGGGTTTGGCCAGCAAGGTGATTCGCGCGTCCGGGTAGTTGCGGCGGATGGCATGCAGCGCCGGCGTACTCATGATGGCATCGCCGACCCAATTGGCGGATCGCACCACGATATTTCGGGCGGAATCGGGAACGTTCATTGTCGGGCTCTTGCTCTCATCTTTCTCAGCCACTTTTGTCTGAGTTTGGGGTTCGGCCATTCACAATAGGGGCGTGTCTTCCAGCGCTGATGAACCCAGAACCACTGATCGGGGAACCGCCTGGCATAGGTCTCGATGACACGGTTGTACTGGCGGGTGTTTTCCTCGATGTCTTTTGTCTGGTCCCCGGTCCTGATCAACGGCAGTTCGGGACCCAGGATGCATTCGAATCCGTTGCCCTTGCGAATCAGGAAAAACGGAACGACCGGAGCCTCGCTCTTGAGCGCCAGAACCGCCATGCCCGTGTTGGTGCAGGCGCGGTGACCGAAATAGTCGACAAAGACGCCTTCGTACCAATCCACGTTTTGATCCATCAGCAGGCCCACGGGATATCCCTTGCGCAGGCTTGCATATATTTTTCGGATGGCTCCGCGCTGGTTTGAGATCATCTGCGCACCGAACCGGGACCGATACTCGAGGACGAATCGGTCCAGCCCTTTTGCATCCAGTGTCCGGTATACCACACGCATAGGCATCCCAATCAGGTGGGCTGCGGCCATCTGGATCTCCCAATTGCCGAAATGGGCGCCCAGCAGCAGGACACCTTTGCCTTTGGCCATGGCGTTTCGATAACTGGACAGCCCTGAAACAGTGAAGTACTTGTGCAATTCATCATTGTTCAGTTTCAGGGACCATCCGACCTCGAACAGGATGCGAAACAGGTTTTCGAACACCCGCCTGGCGGTAACGCGGATCCAGGCCTCTGATTTTTCATGGCCGAAGGCTCGGGTGAGGTTGCCGATGGCGATTTGCCGGTGCTTTGGATCCAGGGCGAACAGCAGTCGGCCCAACATAACTGCGGCACCGTTGCGAACCGCGGGCGGCAGTGATCCCAGGGCAAGCGCCACGGCTTTAACAGCCGGGTATTGGTATTGATCGAAGATGCTCATGAGATGTGGGTATCAGCAGAATTGTTTGCAAATTGCATATTGTGCAGTTTGGTGTATTCGCCCTCGAGGGCCAGCAGTTCGTCATGGGTTCCTGTTTCGATGATTTGTCCTCCCGCCACGACGGCAATCCGATCGGCATTGGCTACAGTTGAAAGCCGGTGGGCGATCACAACGGTTGTGCGTCCGCGCATCAGGTTTTCCAGGGCCTTTTGCACCAGGGCTTCGGATTCGGTGTCCAGCGAAGAGGTGGCTTCATCCAGAATCAGAATCGGGGTGTCTTTAAGCAGGGCCCTGGCAATGCACAAGCGCTGCTTCTCCCCACCGGACAGTCTGCCGCCCAGCTCACCGATGACGGTATCATACCCATCTGGAAATCGCTCAATGAAATCGTGGGCATAGGCTGCTTTTGAGGCCGCCGCGATGGCCTCCTCCGACGCCTGCGGGTTGCCGTAGGCGATGTTCTGCCGGACTGTTTCGTTGAACAGGATCGGCTCCTGGGTGACGATGGCGATCCGACTGCGCAGATCCGACACGCGCAAATCCCGGATATCCGTGCCGCCGATGGTGATTTTTCCGGCGGTGACGTCGAAAAAGCGTGGAATCAGGTTGACCATGGTGGTCTTGCCGCTGCCGCTGGTACCCACCAGCGCCAGCACCTGTCCCTGAAGAACTTCAAGGTCGATCTGTCGCAGGACCGGCGTTTCATCATAGCTGAAATCGACGCTGTGAAATGCCAACGTATGCGATCCATTGCCCAATTCGTGCGGATGCTCCGGGTCCACTATATCGGAGGTCGCCTCGACAATATCATAGACGCGATCGATGGCTGCCAGGCCCTGCTGAATGGAGTTGTTCAGATGACTCAGCTTTTTGACCGGTTCGTAGAGCAGCATCACGCATGTTAAAAAGCTCATGAATGTGCCGGGAGTGGTCTTGCCCTGGATGACTTCCCATCCGCCATACCAGATCACGAACGCGATCCCGAGGCCTCCCAGAAATTCCATGATGGGTGACGAGAGGCTGCGCACGACGACCCCTTTGATCTCCAGGCGGAACAAGTTGCCGGTCTTCTTGTCAAAGCGCTTTTTTTCATGGTTTTCCATGCCGAAGGCCTTGACGATTTTGGCTCCCGCCAGTGTTTCGTGAAGAAACGAATTCAATTCGGCCATGGCTTCCTGGCAGCCCGTCCGCACTCGTCTGACGCGACGGCCCAGCTCGAACACGGGAAAGAATGCAACCGGGAGGATAATAAAGGCCAGGATGGCCATCCGCCAGTTCTGGTAGAAGATAACCGCCGTCAAACCGGCAATAGCCGAAAAGTCGCTCAGCGCCCCGGTGGCCGTACGGGAGACCATTGATTTGAGGATATTGACGTCGTTGGTGATCCGCGACATGAGACCGCCGGTGCGCTCCCTCTGGAAGAACGCCAGCGGCAGATCCTGGATACGATGATAGAGTTGGTTGCGCAGGCGTCGGATGATGTCCTCGCCGACGTAATTTAGAAAATATTCCTGACCGTATCGACCCAGCCCTTTTACCAGGAAAACGCCGATGACCAGCAACGGGAAAAATACCAGGCCTGTGGCATCCTGCCGGACAAAAATATCGTCGATGACCGGTTTGATCAAATACCCCATTACGGTAGTGGACGCCGACATCAGCAAACCGCACAGGCCTGCAACGATCAGCCGGTTGCGGTTTTTCATCACCAGGCGGATGAAGATTCGATGTCGCTCCTTTATATTCCGGAACAGCTTCACTGAACGGTCCTTCCAAACAGATTCCGTGACGCAGGCGGATGTCACCCACGTATTCTTATTCATTTCCAACGGTTTGCTCCGGATGTCGGCCGGTTCCTCGAGCAAGCCGCAATGGTTTTACCCTATGGGCTGTATTTTGTAAATAATGAGCAAAGAATATTGGCTTTTCGAGTGATATTGTTTATAGATTTGTGCGACTAGATGGACGCTATGATAGGAACCGACTATGCCGTATGATGAAATCGACCTTTCGAACCTTCGCACCTATTCGGCCAAAAAGCGGGCCTCCAAAGTGACCACTTCCCTGGAAGGTAAACCGGTGAGGGCCGGCATGACGCTGCGGGAGTTTATGGACGGACTGCCGGGTATTTTGAAGGCCGATGATCTCAAATCGGTCGCCCGGGCCGTCGTCGGCGCCCGGAGCAAGGGCAAACCGGTGATCGTCATGTTGGGCGGTCACGTCATTAAAACCGGGTGCAGCCCCATCCTGGCGGATCTGGCGGCCAATGGTTTCATCCAGCATTTCGCCTCCAACGGCAGTGCCGCCGTGCATGACACCGAATTGGCCATGTGCGGACATACCTCGGAGGATGTGGCCGCCCACCTGGGCGATGGCTCGTTCGGCATGGCCGCCGATACGGCCGCCTTGATCAATTCGGCGGCCCGCAGAGCCGTGCAAACAGGGGAGGGCTTCGGCGAGGCGGTGGGCGCCATGCTGGTGGAGCAGCGCTCACCCCATGTGGAGCGGGCCCTTTTGGCCAGGAGCTGCGAGCTGAAGATTCCATATACCCTTCATGTGGCTCTTGGGTGCGATATCGTTCACCAGCACCCGACGGCTGACGGCGCCGCTATAGGGGAGGCCTCTTTGCGGGACTTCCGAATATTGGCCAGCACCGTCTCGCGCCTGGGGCAGGGCGGTGTGGTGCTCAACCTTGGAAGTGCCGTCATGATGCCGGAAGTGTTTCTCAAGGCCTTGGCGGTCGCCCGAAATCTTGGGGGGCCGCTTACGGATTTTACCACGGCAAATTTCGACATGATTCAACACTACCGCCCCCGGGTGAATGTCATCGAGCGCCCGGTCCTGGAAGGCGGCCATGGCTACGCGCTGACCGGCCATCATGAAATCATGATTCCGTTGCTGGCCGCTGCCATTTACGAGTACCAGTCGAACGCTTAAAGCGTTAAGTTAAGGAATTATATTGATTTTATAGATACTTAACGGAAAAAAAGATTAAGGCGGAATACATTAATGTTATGCTTTAAATGTATAACATTGATGACGTCGTGATAAGCCCGAGATTTACGTTTTATGTCATTCCGGCGAAAGCCGGAATCCAGTCATTTTAAAGTGTTATGGATTCCGGCATTCGCCGGAATGACAAAATGAAGATATTTTTCGATACAACTAACCGTAAGCTCCTGATATTGAGGTTTTATGTTTAACACGATACTCGAACAGCATCTGGCTTGTTTTGACCGGCTGACATCACTGGCAGCGGATATCGAGCAGGCGGGTGCTGTTCTGGCTGATACGATCCAATCCGGCGGAAAAATCATGGTGTGCGGCAACGGCGGATCGGCTGCCGATGCACAGCATTTTGCGGCGGAGCTGATCGGCCGGTTTGAACAGGAGCGTGATGCCTGGCCGGCAATCGCCCTGACGACCGATACCTCCATCCTGACGGCCCTGGGCAATGATTACGGTTTTGAAGATGTGTTCGCCCGCCAGGTACAGGGACTTGGCAGACCAGGCGATGCTCTGATCGGCATTTCAACATCGGGCAACTCGGAAAATGTCCTGCGTGCCGTTGCCGCGGCCAAACAAAACCGGATGAAAACCATCGGGTTGGCCGGTCGCAGCGGCGGGGGGTTGACCTCTCAGGCCGACTGTTCGATTGTTGTCGATCATCCGACAACCGCCCGGATTCAGGAGGCGCACTTGTTTATCCTTCACTTCTGGGCGCTGCAGATCGAGCAGCGCATGCATCATCGATCCTGACGTTGGCTCAAAAACGGGGTCCGGGGATTTTGACAATCAATCAGTTGCGGAGCGGGAATGGAACGTCTGACATCAGCATTTCATAACAGCAGGGTGCTTGTTATCGGCGATATCATGCTGGATCGCTATTTCTGGGGAAAAGTACGCCGCATCTCACCGGAAGCCCCGGTGCCCGTGGTAAAGATGCATCACATCACCGAGACGCTGGGCGGGGCCGGCAATGTGGCCAACAATCTGGCCGGATTGGGGTGCGGTGTTGAAGTGATCGGCATATGCGGTGAGGATCGCACCGCCGATGCGCTGCGCCAGTTGTTCAAACGAAAGCAGATCCGGGACGGGCTTGTAACGGATCCCAATCGGCCTACCACCACCAAGACCCGCATCATGGCTCACAAACAGCAGGTTCTGAGATTGGACGAGGAAGACGCCCGGCCGATTCCGGCCGAACATCTTCAAACGATCATTGAGCATATCGAGCGCGCCATAAGCGACAGCCACGCCGTGGTCATCTCGGATTACGGCAAGGGCATGTTTACCGATCGCGGGTTTACCCGGAAGATCATTCAATCCGCCCGCGCGCTTAAGATCCCGGTACTTGTGGATCCCAAGGGAACGGCCTGGGATCGCTACGCAGAGGCGACCTGTATGACGCCCAATACAGCTGAACTGGAGGCGGTGACCGGTACATCGCTGGAAGATGACGAGGCGCTGCTGGTTTCAACGGCGTGCGAGCTGCGCAAAAAACTGGACCTTTCGTGGCTCCTGGTCACGAGAGGGGCTAACGGCATGTGCCTGGCAGGGCCCCGGGAACAGACGATTCGGATTCCGGCGCAGGCGCGAGAGGTCTACGATGTGTCCGGCGCCGGTGATACCGTGATCGCAACGCTTGCGGCGATGCTGGCAACACAGGCTTCGATGGTGGATGCCAGTCGAGTGGCCAATATGGCGGCAGGCATTGTCGTCGGCAAACTGGGCACCCAGCCCATTCTCAATTCCGAGCTGTCTGCCGCGCTGGAATATGCGGACAGCCAGCACCGATACCCCTACGCAGCCGCCAAAATAAGAAAGCTGGATGCTGCGCTGGCAAGTACTCAGGAGTGGAGAGCCGCTTCCGATCGAATTGTATTCACCAATGGTTGTTTCGATTTGCTGCATCCGGGGCATGTCAGCCTCCTGCACCAGGCCCGTGCGCTGGGAGACCGTCTGGTGGTGGGACTCAACACGGACGACTCTGTTCGACGGCTCAAGGGACCGCAACGGCCCATCCTGTCCGAGCACGATCGTGCCGCCATGCTGAGCGCTCTGGAATGTGTGGATCTCGTGGTCTATTTCAACGAGGATACGCCCCTGGCGTTGATCGAGGCCATCAAGCCGGATATCCTGGTCAAAGGATCGGATTACCAGCCGGATCAGGTCGTTGGAAAAGAGATCGTTGAAGCCTACGGCGGAACCGTCAAACTCGTCGAACTGGTCAAGGGTTACAGCACCACCCGACTGACCGAACGTGTGCGATCGGGGGATAAATCCTAATCTTCGCTCAACAGCTTGTCAAAATAGGCGATGGTTTTCTTTAAACCCTGCTCCAACGTGACCTTCGGCTCCCATTGAAGTTCGCGCTTTGCCAGGGAAATATCCGGTTTGCGTTGTTTGGGGTCGTCTTGCGGCAGCGGTTCATGGATGATTTTGGAATTCGATCCGGTCAATTCGATCACCTTGCGGGCCAGCTCCAGGATGGTAAACTCGCTCGGGTTTCCAAGGTTGACCGGACCTGTCACATCATCCGGCGATTCCATGAGCCTGATAAGGCCGTCGACCAGATCATCCACATAGCAAAAGGCGCGTGTCTGGCTTCCGTCGCCGTATATGGTTATCGGCGCGTTTTTCAACGACTGGACGATAAAGTTGGAAACTACGCGGCCGTCGTTGGGATGCATGCGGGGACCGAATGTATTGAATATCCTGGCGACCTTGATTTTCAGCCGATGCTGCCGGTGGTAATCGAAGAAAAGGGTTTCGGCGCAGCGCTTGCCTTCATCGTAGCAGGCGCGCAAGCCGATGGGATTGACGCGTCCCCAGTAACCTTCGGTCTGGGGATGGATCTCCGGATCGCCATAGACTTCACTGGTCGAGGCTTGCAGAATTTTGGCCCGGACCCGCTTGGCAAGTCCGAGCATGTTGATGGCGCCGTGGACACTTGTTTTGACTGTCTGAACCGGATCGAACTGGTAGTGGATGGGAGAGGCCGGGCAAGCCATGTTGTAAATCTGGTCAATTTCAATGTAGAGCGGGAACGTCACGTCATGGCGCAGGAATTCGAAGCGGTGATGGTCCAGCAGGTTTCGGATGTGGCGTTTGGTTCCGGTAAAGCAATTATCGACACAAAGAACTTCGTGGCCGTTTGCCAGCAGCTGTTCGCATAGATGCGAGCCAAGGAAACCGCAACCGCCGGTGATCATAATTCGTTCGCTCAGATGCATTGGCCTTCCCCTCTATCTTTGCTTAAAACAATAGCTTAACGTCTATAGCATGGCCCGCATTGGCTCAGTGCCGGATCTTTTCGATGCTCCAAAAAAACCTGTATGCCGGGAACCGCAGGATTTTATATGTGATTTCAGGCTCTAAGTCAATCCGTTCCGACGGTTGCGCTTTATGATGAATTGCGGAAATTATTGGGCCATGATAAGCATGTGCCGCACCATGTGCCGGGCCTCAAAAATGCTGTTGGCGGCACAATTATGCAGCAACCATGGTTCAGGAGGTGATGATGGCGGTTAATCAGGAGTTATTGGAAATACTGGTATGCCCGAAATGCCAGGGCCCGATTTATTTGGAGCCGTCGCAAGAGGGCATCATTTGCGATCACTGCCGGCTACGCTATGAAGTTCGTGATGACATTCCGATCATGCTGATCGATCAGGCTAAGCCCCTGGAGGGGTGACCATCAGGAGCTTTGGATGAGCAGCCCCCAGGCGCCCAAACCGGCCAAGCTGGTCATTGGCCTCTTTACCAGTGACAAGGAACGCGCGGATGATGTTTGCAGCCGGCTTAAGGAGCTATACGGGCCGGTCGATCTGAGCAGTCCCTGGTTCGATTTTGCATTCACCGATTACTACCATGCTGAAATGGGCGCACCCTTGTTTCGGCGCGTGTTCTCTTTCGAGCGCCTGATCGCCCAGGACCGACTGGCGGAAATCAAATGCAGAACCAACGACATTGAAAACTCCCTTTCGCAGCAAGGCCGCCGAAGCGTCAACATCGATCCGGGATACCTGCTCTATGAACGATTCGTCCTGGCAACGGGGAAAAACTTCACTCATCGAATCTATATCGGACGCGGAATATATGCCGATTTGACTTTGATCTATCAAAAGGGGGCCTACCGATCATTACCATGGACATATCCTGATTACGCTTCGTCTCAGATGGGCGACTTTTTAATGAAGGTTCGCCAGAAATACGGCGCCGACCTGCAAACTCACACCGGGAGACAGACCAATGCTTAAAAGCATGACCGCATACGCCGAAGCCGAGCAGAGCGACGGCCCGATTACCGTCTCAGTCGAAATCAAGTCTTACAACAGCCGTCATCTGGATCTGGTGCTGCGGCTGCCCATCGGATTTGCGATCCTCGAGGACAAGGTTAAGGCGCAGATATCCGGCCTGCTGGTTCGCGGGCGGGTGGAGATCCGATTTCGGGTGCAGGATCAATCCGAATCCGCATGCGCCTATGAGATCGACCAGAATCGCGCCAAGGCCTATCTCGGAGCAGCCAAACTGCTGAAAGAGAGCTTGAACATTGAAGGCGAACTGCCCCTGGCGCAGTTGCTGGGTGTGCCCGGTGTTATTCAAGCCTCGGACAAGGCTGCAGCCGTGGAAACCTACTGGCCGCAGATGTCGGCATGTCTTGACCAGGCCATGGATGCTCTGGATCGGATGCGTCAAAAAGAGGGCGATTATATCGCTCAGGATTTTAACGGGCGTTTGACATTTCTTGAAAAAGGATTGGACGAGGTCGAAGCTGCTGCCGAAGGTGTATTGGACGCTTATCGAGACAGAGTCACATCACGCGTGGAGGCGCTGACAAAGGGAATTGTTGAGCTTGACCAGGGGCGTATCGCCCAGGAAGCGGCCATTTTGGCCGACCGCAGCGATATCTCTGAAGAGGTGGTCCGTGCCCGCAGCCATATTGAACAATTTCGCACCATCATGGCGGCGGATGGACCCGCCGGTCACAAACTCAATTTTTTGTTGCAGGAATTTACGCGGGAGTTTAATACCATGGGAGCAAAAGTCGGGCAGGCCGCGGCGGCCCATGTCATCGTCGATATTAAAGCGGAAATTGAAAAGCTTCGCGAACAAGTGCAAAATATCGAATAACGGATTTGGAGATAAACCCGCATGGAGAAAAATCTGCTCAATATCGGATTTGGCAATACTGTCGTGGCCGAGCGCGTCGTTGCGATTGTCTCACCCAACTCAGCTCCGATGAAACGGCTCAAAGATGAAGCCCGTGACGAGAAGCACCTGGTCGATGCCACTCATGGTCGCCGTACGCGTTCGATTATCATCATGGACAGCAATCATATCGTGTTGTCCGCCATCCAGGCCGAGACCATATCGCAGCGATTTGAGACACTGAAGGAATCGGAAAACACGGCATGACTCATGAAAGGAAAAAACCGTCATCCCGCGCAGATGTCAAATATGAGGCCGGCCAAGATGCCGGCCGTCTTTTTATCGTTTCGGCGCCTTCCGGGGCAGGCAAGACAACACTGTGTGAAACTGTTCGAAACCGTTTCAATAACCTGAGGTACTCGGTCTCCTATACAACGCGGGACAGACGGGAGGGCGAGCGGCATGCGGTGGATTACTATTTTATCTCCCGGGCGGAATTCGAACGGGGCATCCGGCAGAATCGGTGGGCCGAATGGGCCGACGTGCACGGCAACTATTACGGAACCAGTGCGCGCTGGATTGCCCGGAATCTTCAGGAAGGCGCGAACATATTGATGGATATTGATGTGCAGGGCATGCGCCAGTTGTTGAAGCAGTTTCCTGAAGCCGTAACCATATTTGTCACAGTGCCGTCGATGGCAGAACTGCGGCGCCGATTGGAGCAACGGGGGACGGACGATGCGCACACCATCGAGCTGCGCATGACCAATGCCGAAAAAGAAATGGAGCAGCAGGATCAGTATCGTCATGTCGTGATAAATGATGACCTGGCAGATGCCCGGCAAGAGCTGATCTCGATTTTTAAGCGCTACATGCATTCTTAAGGGGCCGCTATGGCGAAGAAAACCTTCCACCTTTGGGGTGTTCATCCCGTTGCGGAGGCCTTGCGGACTGGGAGGCGCCAGTTTTTCAGGATCTGTCTTTCGTCGGACAAGATGGGCGGACGGAGAGAAGAGATCCTTTCCATGGCTGCTCGGGCAGGCATTGTCATCGAGCACCGCCGGATGCAGCAATTAACGTCGGACGTCGGCCACGATCGTCACCAGGGCGTTTGGGCCGAAGTCAGCGCTTACCCCTTTTGCCGGATGGATCAGATCCTCGGTGCCGGAGGTGAGTCGCCCTTTATACTGGTGTTGGACCAGATTAACGATCCGCACAATCTAGGCGCCATCGTTCGCACGGCGCAATGTGCGGGGATGCATGGCATCATTATACCCAAAGATCGCTCTGCGCCGCCATCCGCTGCAGCCAGCAAGGCCTCCGCCGGAGCGCTCGAACATGCACGAATCTCTTGCGTCGCCAATTTGTCCAGTTCCATCAAACAGTTGAAGGAAGATGGCTTCTGGGTTGCCGGAGCGGATCGTCAGGGACAAACCGACTTGTTCAGTGCCGACTTGACCGGGCCGCTGGCCCTGGTGATCGGCAGTGAGGAGAAAGGCCTGCGTCCTTTGGTTCGAAAGCATTGCGATTTTATTCTTTCGGTCCCCCAGGTGGGGCCCATCGGTTCGTTAAACGCTTCGGTGGCGGCCGCCGTCATCATGTACGAAGCATTTCGACAAAGAACAACCGCTGACCGCCGTTCGAAACGAAACCCCTGAAATGGCTTCGGCCACCGCAGGGGTGATGAGGATAAAAAGGAGGAAAAAGAACAATGTCACAACCTCAAAAAATTACGATTTCAGACGAGGGTGCGCTGCAGGTGCCCGAGGTGCCGGTGATTCCGTTTATCGAAGGTGACGGGATCGGACGCGACATCTGGCCGGCAACGCAGTTGGTGCTCGACAAGGCCGTCGAGGCCGCTTACGGCGGACAGCGTCGCATCGAGTGGCTGGAGCTGCTGGTGGGCGAAAAAGGATATGAGAAGACCGGCGAGTGGCTGTCGCAGGAAGCGCTTGACACCATCCGAGAGCATGTGGTGGCGATCAAGGGCCCGATGACGACGCCGATCGGAACGGGTATCCGTTCGCTGAACGTGGCCATTCGCCAGAAACTCGATCTGTATGCCTGCGTGCGTCCGGTACGCTACATCGAACCGGTGCCGAGTCCGATGAAAAATCCGGCCGCCATCGATATGGTGGTTTTCCGTGAAAATACTGAGGATATCTATCTGGGTGTCGAATGGGCCGCGGGTACGGATGAAGCGCGTCGTGTGATGGAGTTTCTCAATACCGAGATGGGAACCTCTCTGTCCGGAAACACCGGCATCGGCATCAAGCCCATCAGCGAGCACAAAAGCAAGCGGTTGGTGGCAAAAGCCATTGCATATGCCATCGACCTCGGCCGGCCCAGCGTCACGTTGATGCACAAAGGCAATATCATGAAGTTCACGGAAGGCGCCTTCAGTCAATGGGGCTATGACGTCGCAAAGGAACGCTTTGGCGATAAAACCATCACCGAAGCGGAGCTTTACGAAACATACGACGGCGAGCGCCCCCAGGGCAAGGTGGTGATCAAGGACCGCATCGCCGATATGCTGTTCCAGCAGGTTCTGCTGCGGCCGGATGAATTTTCGGTGATCGCGACCCCCAATCTGAACGGTGACTACATTTCGGACGCGCTGGCGGCCCAGGTCGGCGGACTGGGTATGGCACCCGGAGCCAATATCAGCGATGAATGTGCTGTTTTCGAAGCCACTCATGGGACGGCGCCGAAGTATGCGGGTTTGGATAAAGTCAATCCAAGTTCACTGATCCTGTCCGGCGCCATGATGTTCGATCACATGGGATGGACGCCGGCCGCCGAAAAAATACGCCAAGCATTGCAGGCCACCGTCAAGGACGGCGTGGTCACCTATGATTTGGCGCGCCAGATTGAAAATGCACAAGAAGTCAAGTGTTCGGCCTTTGCCAGGGCCATCGTCGAGCGACTCTAACTCGTGCCCGTCCAGAAACGGCATCCCCGAAAAGGACTCGGGATCTGCGACTTACGGCCCAGACCGGCGTTCTCGCGTTTTGGCCATCCTCGACGTAGCGCGGCTACGCCTGCGGTTGCCAAAACACTGCGGCCTTCTTGTCCCGTCTGTTATTTAGCGGGAGGTCTGAACCACAATCTACCATTTCTGGACGGGCACAAACTAAGTTTTTAAACGCATGCCCATGCAGCTGAAGCGGATTCTCCTTAGATTAAGGCGTATCGTAGGGCAGGGGATCTTTCCGCACCGGTGCTGCCACTGCGAGCGGCTCTATGCGCCGGCGGCCGACGATGAGCGGGACAGGCCGAACCAGCTGCGCCGGTTGGATGGATTCTTATGCACGGAGTGCATCCGCTTGCTGGATTTTATCACGTCTCCTCTTTGTGTGGTCTGCGGACGTCCGTTTGAAACCGACCATGGTGTGGATCATGTGTGCCACCGGTGTGAGTCAACCGCATACGACTTCGAGGCCGCGCGTTCGGCCGCGATCTATGCGTCGGCAATGCGCTGCATCGTACACCTTTATAAGTACCAGGGGTATCCCCAATTGGCCCGGCCGCTCGGGGTCATTCTTTGGAGGGCCTTGCTGTCGTATTGGCAACCGGATCACTTTGATCTGATCATCCCGGTGCCGCTGCACCGGAAACGCCTTCGCCAGCGGGGTTATAACCAGTCGGCACTGCTGCTTCGGAACTGGCCCGTTAATGACAACGCGTGCCCCGATTCCGCAGGACATTTGCGCATCATGCCGGACCTGATGATTCGTCAAAGGGCGACCAAACCCCAGATCGGTCTCGATGCGGATGCGCGCAGGGCCAATATGCGCGATGCCTTCAGTATCCGCCATCCGTCGATCGTAGAGTCAAAGCATGTCCTGGTCGTCGATGATGTGTTGACCACTGCTGCGACAGCCGATGCCTGTGCCGCAGTACTGAAACAGGCCGGTGCCGCTTCGGTCCGGGTGCTGACCCTGGCCAGAACGGTGGGGTAGGAGCAAGTTTAAAGTTCAAGGTTCAGGGTTCAATGTTCTATAATAAATAGATAGAATACATAAACCTTGAACGTTGAACATCTGCGACTTCGTAAAAAGTATTCAAACCATTGTAAACGTCATTCCGGCGAAAGCCGGAATCCAGCCATTTCAGACAGTTCTGGATGCCGGATCAAGTCCGGCATGACGATAATCGGACTTTTTACGAATTCATCAACCTTGAACGTTGAACTTCGATCTTGAACCGAACTCGTTTTCAGGACAATAAGCGAAAAAGAGCACCGGATGCGCTGGATTCAGGATAATGGATTGCAATACCTGCAGTTTCCCACTCTGGCAGAGCTGCCCGGTTTTTTTCATGGCGTATTTCCGCGCACCGCGGCAAACACCGGGGGCGGGCATCCGTCGTTCAACATTGGACTCAACTGCGGGGATCCGGAGTCGATGGTGGAGCAGAATCGGCAGCGAATGCTGGACTGCTTCGGCCGGCCATTGGGAGTATTTGCCCGGCAGGTGCACGGCACCGAGGTCGGTGTGGTGTCAACGACTGCCGTCCCAACCGGTCAGGGGCCGATTCGCATCAACGGCGATGCGCTGGCGACGGCCCGGCGTCAGCATGCCCTGGTCATCCAGGTCGCCGATTGCCAACCGGTGCTGATTGCAGATCCGGTAAAAAAAGTGGCGGCAAACGTTCACTCGGGCTGGCGGGGCAGTATCGACAACATCATCGGCCGGACCATCGATACGTTGGTCACGCAACTGGGCTGCCGGCCGCAGCATATGGTTGCCGCCATCGGTCCTTCATTGGGCCCGTGTTGCGCTGAATTTGTCAACTATCGCAAGGAGATCCCGCGGCGGTACTGGAAATATCGAAGGGCCGGTGATTTGTTTGATTTCTGGCACCTCAGCATCGATCAGTTGGCCGAGGCCGGCATACCGAGCGAGGCCACCAGCCTCGCCGGCATCTGCACCCGCTGCAATCAACACTTGTTCTACTCCTACCGGGGTCAGAAAGATACCGGCCGCTTCGCTGCGGTCATTGGAATTCGTTGAAAGGAGAACAGATGATCCAGTGCGCTGCCACCGTATTGCGGAATCGACAGATCAGCCCCGACTGTTATCATTTGGCGCTGGGGTGTGATGCTGAATTCAGCACCGCCGTGCCGGGCCAATTCATCATGGTTCAGGTGCGGAAGGATGTCGAGCCGCTCTTGCGGCGACCCTTTTCTATTGCCGGGCTGCTCGGACAACCCGGTGCCGTCGAGGGCATCGAACTTCTGATCAAGGTCGTCGGAGAGGGAACCGCGCGATTGTCACGGCTCGTAAAAGGAGAGCGGTTGGATATTCTGGGTCCCCTTGGCCGGGGCTTTGAGATGAATCCCGACCACCACCACAGCTACCTGGTTGCGGGCGGTATCGGGGTGGCGCCCATTCGGTTCCTTGCCCGGACGCTCATCGCCCAGGGTATGGACCCCGCCGGTTGCCGGGTATTTTTAGGTGGACAGAGTCGGGCGGATCTGCTGTGCCGCAGCGAATTTGAATCGCTGAACCTTCAGGTCACACTGACGACCGATGACGGCAGCGCCGGGGATCAATGCCTCATTACCGATCCTCTCGAGATCGCGATACAGGACCGGAAGCCGGACATGGTCTATGCCTGCGGCCCTCACGGCATGCTGACGTGCATTATCGGGATCGCCCGGCGAACACAGGCAGCCTGCCAGATTTCAATCGAAACCCTGATGGCATGCGGTTTGGGTGCCTGCCTGGGGTGCGCGGTGGACCGGGCCGACCAAAAAGGCTATTGGCATGCCTGTGTGGATGGACCGGTGTTTAAATCAGGAGACATCCAATTTTAATTGACTTGGTATCTTCGTTGTGTTAGTCCTGCCCCCTTATCGTCTTTTTGCCTGTTACTGGTTGCAGGGCGTTCAGCAACATATTGACTGAACGGTTTGGGATTGAAGAAAAAAGATTGGCGCTACATTAAGGAACTATCCTACTTTGGCAGCTTGGGCCTGCAGGTGGCGCTTTCGATTTTTATCGGCTACGGAGTGGGCAGATACTTGGACGGGAAATTCAATACCACCCCCTGGCTCACGATCATATTTTTCGTGCTGGGTGTCGCCGCAGCTATACGAAACTTGGGTTTGGCCATCAAGAAATTACGGAACTTTTAACAAGGCGATGTTATCCGAGTAATGATTCAGCAGCGCATCATAACGTTTGTCACCTATGCCAACTGGCTGTTATTGGCTGCCGCCGTGATCGTCGCCTTTTCGAACTTTTCGTTTCAAGTGGGACTGGGCGTCATTGCCGGCGGCCTTATCGTCACCATCAATTTTCATCTGCTTGCAAAAACTTTGAAAAAAGCGTTAACTCCCCCGCCTTCAACATCCATTAAGGGTGTCTTGGTAAAATATTACATTCGATTTACGATTACGGCTGTCATCATCTACCTCTTAATGAAAACTCAAAAGGTGGATCCCGTCGGTCTGATCGTCGGGTTATCGATAGTGGTTGCCAGCTTGATGTTTGCAACCTTGAATGAATTGCGGCAATCTCTCACGAAGGAGGCAGGTTAGGATGGAGCATCCCTATCTATTTCTGGTGAAGCTTTTTGAAGCGATCGGACTGGGCCACTTTGCCCATGCGGGCACCCACATTATCTACTCGTGGTTCGTCATGCTGTTGCTCATCGTCAGCGGCGCCATCGCCGCCAAAGGCCTTACCCTGGTGCCTTCCAAGATACAGAATATTTTCGAAATCATCATAGGCGGTATCGAAGACTTTATGGTGGATATTACCGGCGAAGAGGGACGCTGGCTTTTCCCGTTGGCGGCCACCGTTTTTCTCTATATCTTTGTCAGCAACCTGATCGGAATCGTACCCGGACTCTTTCCGCCCACCGCCAATATCAACACAACCTTGAGCTGTGCTCTGGTTGTCGTAGTGTTTACGCACGTTATCGGGATTAAATACCACGGTGCGAAATACATCAAACATTTCCTGGGACCGGTGTGGTGGCTGGCCCCGCTTATTTTCATCATCGAGATCATCGGCCATTTGGCCAGAATATTGTCCCTGACCTTCCGTTTGTTTGGCAACATGATGGGGCATGAAATTGTGCTGGGAATTCTGTTCGCATTGGCGGGTCTGTTCCTCGCCCCCCTGCCCATTATGGGGCTGGGTGTTTTCGTCGCCTTTGTACAGGCGTTTGTTTTTTTTCTGCTGTCGATCATTTATTTCAGCAACGCCATGGAGCACGCCCATTAAGCATGCAGCGGAAGGCATCATTAGATGCTCGCGCAAAACGGACCATGAATTGTGTTTTATCGAATATTAATAGATGGAAGAAGCCGAATGAATTAACAATTAAAGGAGGAAGAACTAATGGACGTTGTTCAGCTTTTTATCGCATGTGCTACGGCAGCCGGTTTTGGTATTGCAATCGCAGCTTTCGGTTGCGGTATCGGTCAAGGCCTCGGTCTGAAATCAGCGGTTGAGGGCATCGCCCGCAACCCCGAGTCTTCCGGTAAGGTTACCGTAACCATGCTGATCGGCCTGGCCATGATCGAATCTCTGTGTATCTATGCATTGGTTATTGCGCTCATGCTGCTCGGCAAGCTGCCCGCGTTGGATGCAATCCTCGGCATGGTGAAGTAAACCAATCGCACCAGCTCTATCAATTTACAAAGGTCCTCACTTTATGACCATAAGGTGAGGGCCTTTTTTTTCTTGCCAAGTTCAATTTGAAATGAAGTGGTTTCAAAGCCTTCAATCGGGTTCAAGGTCAAGGCGGGGTGAGGCGTTTAACCGCAGGAATACAAGGAGTATTTTGAGGATTAAACGCCTCGCCCCAACGCGGAGATTGGGCCCGAGGGGAGGTTTTGAAACCACTTCTAGAACCCGAGAACTCCTTTCAGGAAACTCCCCGTATCCGAGTTGGGCATCAGTGCCAGATCTTCCGGTGCGCCGGCGGCGATCACGTATCCGCCCCCGTCGCCGCCTTCCGGACCCAGATCAATGATATGATCGGCGCATTTGACGACATCCAGATTGTGTTCGATGACAACCACCGTATTGCCCAGATCCACCAAACGGTTGAGAACCTGAAGCAGTCGGTTGATGTCGTCCATGTGCAGACCCGTAGTTGGTTCATCGAGGATATACAAGGTGCTGCCGGTGCTCTTTTTGCTCAATTCCCGCGACAGTTTGATGCGTTGGGCTTCGCCACCCGACAGGGTCGTGGCCGGCTGCCCCAGATGAATGTACCCGAGACCGACATCGACAAGGGTCTGCAGTTTGTCACGGATAGCACCGATATTAGTAAAATAGGCCAATGCCTGGTTGACCGTCAGGTCCAGGATTTCAGCGATATTTTTTCCTTTATAGCGTACTTCGAGGGTCTCACGGTTGTATCGCAACCCATGGCAAACATCGCAGGGTACGTAGAGATCCGGAAGAAAATGCATCTCGATTTTTACGATGCCGTCTCCACTGCATGCTTCGCAGCGCCCGCCTTTGACATTGAAGCTGAACCGGCCCGGTTTATAGCCTCGCATTCGTGCTTCCGGTGTTTTGGAAAACAGGTCGCGGATGAAGGTGAATACACCGGTGTAAGTGCCGGGATTGGATCTCGGTGTTCGACCGATCGGGGTTTGATCGATATTGATAACTTTGTCGATATGGTGCAACCCGTCCAAGGTGTGATGGCTGCCGACGGGTCTGCGGCTTTGGTAGAGGTGTTGACAGGCGGCAGGATAGAGCGTGTCGATCACAAGCGTGGATTTGCCGGAGCCGGAGACCCCGGTGACACAGGTCAGACATCCGGTCGGGAATCTGGCGTGGATCTCTTTCAGGTTGTTATGGGATGCGCCTTCGATAGTGATGGCCATACCATCGGTGGGCCGCCGGTGCGTTGGGATCGGAATGGTTAAATCGCCGGACAAATAACGGCCCGTCAATGAATGCTTGGCCGAGTGCAGCGCCTGGGGAGGTCCCGAAAACACGACATATCCTCCTTTGCTTCCCGCACCGGGGCCGATGTCGATGATATGGTCGGCCGCATGAATCGTTTCGGAATCGTGTTCCACCACCAGCACCGTATTGCCCATGTCGCGCATTCTCAGAAGGGACTGAATCAGCTTTCGGTTGTCTTTCTGGTGAAGACCAATGCTGGGTTCATCGAGGACGTAAAGCACACCGGTGAGCTTGGCACCGATTTGAGTGGCCAGACGTATTCGCTGGCTCTCGCCGCCGGACAGTGAGTGGGCCGACCGATCCAGGGTCAGATAATGCAGCCCCACGTCCTGAAGAAACTCGAGCCTCTGGATCGTCGCTCTGATAATTTTTTCGGCGATCAAGGCGCGCTGCCCTTCCAATGGAAGATCACGCAAAACGTTCAAGGCCTGCCTGATGGTCAGCGCTGTGACGTCATGGATGGATCTGCCGTCAATTTTCACCGAAAGGCTCTCCCTGCGCAGGCGGGCCCCGTTGCATGCCGGGCAGGGTTGAAAGGTCATGAATTGCTGGATTTCTTCCCGGACCTGACCGGAGTCGGTTTCACGATACCGCCTTTCAAGTTGGGGAATCAGGCCTTCGAAGGGTTTGTCATATATTTGAATTCCGTTTTCGCGATCCACTGTGAAGCGGATCGATCGCGTGTCGCTGCCATAAAAAAGTGCGTGTCGGAACGTTTCGGGAAGATCTTTAAAGGGCGTATAGATATCCGTCTGATAGGCACCGGTCAGAGCATCGAGAAATTCGGTGAAATAGGTCGATTCCCGGCCGGCCCACACGCTGACCGCGCCTTCCCGAAGGGAGAGGGTAGGATCCGGCACCAACATATCCGGGTCGAACATGCTGCGCGTTCCCAGGCCGTCGCATTCGGAGCAGGCGCCCCGGGGTGAATTAAAAGAGAAACTGGCCGGTGAAAGATCGCTGTAACGAACGCCGCAGGTCGAACATGCCGCCTGTTCGCTGAACGCTAACAGATTCAGGGGCTTGCCGCCCGGATCCTGAACCTCCACCAGAACCGCTCCGTTGGACAGGGAAAGGGCAAGCTCAAGGGAATCCGCCAGGCGATTGCCGATGTTTTTTTTTAGCACGAGACGATCGACAACCACTTCAATGGTATGCTTGCGATCTTTGCGCAGCCCCGCAACTTCGTCGACCGTCGTGATGTTTCCGTTAATCCGCATCCGGGCAAAGCCTTCGCGCCGCAGACGATTGATGAGCTTTCGATGCGTTCCTTTCTGGTTTTGGATCAGCGGCGCCAATATGATAATCCGATCTCCTTCCGAATGTTCGATCACCAGGTCGACCATTTGATCGATGCTTTGAGAAGTAATCGGTTGCCCGCATTTGTAGCAGTGGGGTTCGCCTATTCTGGCAAAGAGTAGACGCAAATAATCATAGATTTCGGTGACCGTCCCGACGGTTGAGCGTGGATTATGACCGGCAATTTTCTGCTCGATGGCGATGGCCGGTGAAAGCCCCTCGATCAGATCTGCATCGGGTTTTTGCATGCGTTCAAGAAATTGTCTTGCATAGGTGGACAAGGATTCGACATAGCGGCGTTGACCTTCAGCATACAACGTGTCAAAGGCAAGCGTGGATTTTCCGGAACCCGACAATCCGGTGATGACTACCAACTGGTCGCGCGGGATATCAACGTCGATGTTCTTCAAATTATGCTCGCGTGCGCCGCGTATTTTAATGTACTTCATCGTTAATGGATGTTTATCTGAGATATTATTTAAACTAATCGGCTGTTGCATATACTGCACCATGCAGAAATCGCCGACGGCGATGTGCCTATAGTTAACGCCGGTACGGTAAATTGTAAACCATTTCCTTCCACCGTCGTACGGTGACGGTTGCGAATGATCGGACCAACCTGCAGGCGGATGGGCTCATACGAGCCTGACGGGTTTTTGTGGAGACAATGAACAGACCGGTGGATCATTTCCGGAATCCCGAATAATTGCGATAATTTAAATTTCGGTCGTACAGTGGGCGGAAAAAAATTCAAAATAGACGAAATTCGAAGGAAATGGCCGAAAAATGAAGAATGGCAATTGTAAATATCTTGTTAATAACTTTGGATCTGCTTAAAATAGTTGAGGAAATACCGGCGACCTCGACGCTTGAATTTAGTAGGGGTGACCGTGTCAAATTAAAAATTACATTGGAAAAACAGTCGGATGAAATGAGTTAGGGTTCTGTCAGATTATTAACAGAAGAATTAGGGTCTTTCGGTTTGACATTAACTCACCGCTGCTCTATTTTTCCGCCATACCTCACGGGCGGAGCGAAATTTTTAGATAATCCGATTTAATTCATTAAAACTGTTTGATTTCCTTGGTTTTTGGGTTGGCGATTCAATGTTGAGTGGCGTTGTGGATTAATTTGTTGAATGACGAAGGTCTTGTTCGATGATTCAAATTTGGAAAGCAGCGAAAGCAGTTCTATCGGAAAAAATCCCTGAGCATTCCTTTGCCATGTGGATTGAGCCGTTGACGGTGCATCAATCCGGTCAAGAACAAGTGCAGTTGGCGTGTCCCAATATGTTTTTTCGCCGTCGTGTGTTGGAGCATTTCGGGCCGTTGATCAGGAGCGCGCTGGACCATGCAGCGGGTCGCCCCATTCATCTGGACGTGGTGGTATCCCAGAACAGAGAGGATGACACCAATTGTGAAGCGCCGCCGGTGCCGCAGCAGCTCCCGTTGCCCAACATGATGGTTCAGCCGCATTTCGGACGCCTGCTGAGACAGGACTTTACTTTCGATCAGTTCGTCGTCGGAAAAAATAACGATTTTGCCTATTCCGCCGCCCTGGCCCTGGCGGTGCGAAACAATACCCAGCAGCACGCACTTTTGCTGCTGTCGAAAACGGGTATGGGCAAGAGCCACCTTTCTCAGGCGATCGGGCATCACATCATGCACGAGAGTCCTTCGGAACGCGTTTACTATATGACGGCGGAGGACTTTACCAATGAGATGGTTTCGTCATACAAAACCAATACCATCAACCGGTTCAAGAACAAGTACCATAAAAACTGTGATGTACTGCTGCTCGAGGATGTTCACTATCTGAGCGGCAAAGAGAGGACGCAGATTGAACTGGCACATACATTGGATTCGTTGTTCAATGAGAACAAGAAAATTATTTTTTCCAGCTGCTGCCGGCCGGCGGAAATCCCCAAACTCAATGAAACGCTCCGCTCCCGACTCAGCAGCGGTCTGATCTCCAATATCGATCCCCCTAAATACAAGACACGCATCAAGATATTGGAGCATTACGCCACACGGAATAATTGGTGTATCCCCGAAGATGTCATTTCTTATCTGGCATCGGAACTCACGCATGATGTGCGCCAGTTGAAAAGCGGGCTGGTCGGGGTTGCGTCCAAAGCCTCCTTGCTGGGACGCAAGATTGACATCGGACTGGCTGCCGGTGTTGTCAAGAACATGGTGCAGCAGTCCCGAAACATTACCATTGGAAGTATTAAAAAGCTGATTTGCAAATATTATAACGTGACGCCAAAGGATCTGGTGTCGCGTTCCCGCAAGCAGGCCATCGTCCGTCCCAGGCAGGTGGCTATCTATTTGGCGCGCCGATACACGGACCAACCGCTGCAGGCCATTGGAAAAAGCTTCAATCGCTACCATGCCACTGCCCTGCATGCCATCGGCACGGTTGAAAAAGGGATCCGCGAAGGCGGTCCGCTGCAAGGCCATATCGAGTATTTAAGCCAGAAAATCGAGTCGGGTGATTATTGATTTATAGACGTACCTTCAGAAGCGAAAAGATCTTCCATCAGCTCGTTGCGTATATTATTGTCTTGTTCAATGGCACATCGGAGTCTGAGTACGCAATAGGTTGAGCACAAGGGATTACGTTTATCGAAGTCGCCTAAGCATTCCGCCTGTTCAATAGTGGATATCACTGCGTGTACGATGTCGTTCATTCTGTATCCTCAAGATTCAAGAGTGAAATCATTTCTTGATGAATGTTTCCGTTGGTGGCCAATATCTGCTTGTGTTCCACCTTAAATGGCCGCGCATCGAAGTCCGTCACCACGCCGCCGGCTTCCCGGGCGATGAGCATACCGGCTGCCGTGTCCCATGGATTCAGGTTTTCTTCCCAGAAACCATCGAACCTTCCACAGGCCACAAAGCATAGATCCAATGCGGCGGAACCCAGCCTCCGGATTCCACGGGCTGCGGCCAGGCAGTTCGAGAAACGCTGGATCAGCGCTTTCCTGTTATGTTCCATTTCATAAGGAAATCCGGTGACCAGCAGGCTTTCCGATACTTTCGTGGATGCCGAGGCCTGAATCGGATGGTCGGACAGTTTTGCCCCACCTCCCTCGACGGCCGTGAATAATTCACCGGTTGCCGGGTTGAAGACGATGCCCACGACGATGCGTTCATCCATGGCAAAGGCAATGGAAACGGCGAATAGTCCCAAGCCGTGAACATAGTTGGTCGTTCCGTCGAGCGGATCGATGATCCAGCAGGCGTGCCTGTCTCGCTGGGCGATACCGCTTTCTTCGGCGATGATGGTATGATCCGGAAATGTCTCATGAATGGTGCCGATGATGGACTTTTCCGATTCGAGATCGGCGGCGGTAACCAGATCGATGGCCCCTTTCTTGTCGACATGCGTCAACCGGCCGAAATGATGAGTGAGCACACGACCCGATCGATAAGCGGCTTTGATACCGGTTCTGAGAATTGGTTCGATGTCCATAAGGAAGTGACACTACCCGGTTTGCGCAACCCTTGTCAAGCCAAACAGTATATTTATGGATGGACATTCGTGACGCGCTCCGCCAGTTTGTTCAACAGCGGTACCAGTGACGCCTGATTGCGTGCGCAGATCGCCGTCCCGTCCAGTTGCATCACCTTTCGAGCGACTTGTGCGGGGGGCACCAGATCCATTTTATTCAAGGCCCGGATCTGAGGAATCCGTTCGATGTTCAGCTCTCTCAGGATTTTTTCTACTGAATGGATTTGCTCCATGTGGCGGGGGTTGCTGATATCAACCACATGCAAAAGAAGATCTGCGTTTTTCAACTCTTCCAGCGTGGCACGGAATGCCACCATAAGATCTTTGGGAAGATCCTGAATAAAGCCGACCGTGTCCGTGATGATGACCTCGACATCTCTTGGGAATCGAAGCCTGCGGCTGGATGGATCCAGTGTGGCAAATAGCCGGCTCTCGGCTAGAACGTGGCTTTTGGTCAACGTATTGAGCAGTGTCGACTTTCCGGCATTGGTATAGCCGATGATGGATATAATGGGCAGTTCTTTTTGCTCTCGCCTGTGACGCTGCTGCTGACGCTGTTTTTGAACCTTTTGCAGCGCGTTTTCGAGCCGGTGTATTTTTTCTCTGACACGTCGCCGATTGATTTCAAGTTTGGTTTCTCCCGGACCGCGGCCGCCGATGCCTCCAGTGAGCCGCGACATGGCCGTATTCTTAGTCACCAACCGCGGCAGTAAATATTTAAGCTGCGCCAGCTCCACCTGGAGCTTTCCCTCCCGGCTCTGAGCCCGCTGGGCGAAAATATCCAATATCAGCTGCGTCCGGTCGATGACTTTCATCTCGATCTGATTTGTGATGGAAGTAATTTGCGACGGGTTCAGTTCCTGGTCGAATATCAGCAGGGTTGCCCCCAACTGCATGGCCCGGATAGCGATTTCCCGGAGTTTGCCGCGGCCGATAAGAAAGCGTGGATTGGTCTGTTTGAGCCGCTGCAGGATGGTCTCCGCCACTTCTATTCCACTGGTTCGACTCAATTCAGACAGTTCGGCGAGCGCATCGACAGCCTGCTTTCGCGGGGCGGTCGTGATGCTCACCAGCAAGGCCCGCTCACCAGCATCGGACTGCTCGCGCTGCGGGCCGATCTGAGCCAGCTCATTTTCCAGCGACTTGATCAAAATATCGCACTGGATGTCCAGTTGGTTGGGCTGCAGGCGCTCTCTGATTTGGAACGGCTGCTCGCTTGAACGTCCCGGCAGGATATGCGCCCAATGAACTTCTTTCAGGTGGCCGGATGCCGTCAGTGTCATGGCCGCCATGGCATCCAGGCGCAGCAAGGCCAGATCTGTCAAGTCATCATTGCTCAACGATTCGCCCTTCAGATGGGTGTGGACACATCGAACACCGCGCAATCGATCCGGTGCCATGCGATAATCGCTCAATTCCGGGATCATGATGCCTTGCGCATCGCCGAGCAGGACGTAGGCGATCTTTCCTGAGCGGGTGATCAATAATCCAATCTGGCGCTGGATGTGAAAGGTCAGTTGCACCAGATCGCGGGCCAGCCCCGGCGAGATCAGAAAAGAGGGTGCCACCCGGCGCCGGTACAGCCTTTCCAGTCGACGAAGCTGATCGGCTTTAAGCCCTTTGGTGTTTCCCCAAAGCTTTTTCATGCAGGATTTTCAAAGCGCGTATAGGCGCCTAAAAAGGTCAGCGGCACCACCCCGGTTGGGCCGTTGCGCTGCTTTGCGATAATGATCTCGGCCGTGCCGCGATTGGGATTGCTTTCATCTTTGTTATAGACTTCATCGCGGTAGATGAAGGCAACGACGTCGGCATCCTGTTCGAGAGCCCCGGATTCGCGCAGATCGGAAAGCTGGGGGCGTTTATCGCTTCGCTCTTCCAGCTTTCGGTTCAACTGGGACAAAGCGACGACCGGTACATTGAGCTCTTTGGCCAGCAGTTTCAGCGACCGTGAAATTTCAGATATCTCAAGGTCCCGACGCTCTGTTGAGGTTCGGCCCTTCATCAGCTGCAGGTAGTCGATGATGATCAGGCCCAACCCCTTGTCCATCTTCAAGCGGCGGGATTTGGTGCGGATGGAGGTGGCTGAGATATCCGGTGAATCATCGATATACAGTGGTGCTTCGGACAGAACACTGGCCGCTTCGGTGATGCGATGCCAATCTTCAGGATTTAAGAATCCGCCTCGCAACCGGTTCGAGTCCACCCGGGCTTCTGAACACAACATACGTTCCGAGAGCTGTTCTTTAGACATCTCAAGGGAGAAGATGGCCACTTTTGTATTCGCCTCAACCGCCGCATTGCGTGCTATATTCAGGGCCATTGCGGTTTTACCCATACTGGGCCTGGCCGCCAGAATGACCAGATCCGACCCCTGCAGACCGGACGTTATGTGATCCAGGCGTGTGTATCCGGTCGGCACTCCGGTGACCAGTGTCCGCTGGCCCTGCCGTTCCTCGAGGGCGTCGATATTGGACTCGATAATTTTACTGATGGGATGAAACGCCGCCTGGTGTTTGTCTTCCGATATTTCGAATACGGCGCTTTCGGCAAAATTGAGCACATCATCGAGGTTGCCGGCCTCTTCATAGCAGTGCTGAGTGATGTCATTGGCTTTCGCGATTAAACGGCGCAGGGACGATTTGTCCCGCACGATGCGTGCATAGTGTTCAACATTGACTGCGGATGGAATGGTGTCCACCAGTCTTGCCAGATAAGCCGCTCCGCCGATCGATTCAAGATCGTTGTTATCGCGCAGCAGGTTGGTCAGTGTGACAAGATCTACCGGTTCGGCTTTGGAGAACAGTTCCGTGATTCCGGCAAAGATTTTCTGATGGGCGGAACGATAGAAGTCTTCGGGCTTCAGGATTTCAAGAACATCCAGCAAAGTGGAGTTGTCGAGCAGGATGGCGCTCAGAATCGATTCTTCCGCCTCAAGGCTCTGAGGCGGAAGCTTTTGCAATGCAGGGTCCTTGTTCGGTGTTTTCTTGAACTCTGAGGCCATTCCTTCAAAGGCCGTTGCCGGCCATCCTATTGCTCTGGCACAACGTTGATAGTGATTTCGGGCTCAACTTCCTTATACACACGAATTGCTACTTTGGTTTCACCAACGGTTTTGATGGGCTCTGTCAACAGGACCATGCGTTTTTCCACTTTGATATCCTGCTTGGCCAGTGCGTCGACAATATCCCTTATCGTTACAGAGCCATAGAGCCGGTCCTCTTCATGGACTTTTGCGGCAATTTCACATGTAACACCCTCAAGGCGTTGCGCCATTTCCTGTGCAAATTCTTTCTCTTTAGCGATCTGAAGGTCAAACTTCGCCTTTTCGTGTGACAGTATCCTGCGGTATTGATCCGTGGCCGGAACAGCCTTTCCCTGCGGCAACAGGTAGTTGCGCGCATATCCATCGGCCACGTTGACTTCACTTCCGATGATACCTAAAGAGTCAATTGTTTCTTTAAGAATAACTTTCATTGATTCCTCCGTTGCCGGTCCGCATCGTCCACGGCTGCGGCCGATTCGCTGCGCTGATTAGCCCGGCAGGCCAAATGGGACAACCCGAAAATTGCTTCCCCATCATTGAAACAGGGACGACCCGGGCCTTAATCCAAATTGCCCACAAAGGGAAGCAGCGCAATGGCGCGTGCTCTTTTTATCGCCAGGGTCAGGGCTCTTTGATGCGTCGCGCAGGTACCTGAAATCCGTCTCGGAATTATCTTTCCGCGCTCGGTGATAAAATATTTCAGGGTTTTGCTGTTTTTATAGTCAATGGACAAACTGCTGTCTGCACAGAATCGGCAAACTTTGCGTCGATGGTATACTCTGCGTCTGCGTCTCCGGGGAGGACGTTTTGCTGGTTGTGCACACATGGTTTACTCCTTTTCGCTGGTTTCGGTTGCAGTTTCATCTGCTGTTGCCGGTGAATCCGGTTCATCGCCGGCATCTTTCGGAGCTTCAGCTTCTGCGGGCGTCTCGTCAACCGGTTCGCTTTTCACTTCGGCGGCAGGTGCTTCATCCGGTTCGGCCGCTTCCGCTTCCGCAGCGGTTGCAGCTTCGGCTTCGGCAATTTCGGCCTTGATTTTTTCCGGGTCAGCTTCCGGATCCAGAAGCACGGTCAGGTATTTCAATACCCGATCGTCGATCCGAAAGAACCGTTCCAGCTCTTCCACTGCGTTTCCCATACCACAGTAGTCATAGCGGGCGTAGTAGCCTCGCGGTTTTTTCTTGATGGGGTAGGCGAGTTTGCGGGCGCCCCAGAGATCTTCCTGAATAACGACGCCCTCTTGTTGTGGGATGATCTCTTTAATACGGGTCAACAGGGACGAACGATCATCTTCGGATATGTCCGGATCGATGATCGCAATGGTTTCGTACCGTCGCATAATACCTCCTTCTGGCTGATAAAGCCCCGACACTGGATCGGAGCAAGGATAGGCAACGTTAATAATGATATCGGCTGGTTGTCCAGCCGGAAAAAGTGGTGGGCCGTGAAGGAATCGAACCTTCAACCTACTGATTAAGAGTCAGGTGCTCTGCCTAGTTGAGCTAACGGCCCCCGCAAAACAAATGCCTCTCGTACCAAGTTTGGTTTTGATTGTCAATAACGTTCTCTTTTTTGTTTTCGCGCATGACGTCGCGCCTGCTGGCGGTCTTTCTGCCGCTGGCGGCGTTGGCGGGCCGACTGCTTGGTATCCATCTGTTCGTCGATGGTTACCAGATAACTGCCTGGCGTCGGTGGTGCGGGCATCGGTTCGGGCGCTTTTTGAGCTGCTTCTCTGGGGGCGGCCGGTTTCGGTTTCGGAACCGCCGGACCGCTGAACGTACCGGCCGGTATCTGGTCGGTCAGAAACAGGTGTTTGCCGAACTGATGGTAGACAACGCCCTGTTCCTGGCTTTTTTCAACCTGCACGCTCAATAAAACCGGTTGGTTGTCTCTTCTCATCCCCATCCGCAGCGCCATGGCCTTGTCCGATGATAAAATAAGGCTGGGCCTGCCTGCCGCCCTGAGACCGTTTTCGATGCCCGATGCGTATGCCTTTCTGCGAATCGCCAGATAAAGCACTTTCGGTAGATTCACGGCTTTCGAGATTTTCGGCAAGCGTTCTCGATCGACGGCCCGTATCCGGTTGTCGTCGATTTCGATGGGTGACGGCATGGCAGAGATCAGCAGTTCGTTCAAAAGCCCTGAGCGCACATGCCGCCAGCCCTCTTCTTCGTGCAGGGCCTTGAGCAGTTCCTTGACCGGCACGAATCCCTCCTGGTCAGGAACCAGTCCGAATTCATCCGGATGCCTGCCCAGTACATAGGCCAAAAACTTGCCCGCACGTTGTAATGCCTTTGACGGCGTTTTCATCTCCGATGCCTTTTTAAGACCTGCTTGACCCGCTGCAAGCGGAGTCCTTTACCATATAGTATGTTATGGAAGCTGATAGACGGAATGTCAAATCGTTTGACCCGCTAGATGGAGTCTGTTATTGCCAAACTTTGCCTACATGCGAATATTCTGAAAGGATCTGCGGGAAATGAAAAACGATCAATCGAAACAATTGATGGAACGTGCTGAAGCATTGATACCCGGTGGTGTAAACAGTCCTGTTCGGGCCTGCCGTTCGGTGGGGGCCGACCCGCACTTTATCCATAGTGCCCAGGGGTGTCGATTGACGGATGTCGACGGCAATCGCTTTATCGACTATGTCGGATCCTGGGGGCCCATGATTCTGGGGCACAGGCATCCGGCGGTGGTTCAAGCCCTGACGGACGCGCTGTCCAATGGCACCAGCTTCGGCGCCCCGACGGAGATGGAAATCGAACTGGCCGGTCTGGTGGTCGAGGCGGTCCCCTCGGTTGAGATGGTCCGTATGGTCAACTCCGGGACCGAAGCGACCATGAGCGCCATCCGGCTTGCCCGAGGCGCCACCGGCCGGGATTTGTTCGTCAAATTTGACGGATGCTATCATGGTCATGCCGATGCCTTGCTTGTGGATGCCGGTTCGGGGGTCGCCACTCTGGCCATTGCCGGAAGTTCGGGCGTACCGCAGGCCTTTATCGAAAAAACCCTCTCAATGCCATTCAACGACATCACTGCCCTTGAAACCCTGATGCAGGCCAAAGGCGATCAGATCGCAGCGGTCATCGTTGAACCCGTTGCGGGCAACATGGGGCTGGTTCCGCCGGCGGAAGGTTTTCTGCAGAGCCTCAGACAACTGTGCGATCATCATGGGTGCCTGTTGATATTTGACGAAGTCATGACCGGATTCCGTGTCGCCTATGGAGGAGCACAGCAACTCTACGGCGTCGTTCCGGATCTGACATGCTTCGGCAAGATCATCGGCGGCGGTCTTCCTGTCGGCGCCTATGGCGGACGCCGGGACCTGATGTCTCAGGTGGCGCCGTCAGGGCCGGTGTATCAGGCCGGCACCCTGTCGGGCAATCCGCTGGCCATGGCCGCCGGTATCGCTACTCTGAAGCAGATTGGCAAGCCTGGATTCTATGGGCAGCTCGATGACATGTCGCAGCGCCTGTCTGACGGATTGGCTGCGGCTGCCGCCCAATCCAATATTGCCGTGACAGCCACGCGTGTCGGATCCATGCTGGGGCTCTTCTTTACAGAGGGGCCGGTGCGCAATTATGCCGATGCCAAACGTTCGGATCTCGATCGTTTTGCCGCCTACTATCAAGGGATGTTGCGCCGAGGGATCTACCTGGCGCCGTCCCAGTTTGAAGCCTCATTTGTATCGGCGGCTCACGATCAGGCCGCCATCGAAAAGACCATCGCAGCGGCGGAAGAGGTTTTCGCTTCGCTGTAGTGTCCGTCTGTTTGCCAAAACGATCAACGCCCGAAGGCCTGGCCAACCTTCGGGCGTTGTCATGATTCGTGCACAGCAGCAGTGCTAAAAGCGAAAGGCACACATCAGCCAAGGGGCCAGTTCAGGCTCAGCCATCGGTGGAAGGTTTGCTTCCGAATCCAGCTCGTCATTACTGCCTATTAACCACTGAAAATCGAGCATAAGGGCATAGCTGTCGGAGAGAGGGATATCCAGGTTCTGCTCGATAAGATCATCCAGGGTGACAAATTCAGAACGAAATTGATTGTTTAAGCCCTGAACTCGAATTTCAGCCGTTCGGGGTGTGGATATCATGATGGAGCAGCCGCTTACCCATACCAGTAAGCAGCAGATTATCAAGGCATACAGTTTGCTCTTCATCTGCCGGTCATTCGCTCGACGGTGTAGCTGATGAATCGGCTCGTTTTGCTCGCTGCAGGGATACTTTCGTATACAGTGCGGTTATTCAAAATCATTCAATTTGCGTGACCTGCGCGGTCCATCAGTCTAAAATATACTTAATCGGGTTGACCGGAACGCCGTTCAACCGGACTTCATAGTGCAAGTGCGGGCCGGTGCTGCGACCGGTATTGCCGACCAGCGCGATAACTTCTCCGCGCTTGACCCGATCACCTTTTTTCTTAAGTAATTTAAATATATGGCCATAGCGGGTCAGCATGCCGTAGCCGTGATCCAAGGTAATCATATTGCCGATCAGCCATTTTTTTGCGGCAAATGTGACCACTCCGTCGGCCGGTGCAATAATCGGCGTGCCTTGGCGTGTGGCGATGTCCAGTCCTTTGTGGAACTCGCGCCGGCCGGTGAACGGCGATACACGATATCCGAAGTTTGAGGAGATCCATCCATCCGTCGGTCGCAGGGACGGGGTCGCCGCCAACAGATTGCGCTTGCTTTCCAGGGACTTGAGCAGGGTTGAAAAACTGTGTTCCTGCACCGTCGTGGCCTGCTCCACCTGTTCCATATGATCGTGCATCTGGCGCATCAGGCGGTCATGGTCCTGCTTCAGAGAGATGTCGGGATCCAGATCATCGGGCAGCGAGCCGCCGATGGCGAACAGGGATGACTGCTCCGGCTTGTATTCCAGATTGGCCATGATCCGGATCTTTTGCTCAAAATCGTTCAGCGACATCAGACTTGACTTTAAATTATTGATATCCTGAGCAAAAGTTTGAATCTGCTTGCGCTGGCTCTCAACCTGAGCAGCCTGTTCATCCAGTTTGGAGATCAAGATGCCCCGATCGGCCACTGCGCGATGCAGTTGCAGGTAATGATACCCACCGACACTGATGACGGATAGAAGCATCAAAATAAAAACTGAGACTGCCCGGATAAAGCGCTTCGATATGAGCGTTTCACGAACGGGATTCCCCTTGTCGTCGATAAATAAGACTGTGTAATGCTTAGCCATTGGACTTTTTCGCTTGTTTAATTACTGTTAAGTCTTTCGGTTTATTGCATCATGGGCATGGACGGTTTTTCCAGAATTTCCAGCTCGATCCGATAATGCCCCTGAAAACGGCCGTTGGTTTCATTGATAATTTGTCTGATCTGTGTCTCCCGAACTTGTGTCGGCTGATGCGTATCATTGCTGTAATACTTCATCGGCATAATGGTGCCGACCTTTAATTGCGGGAGCAATTCCGAATTGTCTTTAACTAATAAAAACAGGTCGTCACACTCTGAATGCCACAGTTTGAACTGGTAAACCGGATGGGGTGAATCCATGGCAAACTCAACGCTGTAAAAGTTGGGGAGCAACTGGGCTGCCTTGCCATCTTTACCTATGCTTGGGATATAGAATTTCATTTGATGATCTTTTCCCGTTACTTGATTGATCTGCTTCCAAATTCGTCACAGTTCAAAATGCAATTATAATGCCAGTGATGTAAGAGTCGTTTTTGCCGGCCCGGCATGATTTGACCCGGACCGTTATCGGAAGCGGGTGACAAAACCACAATATATAGTTGATTTTACAAGGTTGGCCAACAAGCGCGCGCCGGGATTCCCAATGGCCCGTCAATCAATATATTTCGGGGGCTTGTGAAGGTGACATATTTTGGCAATCGATGCGACGAATGTTGTCAGCGACTGCCGCAGGAGCGGCCGCCGTTGATCACTCACTAAATGCCTTTGAGATCATATTTTGAAATCAGCCGCGATAGATAAGTGCGCTGAATATCCATGACCTTTGCGGCTTTGCTTCTGTTGCCATCGGTATGTTTGAGATTGAGAATGATGAACTCTTTTTTAAATCGGTTCAGCGCCTCTTCCAGGGTCAGTCCGACCTGCAGACCGGGGTAGCTGGTACGGGCCGTGCGGATGGGCAGATCCTGAGGCACGATTTCCTTTCCATTTCCCATCACCACGGCGCGTTCAATGGCATTTCGCAGTTCCCTGATGTTTCCGGGCCAGTCGTACTGCACCATCTTTTCCATCGCCGATTTTGATATGCTCAGGTTGGGATTGATGGTTTCCTTCTTGAAAATGTCCAGAAAATGCTCGGCCAGCAGCGGAATGTCCTGGGCCCGCTCACGCAGCGTCGGCATATTGATCTGAACCACGTTGAGCCGATAATACAGGTCTTCCCGGAACCGTCCTTCGCTAACTTCTTCATCCAGTTTTTTGTTAGTGGCGGACAGCACTCTTACGTTGACCGAAATGGGGACATTGCCGCCCACGCGGTAGAAATTGCCTTCCTGCAGGACGCGCAGCAGCTTCGCCTGCATGCCGGGTGTCATTTCGCCGATCTCATCCAGGAAAATGGTGCCTTCATCCGCCAGTTCGAATTTGCCTATCTTGCGATTGACGGCGCCGGTGAACGAGCCTTTTTCGTGTCCGAACAACTCATCTTCCAGCAGCGACTCGGGCATAGCGGCGCAATTGAGAATCACCAGAGGTTTGTCTTTGCGGGGGCCGGCACGATGAATCAGACGCGCCAGCAGTTCCTTGCCGGTTCCGCTTTCTCCTAAAATCAGGGCACTGGCTTTTGAATTGGCCACTTTAAGGCCGTCGGAGATAACCTTTTCGATGGCGAGGCTTTTTCCAATGATCTGGTGCCGCACCTTGAGTTCTTCGCGAAGGTCGCGGATTTCCCGTTTTGTTTCCTGAATATTCTGCGCGTTCTTGATCGCCAGTGCGGCCAAAGAGGCAAATTCATCCAGCAGGGTCATGTCGCTGCTCGCGATCGGGCGTCCGTTTTCCTTGTCAATCAGCTGGACCACCCCGATGATTTCCTTGCCGAGGCGCAACGGCACGCAGGCGATCGATTGCGTTTCAAAGCCCAACGATTCGCTGATTTCTTTATACCACCGGGGATCTTTGCTGACATCTTCTATCAACAGCGGTTCGCCGGAAAGCGCAACATGGCCGGCGATACCCTGGCCCATCTTGACGCGGTAATCCTTGACTTCGTCCTTTTTTTCTCCGGTGGCAACCTGAAAATAGAGGGTTTTGCTTTTGGCTTCAACCAGCAGCAGCGAGGCTGCCTTGGCCTGAACAACGCGTGCCGCCGATTCAATAATCAGCTCCAACAGCTTGTCCAGGTCATGCACCGAAGAGACCCACGAGGAGATCTCCTTTAAGTGCTGTATCAGGGCTGCATTACTTTCCGAGATTTTTTTTGCCATTTCTAATCCGTTGTTATTTTATATGAATATGCGCTCGGCGTGAACATAAATGCACACAATAGGGCATCATAACTGAGATATGAAATTGTGTCAAATGATACGCATATCAATGCCGGCAACCACACGCTCCAGGGCGGCGGCACTGGGATGCCGAATGGCCAGCCCTTTCGGATATTGCTGCGCCAGTTGGCCGAATGGGTTGGTATCGATATTGATATCAATCAGATACGCCCCGTTCCGGATGGCCTCGGCCACGACCTGACTGGGCAGGTTTGTGGCCCCGGAGGTTCCAATCACCAGCAACAGGGCGGTTTGGCGCGCCACAGAGATGGAGCTGTGCAGACGGTAGTGATGCTCATTGTAAGTTTCATCGAACCACAGAACATGGGGCCTCAATCGCTGGCGGCATCTGGGGCACCGCAGCAGATCACGTTCATGGGCGCTCAACGGCTCGTTTTTATCTTTTGGGGCCACGCCGCGCGGCAGGGCATAAACCGCCTCATCACAGTCTGCGCTGCACCGAACAAAAAAGATGTTGCCGTGAATCTGGAAGGTGCGTTCCGGGCTCTGGCCGGCTGCCAAATGGAGATTGTCGACATTTTGGGTGATCAGAGTGAAGCGCTCCTGCAGGATGCGCTCCAGATCGACCAGGGCGTAATGGCCGGGGTTCGGTTTTGCCGCCTGGCAGACACTCAGGCGATACAGATACCATTGCCACACGGCATCGGGGTTTTGACGAAACATTTGGCGGGTGGCCATTTGCTGAGGCTGATAGACGTCGGAACCGATGGTCCAATAGCCTTCCGGTCCCCGAAATGTGGGAATACCGCTTTCAGCCGAGATTCCGGCGCCCGTCAAAACGGTTATCCGGCCGGATGCCAAATCGACCTGATCGAGCAGTTTGTGGAGTTGTTCCAGGTCCCTGTTTTGCATGATTCTCCAATAAAAATCAAATTGATCGGAAATGTCAAATCGAATCGCTGCCGGGGACAGCTTGTGGAAATTCATTAAAAGCTATATAAAGCAAACTGTGCGCTCTGCCGGCGTATGACGAAGAAAAGGATTTTCGATGCCACGCTTGACTGGCGATAACATGCCTGCCGATGTCCGGCACATCCATCTTATCGCGGTTTGCGGAACCGCCATGGGTGCGCTGGCCTGTATGCTCAAGGAGCTGGGCTACCGGGTAACGGGCTCCGACCAGAATGTCTACCCGCCCATGAGCGATTTCCTGGAGGCCAGGGCCATTGAAATATGGCGCGGCTACCAAGCCGATCATCTCAAACCGGCTCCGGATCTGGTGATCGTCGGTAATGCCGTGTCCAAAGACAACCCGGAAGTGGTCGCCATGCAGCAGGCCGGTTTGACCTACTGCTCCATGCCTGAAGCGATCAATACCTTTGCCGCCGCCGGGAAAAAACAGATCGTCGTCACCGGGACACACGGCAAAACGACCACCTCTTCCTTTATTGCGTGGATGCTGCAAAGTGCCGGCCTGAATCCCTCCTTTCTGATCGGCGGCATCGTTTCGAATTTCAACAGCAGTTTCAGAGTGGGGCAGGGGAGGTGGATCGTGCTGGAAGGCGATGAATACGATACCGCCTATTTCGACAAGGGGCCGAAGTTCTGGCACTACACCCCCGAGGCTGCCGTACTGACCGGCATCGAGTTCGATCATGCCGACATTTTTCGTGACATCGACCATGTCAAAAGCGTCTTTTCAGGTATGCTGTCGCGTCTGAAACCATCGGCCGGCCTGGTGGCCTATGACCAGGATGATAATGTGCGCCAACTGGTGCACCATGCCGGATGTCAGGTGCTGCCTTACGGCCGGGATCCGGACTCAACCTGGTGTTTGGGCAGCATCCGGACGGATGCCCGATTCACCTATTTCGACGTGCGGCGAAAGGGCCGTCAATGGGCCGAATTTAAAACCCGCATGATCGGCAACCACAATCTGTGCAACCTGCTCGCCGGGATTGCCGTCGGTCACCGTCTGCAGATCGATCTCAAATCGCTCCAGCAGGCAACCGAGACCTTTCGAGGCGTCCGCCGCAGACAGGAAGTGAGGGGAGTCGAAGACAACATTGCCGTGATCGATGATTTTGCTCACCATCCCACGGCCGTTCAGGCCACCATCGAGGCCGTGAAGGGCTTCTACGGCAAGCGGCGATTGATTGCCGTGTTCGAGCCGCGCACCAACTCGAGTCGGCGAAACATCTTTCAGACGCAATATGCCGCCTCCTTTGATGCGGCAGACCTGATTTTCATTCGCCAGCCCCCGATGCTGGAAAAGATACCGGAAAGCGAACGGTTTTCTTCAGAGCGATTGGTGGAGGACCTTCAAAAGCGGGGGCTCAGCGCCGCCTACTTTCCGGATACGGATACTATTATCGAGCGCCTGCTGCGAGACGCAAAACCGCAGGATGTGGTTCTCATCATGTCCAACGGCGGTTTTGACCATATCCATGTGCGCCTGCTTGACGGACTTAAATCACGATCGGCCGACGGGTCAGCTGAGGTCGAATAAAAGATCTTGACATCTTTCGGGTATTTAATTAGTAATTTTTTTTCGGTTTTGGATCGTAATCATATTCTAAATGCCATTAATTCAACGTCTTATATGATGAGATCCGGAGCCTGAACGTTGCCGACGGAAAACAGGCCGGCTGATGAGAATCATAGATCGCTGCAAGGCGTCTGGCGATATTAGCGCTGGTATTCGAAATAGCCATGCATTGTCATTGCAAAGCAGCCGTTGAAGACAATTGAGCACAAACAAGGAGACTGGCAACGGCCATGACAATCGCCGCAAAAATAACAGGTACCGGCTCAGCTTTCCCCCCCCACAAAGTGACCAACTTCGACCTTTCAACAAAATTAGCCGAGCTCGGCGTTGAGACCAGTGACAAATGGATTCGCGAACGTACGGGCATTTGCGAGCGGCGCTATGCCGACTCAACCGACGATCGCGTACCCAGTGCATCCCTAGCCGCGCAGGCTTCTATGCAAGCTCTTGAAATGGCGGGGAAAAAGCCGTCAGATATTGATCAGATCATCGTCGCCACCTGCTCGCCCGATACGATGATACCCTCCACCGCCTGTTGGCTTCAGGAAAAAATAGGGGCCAGAAACGCCTGGGCCATGGACATCAATGCCGCGTGCACCGGTTTTGTCTACGGGCTGGCAACCGTTGACCAATTCATCCAATCCGGTCAAACCAAAACAGCCCTGGTGGTCGGTTCGGAAGTGCTACACCCCTATCTGAATTGGCTGGATCGCTCCTCCTGCATCCTGTTTGGCGACGCCGCAGGCGCCGCCGTCGTCGAAGGCGTTCCCGCCGACAGCGAACATCGAATCGTATCGTGGCACTTGAGCTCGGACGGGAAATTCGGCGATCTGTTGTATATCCCCACACCTGACCAGGTCGCGTTCTGTCCCGATAGTGTGCCCAACGCCAATGGGAGCAAAATGGTCATGAACGGCCGCGAAATTTTTAAGGTCGCGGTCAGAACACTGACCGGCATTGCCCAGACCGCGTTGTCGAGCAACGGCATTACCATCGACATGGTGGACTGGTTTGTTCCCCATCAGGCCAACCTGCGAATTCTGGAAGCTGTCGCGCAGCGATTGGGACTTTCCTCCGAGAAAGTGCTGATCAATGTGGATCGCTATGGCAACACCTCGTCCGCCACCATTCCCACGGTTCTGGATGAGGCCGTACGTGACGGTCGTATTAAAAAAGGGCAGCTGCTGCTGCTCGATGCATTCGGTGCGGGATTTACCTATGGCGCCATGCTGATACGGTGGTAAACAACCAGCCCGCAGATACAGGCTGTCTCCAGCAGTGTCGCGCTTGATCCAGGACCGGGCGTGCCGCAGCAGGGCCGGTCCTGTTTTGTAAATGTGCCCGTTCCGGGCAGACAATTTGACATTCCTTTCTTTTCGATTTAAGCATGCCCAGTACAGGCAGTATCTGGTCGACCACTGCTCCTTTGCGAGCGGCTCGAAGCTTGAGAGTAACGACATGACCTGAAGTGATGAAACGTGCCGAACCGTTTATTGACAAATGACTGGTCATTGAAGGGAAAACAGCTTTGAAAATCGTTATCGTAGGGGCGGGAGAAGTAGGCTTTCATATCGCCAGCCGTCTTGCATTCGAAAACAAGGACGTCGTCGTCATCGATAAAGATCCGGACGCCGTGCGGCGTATCGCAGAGTCGATCGATGTGCAGACCATCATCGGTTCCGGCAGCAACCCGTCGGTATTGGAGGAGATTGGCATCAGGGAAGCCGAAATCCTGCTGGCCGTTACCGACAGCGATGAAGCCAATCTGGTGGCCTGCCTGGTGGCCAATCTGCTGTCGCCGGGCACCAAGAAACTGGCACGCCTGAGGGATGCCGGATTCGATCTATACTACGACACCTTCCGGGAGCAGGCACCGCATATCGAAACCGTGATCAATCCGGAAATCGAGGTGGTCAAGACCATCCAGCGATTGATGCACGTTCCCGGAGCGATCGATGTCGGCGAATTTGCCGACGGCCGGATCAAGTTTGTCGGCGTCTACCTGGACAGCGACGCGCGCCTGGCCGGCGCAAGACTGTCCAAACTGCCCGAACTGCTGGACAATCGCCGGGTCTTGATTGCCGCCATCGTGCGTGAGGAAGAAGTCATCATACCCAGCGGCGGGGACCGTCTGCAACCGGGTGATTTGATCTATTTCATCTGTGAAGACAATCAATTGCTCGACACCCTGCTGGTGTTCGACAAGCATGCGGAGCCGGTCAGACGGGTGATGATCATCGGCGGCGGGCGAATCGGCTATCGCCTTGCCTATCAACTGGAACAGCAGTCGATTTATTGCAAGATCATTGAGAAGCAGGCGGATCGATGTGCCGATCTGGCCGAGCGACTGAATAAAACCATCGTGCTGCATGGGGACGGATCGGATCAGGGGCTGCTCAGCGAAGAGAATATCGGCGAAATGGATGTGGTGGTCACACTGACCAAGGATGAAGAGACCAATATCTTGTCTTCTCTGCTGGCCAGGCAACTGGGGGCCGGAAAGGCCATCACGCGTATCAGTAAATTCAGCTATTTTCCTTTAATGAAGACCATCGGCATCGAACAGGTTGTCAGCCCGCGGCTTTCGGCGATTAATACTATTCTTCAACATATTCGGCGCGGAAAAGTCCTGTCCGCCATCTCACTGAAAGGCGAACAGGCCGAGGTCCTGGAAGCACTGGCGCTGGAGACGTCGGATATCGTCGCAAAACCCTTGAAAAAAATATCGTTCCCCAAAGGATCCATCGTGGCCGGCATTATCCGCGGGGAGGGGATCATCATTCCCACCGGAGACAGCGTCATCGAGCCCAAAGACCGCATCATCATTTTCGCCAAACGCAATGCCATCGCAGGTATCGAAAAAATTCTGTCGGTCAAGCTGGAGTACTTCTAATGCGCTGGCGCTATATCCTTTATGTCGAAGGGGCTTTGGTGCTGGTTCTCGGCCTGACCATGCTGGTGCCGCTGTCCGCCGGTCTCTACTATCAGGACGGCAGCGTCAGACCCCTGCTGATAGCAATGGGAATCACCATTGTCGCCGGAGGACTTTGTTATCTTTCCTTTCGCAGGCAACAGGTCCCGCAGATCAGCCAGCGCGAAGGAATGGCCATCGTAACCCTGGGCTGGACGGCAGCGGGGTTCTTCGGAGCCCTGCCGTTCTATTTTGATGGGGCCGACTGGACGTTCGTCAATGCGTTTTTTGAATCGGTCAGCGGTTTCACAACCACCGGTTCGTCCATTCTCAGCGATATCGAAGCATTGCCAAAAGGACTGCTGCTCTGGCGCAGTTTCATCCAATGGCTGGGCGGCATGGGCATCATCGTCCTCTCCATTGCCATTTTGCCCTTTCTGGGTGTCGGCGGCATGCAACTCTACCGGGCCGAAGTGCCCAGTCCCGTACCGGATAAACTCAAACCGCGCATCCGGGAGACCGCGGCCATCCTGTGGAAGGTCTATGCGCTTTTTTCGGCCGGCGAAGTCATATTGCTGGTGATCGGCGGCATGAGCTTTTTCGATGCCCTGTGCCACGCCTTTACCACCATGCCTACGGGCGGCTTTTCGACCCAGAACGCGTCGATTGCACAATACGGGAACCTCTATTACGACATCGTGATCATTATTTTCATGGTCCTGGCCGGCATCAATTTCTCGCTGCACTATCAGCTCTTGAGGGGCCGGCCGCTGGTCATTTGGAAAGATCCGGAGTGCCGCTTTTTCCTGATCACCGTGGCCGTGCTGTCCATCGTTGTCAGCTGGAATGTGCTGGGCAATGTCTATCAGAGCCTCGGAGAGTCGATCCGATACGCCATCTTTCAAGTCGTATCGATCGTCACCACCACCGGATATGCCACCGCCGATTACGAGCAATGGCCGGCCATGTCGCAGCTGATTCTGCTGCTGTGCATGTTTTTAGGCGCCTCGGCCGGCTCCACGGGCGGCGGAATGAAATGCCTGCGGATCATGCTCTGCTTCAAATATTGCTATAAGGAGCTGTTCAGCCTGGTCCATCCCCGGGCGGTAACCATCATCAAAATCGGCGGCCAGACCGTCCCCGACGATGTGATGCGCAGCGTTCTCGGATTCATGGCGCTCTATCTCGGCCTGTTCGCAGCCTCCATGGTTCTGCTGGCCGGCACCGGGGTGGACTACACAACCGCCTTCGGCGCAGTGGCCGCCTGCATCGGAAACATCGGTCCGGGTTTCGGAATGGTCGGTCCCGTCGAAAATTTCTCGGCCATCCCGGTGCTGGGCAAATGGCTCCTGATCTGGTGCATGCTGCTGGGGCGCCTGGAGATTTATACCGTCCTGATAATGCTGGTTCCGGCTTTCTGGAAAAACTGACAACCCGTATGCTGCAACAGCCTGAGGCGCCCAGCGCCCCGTTGGTTGCGGGATCTTCGACCCGCGATATCAAGGGTTCGCAGTACTTGGAGTACGGCTTCACCCTTGATGCCTTGTCGTAGCGAAGCGGAGATCCCGCCGTCGGGAACGCTGAACGCCTCAGACTGTTGCAGCATTAGGGTTGCACTCAACGCCGCATATAAAAAGGGCGAAAGTCATAACATTAACTATTTGGGCAGGTTCCGCTGCCGGAAACAGAACGCGACTGAAAAATTCGGAATTTGGGTTGACAAACCAAAAAGTTCAGGGTAGTTAGCTTTGTTTCATTGGAAGGGCCGTTAACTCAGTCGGTAGAGTATCTGCCTTTTAAGCAGAGAGTCGCTGGTTCGAGCCCAGCACGGCCCACCAGATAAAAAATATATAGTTTGCGTCCCCATCGTCTAGCCTGGCCCAGGACATCCCGCTTATCAAGCGGGACGACAGGGTGGCTCAGTAAAGGGGACAAAAATAGAACATATAGTTTGCGTCCCCATCGTCTAGCCTGGCCCAGGACACTGGCCTTTCACGCCAGCGACAGGGGTTCAAATCCCCTTGGGGACGCCACTTTTTCAATACAACGGGTTACTTCAAATGAGGTAACCCGTTGTTGCGTTTAGGCCCAGGGCATCCCGCTCATGCGAGCGGGACGACAGGGGTTCAAATCCCCTTGGGGACGCCACCTTTTCAATACAGCGGGTTACTTCGAATGAGGTAATCCGTTGTTGCGTTTTGGGCATGTCCCTTCAAAGTGCGCACTCGGCTTTTTAAGTAAATCATAAAATCATAGTCGTCCCCTTTTTTACACAAAATGCTATAAAATGTACCTTAATTTGCGTTACTTATTGTAATTAAAAGGATATTTAACAGGCGCATGTCGGTTTTCGATCACAGGATTGGCTCTATTTTTAGTGTCCGATCAATATCCATGCTTGAAAATTAGCATGACACTGGTATGCTATTTCTAACTTCGTCACGTTTCCTGATCACAGCATAGTGAGTTTTAAATCATACTGACTTTGTATGAGAGATTGGCAGGTTGTTCTTTATTGCCAATTTACGAATAGTCAATTTTTTATATTGCTAATTAGACGTATAACACCTGGATTTGGGGTATTATACGACCAATCAGACGCATAATATGATTTCGTCTGCTAAATAGACGTAAAATAATGCGACTATTGGGTCGTCGAATCTATGTTAAGTTTTAAATAATCGGCAGCATGAATTTTGAAAATGAAATATTACACAATTAGAATATTGGCAGCCTTTCTTTTTATGGGATCATTTGGTGTTGGATTTATGGCCAGAACAGAATATGGGAAATTAGCGGGATGGCTAACCTTTATGGTGATGGTAACATTAGCAATATTGCTTCATATTAAAGCAGACAAGATACAAAAAAGCTAATAAAAGCATATAGACGTAGGAGAAATAGCAAATGCATAACATGTATAAAATTAACGAACCTAAAACTTAACCACTGCATTGACAGCGGACCGGGAAAACGATGCCATTTTTATCTTTTACGCAGTCATCATTAAAGGTCTCACTTGCATAGGCCGTGGGCGTTTTCCCATCCGGTCATGCAGAGCGTTATGCAGGAGCCTTGAATGAATTTTGAGTCCTTAAAAAATCATAAATATATTAAGCTTATTGAATTTGCGCTCAATAATCAAAAATTTAGTCGGCAGAAGGCTTGCAAAGCTACGGGTTTAACCGAAAAAGAATTTGATTTTCTGCGAAGGGATATTTTTGTCTTGAGTGAAGCTCAAAGCGCTCATGAGAACCTTGATATTGATCAAGAATGGACGTTATCAAATCAGGCTTTTTTTAATTATCTCCAATATCAAGAATTTCATCATTCAGTGAATACTTCACGAAAAGCACATTGGACAGCCATTGTCGCAATAATTATTTCAGCGTTTATTGGCCTGGTTTCAATTTTTGCGACTCTATGTGGCGCATAACCACTGCGTGGACAGCGGACCGGGAAAACGATG
>JBNKKC010000134.1:0-9102 GCA_050291625.1 Desulfobacteraceae bacterium
CGACCTGAAGCAGACCATTTCTGATGGAGAGTTTCGTCTCGATGCTGTTGTAGTGGAAATCGTTTTTGGACAGGTCTGGTGCGCCACCTTTGATGAGCTGATTGATGGAAAGATAGGAAAGCACATTGGTGAGGAAACCGGCGGCGCCAATATTGTAGACGCGCCCATCGGTAATGCGGATGGCGGCGTCTCCCGTCAGGTTGGCAATCAAATCGTCCCGTCCTCGTCCCTCGGTTTTGACCTCTCCCTTGACATCGATAATGCCCTCATAACGTTCGGTGTTTGCAGCGTTCGTCAAACAGTTGCTGGTATGAGCCAGGACTCTGTTTTTGGCACGGGGTTTGAATCTCAAAACGGCATTGTCCTTGGTAATCAGGATCCGGCCGGGGACCGAGATGCCGCATACATTGGCGGTGGTGACGTCGATTACGGTTCGATCCCTGTCAAACGTGATATCGGCATGCATGGGTGTATAGCGATAGCCGCCCAGAGCCAGGTCGTCGATGTCAAGCGACACGAGACCTGTCAATTTCGGCCATTTGAAGCGGTTTGCCCATTGCATTGCCGGAGAAGATCGCTTTTTTTCGACTACCTGAATCAGGTCATCCACGTTCAATGCGTCTGTCCTGAGGATAAGGTTCATGCCCAGCAACACCGGGGATACCTTCATCACTCCGGATAACTGGATGGCGTGTTCCTGCCATTGGATGGCGGCCGATGGAATGGTGAGCAGGTTTTTATTCGCAGTCAGATCCGCCTTTGAGATGCAGACAATGCCCAATGCCGGCGTCTTGAATGTCAGGTTGCGGGCATCCAGCGATCCCTGAAGCATTGAACTTGCCGGTTCTTGCGCATCGAAAGTGCCTTGCAGGTGGCCTTTCAGCGTACCGGAGCCGACCCAGTCCTGCCTAAAGAGCTTGTCGAGCGTCGACTTGTCCAATTTGCCGTCAAACTGCAGATTCCACGGTTCGGATCTGATCGGCCGATTCAAAGAGATGTTGGCATCGCTGACCGCGTCGCGGATATGCAGCTTTGTTATGTTGATGGCCGGAGCCTGGATTTCCAGAACGGAAGAGACCTCAACGTCGCCGGATGCGGTGACGTCCGCGCTGATTTCGAACTTGCCTTTTGGATCCCGAACGACCTCTGCATGTCTGAAAGACAGTTTGGATTCAGGAATGACGTCATCGGGGATGTACCCCCATTGCTCCAGCCATTCGAGGCTTTGCGGTCCCACATCCCCTTTGCCGCTAATGCTGACGTGGGTCGATGGTGCGGGGATATCTTCCAGGTGTGCCGATACCGCGACAGCGGCATCCAATAATTGGACATTGCCCTCTGCAGTGACGGTCGCCCGAATCCGGTCCAGGCGGTCGCCCAGGATCAGACGGCCGCTGGCTTGACCGTTAAAGGGCGGCAATCGTTCCAATAGATTCAAACCGGATCTGTCTTTAACCAGTTTTTTCAAAATGCCCGGTAACTGTGTCAAATCCGCCGATAGATGGGTGTCCAAAGCAAACGCGTTCGAACCGTCCGCCAATCCAAGGGTTAGCGAACCGTTGCGCGCTGCCGAGTTGCCGAGCCTTGCGGATAGTTCTTCTCCCTGCAACCGGCCTTCGGCCCAGGTGACCGTGCCTTGAACCTTGTCGAGGAGAAACAGCTCCGGTGGTACCTGAATCCGGCCATCGGTGAGTCTGGCTTCCACCTTGAGATTGTCCATATGAGAGAAATCGCTCCAGGTTGGTGCGGAATGAAAGACCTTCACCAACGGTATGGCCCCCCCCTGCACGATCTCACAGATGGACTTCAGTACCGGAATCTCTCCGGCCAGCTGCAGCAAAGGGGTGCGGATGCTGGAAAGGTCAAGATCTGCTCCGGTAGCGGAAAAAACGATGGGTGCCGGTGCTGCAGGCCGGGTCAGGGTAGCGCTCAGGTTGATGCTGGGAGAAGCGCTTTGCATGGTGTTGATGCGAATCTGCAGTTGTTCCGATGACCAGCGGGCGATGCCGGCCAATTTGCACTTCTGAACCGCTACCGAAGAGGGGGGGGGACCGAACCGTAACGTCGGTGCCGAAATGGCAAACCGGGCTTCCAGGAGATCGAAATTGCGGACCTCGAAGACTACCTCCAAATCTGCTTTTGCTTCAGGCAGCCATGGTGATTGGGTGGCACCCAGCAATAATTGCAGTGGCCTGACCATCAGACTCGTGATCTGAAGATCGGTACTGGCGTTCGACGTTTTCATATTGATGCGACTTCTAAGTTTCAGCCGCTGAGCAAGGTTTGAAGCGCCGCTCATATCGATCTGCACGATTTGGCCAAAGCCGATGGCTTGCAGGTTTATCTGAAACAGTTCGAGATGGAACCGTTGGCCGCATGTGATACGACAACGGCCGTCTATGATGTCAATACGTCCATGGCCGGCGATGCCGGCGACCTCGGAAAGAATAGCGCCAATTCGTTTTTTGATTGCCATATGGTTCAGGGGTTGGGCAGGACCGTGACGTGTGGATTGAGCCGCCGGCAGGGATATGGACATCTCGGGCCGGTCGATTTCCAGGTTGTCCAATTCCAGCCGACCGGCCAAAAGCGGCCAGAACTTCAGCCGCCACAAAGCGCGAGTGAACTGCATGTCGATCCTGGCGGGTTCTGAATAGCTGCCGCGGTCGATAATCACATGGGGAGTCGGCAGCAGGGCCGGCTTCAGCGAGGCGAAATGGATGCGTCCGGGAAGCGCCCCTGATAGGGTTTCGATGATTTCGGTCCGCACGCTGTCATGGTTTGCGACATAGGGCAGGGCAACATGCAATACGATCAGCAGGGCAACGATCGAACCGATACCCCAAATAGCCACCCGAACTGGTTTTCCGATACGGATGATTTTCATAGCTCAAGCTAAGACGTCACCCCAGGGAAGCAAGCGCCGTGTACACCATGTGAGCCCGCGTCGTGGCGAATTGTTTGAAGATTTTCTGTTGCTCCCCAACGCAGTATTTGATGAAGATTAAAAGTCCTTTCATTTTTTTGCAACCCTTATCCTTGACGCAAAAAAGAGGGTAAAGGAAAGGATAGTACTCTCCCTGCTGCCGGCAGGCTAAGAGTGGCAGCATCTTCCGGAGCCACTGTTCCTTGATCCGGCTATTTTGCGAAATCACCGGGAAGCGGAACAGCCGCCCCCGCTGCAGCTGCTGCTGCCGCCGCCGCAACCGCCGCCGCTACCGGCAGATTGCACCAGCGATTCGATCTCCTTGTCATAATAGACGACTTTGGCCAATGAGCGGGCATTGGCCAGCCAGCTTGCATACCGCAGCTGGCGATCATCCGGGTCGATACTGCCCGACAGGATGCGTTCATCCAGGTAGGACTGCAGCCGGACGCGCTGAGCGAACTTCTTTTTGAAATAGTCGACATCGTACCCGTTGGCTTCCAGGTCTTTTTGAAAAGCGGTCATGGTGGTGTTGCGCTCGTTCAGAAACGTCTGCAATGCCTGTTCGACGCGCTGAGCCGGAATCCGGTAGCCGGAGCGATCCACCTCCTGCAGTTTGATCTGTTCGCTAACCAGGCGAGTCGCAATTTGGGCCTTGACCTGTGCCAGAACCTGGCTGCCGCGCGTGCCGGTAAATACATCCGGACCGTAAATCGATTCATAGCGGGTTCGGGCATGGGACAGTTCGGCCAAGTAGTCCTGCTGTGGTATCTCCTGCTGCCCAACAGAGGCGATGGCTGTCTTTGCTTTTGCAGCCGCCAATTCGAGCGCTTTGCTGACTTGCTCGGCGGAGACGATACGCACGATTCTGGCAGGGTAGCCGGCATCTGTGATGGCTTTCGTCATTTGTTCCGGATGTTTAATCCGACCGGCGTCATAGTAGACATCAGCGCTGCCGGTCGCGATATCCACCGAAACATTTCCGACGCCGGGCAGAGGCTTCAGACTGGCTTTGATGGTTTCGATACAACCGCCGCAAGAGAGATTGCTGACCGCCAGTTCGACTTTTGAATAGCCACCCGGTGGAGCGGCAATGTCGGCCCTGATTGAGGTTAGACCGGGCTTTGCCGTTGCCTGGCGGTCGGCGCCCTTCGATTTGGCCAGCGTCCACGATGCGGCCGAAGCCAGTACGACTGCCGATAAGATGGCAATCGATATCAGAAATCGAGTATTGGGATTTGTCGGTGGTTTCACATGATCCTCCTTATGGGTGAATCCGGTGTATCGTCCTATGCTGCGGCCGCGGCGGCTTTGGATTCCATGGTGGTCCGGGTGTGATCCAGCGCGCCGTCGGTGACATGCAGAATACGCTGAGCGTGGGTCGCGCAGGCCTCGCTATGGGTTACCATGACGATAGTTGTGCCGTTGGAGTTGAGTCGTTCCAGCAGGGCCATGATGTCACGGGTATTGCGAGTGTCCAGGTTGCCTGTGGGTTCGTCGGCCAGCAGCACCGGCGGATTGTTCACAATGGCGCGCGCCACCGCCGCTCGTTCACACTCACCGCCGGAGATCTGGCTGGGCAGCCGTCCGGCTTTGCCGTCTATACCCACCCAACGCATGGCCTCCATGGCCATGGCCTCTTTTTCGCGGCGTCGCAATCTGACGGCGGTCAGGGGCAGCATGACATTTTCGATGACGGTCAGGTAGGGGACCAGATGAAAACTCTGGAATACAAACCCCAGGTATTCGCGGCGGAAGTCGGCCTGTTGCTCGGTCTTTAAACTGTAAACATCGATATCGTCGACAAGATAGCGGCCGCTGCTGGGGGTGTTCATGGCGCCCATGACCGAGAGCAGGGTCGATTTACCGGCTCCGGATTCGCCCATGATGGCCACGAACTCGCCGCTGCGAATGGCAACGTCGATCCCGTCCAGGGCCCTGACCATCGAGTCACCGTGACCGTAGGTTTTTACGATATTTTCAAGTATGATAAACATTGGTTCCTCCGTTTGGATGCAAGTCTGTTCATGCATAGATAGCGTCAGATGGTACTCAGCGCCTGGTTGGGATCCAAGCGTGCAGCCATGGATGCCGGATAGGCGCTGGCCATCAGGCCGACGATCAGAGCCATGGCGACGGCTCCTGCTGCCAGAATTGGATTGAGCGTTACTGAGGCGGCGCCGTGTTCGCCGAACATCCGAAAGCCGATCCAGATGCTTCCGATTCCCAGCAAATAGCCACTGATACCCGCCAATGAACTGATTATACCGGTCTCCATGAAGATGATCCGCATGATATGCCCTTGCCGGAAACCGATAGCGCGGAAAATACCGATCTCTTCAGTGCGTTCTTTGACGCTGCCCATCAGGGTGACAAGCACCACCAGGCCGCCGATAAAGACCACCACTACCGACAGGCCGTAGGAAAACTTGCGGAAATGGGCCAGGGTCTCCATGCGGCCTTTGACCACTTGTTGAATGGCCATGACCTTGGCGGTGGGTATCTTTTCGGCAATCTGGCGCACCATATCATCGATGGGGCACGCATTGCACAGGGCGGCCACCTCCACCATGGAGACCTGGCCGCGTTTGTCCAGCAGAGATTGCGCCGTTGTCAGTGTTGTAAACAGCAATTGATCGTCCTGCGATCCGGTGGGTGCCAATTGGCCGGAAATCAATATATCCCGGCCGTTGATGACAATCCGCTGTCCTGCCTGCACTCCCAGCACGCCGGCTGCCTGGGCTCCGATCATGATTTCATCTTCGGTCGGTTTGCGGCCGTCAATCTTCCACCAGGGTTTGAGAATAGCCGTCGATTCAAAATCGACACCCGCCAGCAGGGCGACATTGTCGCCCAGGCGGATGGTACCCAGCACAACGGGTCCGACAGCGGCCACATTGGCCGCATTTTTAATGGTTCGGATTTCTGACAGTTGGCTCTGCTGAATCGGCTGCATTTCAAACGAAACACCGCCAATCGTCATGCCGCCGTATGAGAGTGTCAAATTGTCGGTCTGTGGTACTATCAGGATATTGGCTCCATACTTTTCCAGTTTGTGATTAATATCCCGGGTCATGGTGTCGGCAAAACTGATAACCGCCACAACCGTGGCCACGCCGATGACCAGACCCGCCAGAATAAAGGCCGCTTTGGTTTTGCGGCGCAGAAGGTTCTTAATAGCGATCTCCTTGATGGTCATGGCATCAGGCCCTTTCCTTGAAGTTAAAATAGGTAAGGCCCTGCATGATATCTGCGGCCTTGATGATGAGTTGATCACCCTGGATGGCGCGATTCAGCGGAGCCGGATTGCATCCGCCTTTGACTTCATTGACCCGCACGGATGCAAAGCGGCGGCCGCAGTTGCGGCAGATCATATCGTCGCCCTCCTGGAAATAGCCTTTGCCGGCCGGCCAGCAGACATCGCAGGCGTCGAACGCCGCCCGGATGACTCCGTCGGCGCTTTTGAGTACAAAATAGCGAATGGTGAGGCCATTGACAGCATAGCTGAAATGACGGGCTTTGCCATCGGCAAACAGGCTGACAGGATAGCGTATATCACTGGTCTGGGATGCCTGTGTACTCGCAATGGCTCCGGTTTGTGGGACGTTTTGACCGATATTGGTGATGACGTAGGCGGCAGTCACCGCTGCGGCAAGAAAGACGACCCCCAGTATTAGAACGATGGGGTTGATGGAACGCTTATGCTGTTGCAGAACAGTATCCTTTTTCGATTGATGTCTGCTTTGGGAAGATTTTTTCATGGTAAACAACTCCTATCTGTAATGCTTATGTGGAATCCGCTTCGGCACCGGACAATTGGTGCATGAAGCATTCCCGAAACCAACAGGTTTCATCTGCTGTTCAGTATTGGTTGATCGTAGATGGCTTTGAGGCAACCAGCAGCGATAGATCCTTCAGACACAAGGGGTCCGGTGAACCGGCAAATGCAGAGGATGCAACAAATTGGTGAATAGAGGCATCCCGCCATGGCACGGCCGATGTCAGAGCTGATGGTTCAAATGAATTGGAGATCAACACAGAAGCATCTGTGTCTCGAGGTAAAGTGGCACCAGAGGTGCTCCGGGTTTACCGTTGTGGTGATACGCAAGCTCTAAGGAGGGCGTCAGTTGGGCGGCAGGCCGCTGCCCTGCAATTGCGGCCCGGAGGATCGCCTTTGCTTTCGGTAATTCGGGTGTATAGGGCAGGGCGGCGATGGCTTGAGCTTTATGAGCCGGTTCCATCTGGCAACAGGGTGCGTTGCGGGTGCAGCCGCTATTGGCATCCATCTGTAGCATGTGAGCTGCAGCCTTGTGATCGCCCTGCATGCAACAGCACGATTTGGGCAGGCAGTCGAGAAATCCGGCAGCCGCCGAACCGACACTGCCGAAGGCCAACATGATGGACACAAATGCCGCTATAATGGATCGATGCGAATGACTCATAATCATTTTCCATCCCAAGAAACGTTCCTTAATTTATCGGTATTTCCAAATTAATTGTCAAGTAAAATAGTATGAATTAAAAAATTGATAAATTAAGGTGTGTTATCTCATTTTTGGATGACTTCTCCCAGATTCAGACGACCGAGCCACCCGGCCGCACATGGCGTCTGAAAGTAAATGTGCGGGCCCCTCCCATCCACCGCGACTCACTGGGGCCCGCACCACGCGCTGATTTGCGCGAAATCACGCTTATTTCATACTTTGGCTGATCGTTTGAAGAAAGCAGGTCGTGGCATCCGTGCCTTCGGCTGCATTGGTTTCTCCATCTGAAATGGCCGCATTTTCGACGGTTAGCGGCCCGCATTGATCCACGATAATGCCGTTGGCCGTGCCGTCCGCGTCACCCGTCCCGCCATCTGCGACGGTACGCGTGATATGTGTGCCGTCGGGAGCGATGTGGATCGCGTCTGAAATATCTTCCCATCCCATCACGCTGTCGTAGCGCAGCCAGGGCGTCCCGGGGCCGATGGGGTCGCTTACGTAGATGATCACCTGGAGCTCCTGTCCCGGACTCGGCACTGATATTTTATATCGCAGAAGACCATAGGCCATCTCCTCCGCGGTATAGAACGGCTCGGGTAATGTGGACGGATCGACGTTTGCAGCCGCCTGAATTTCGACAGCCTGCTCTCCTTGTGCTATGCCGAGAGCCAATTTCAGGCTGCCGTCGAAATTCTGAATGCTGACGATCCGGCTGCTTTGATCGCCATCATCGATGCCGTCCGCATTTAAATCGATAAAGAAGCCGATCTCCTGTGAATCAGGGACGCGATTGGCATTGAGGTCATCCGGGTCTGCAACGGTTGAAAAGAGAACCGGTCTGGACCAGGGCGATGGCTCATCGGATTGATCAAAATAGCGAACTTGCAGAAGATAGCTGCTCAGTGGATCAAGGACAAAACCAGGCAGCCGAAGATCGGTCAGGTGGTGGCCTTGGCAATTCATATCCATAACTACATGGCCGTCGTCCGATGCTTCGATCCGCCATTGGGTGCGAAGATGCGTGTCGTTTTCATTGCCATCGGAAAAGGCTGTTCCTATCAATTCAGGATTGAGATCGACCAACGAGTCGCCTGTTTCCGGCTGCTTCAATTCGGGTTGTTGTGGAGGTTGATTCGATGTTACGGTCACAGGCGGTGCAGGATCCGAAATTTGATAGTAGGTGACGGTCGGCTGCACCTGCTCGTCAGAATAGACCATATTGGGGTATCCAAATAAAACTGCCACCAGCAAAAAGCTCATGACAACGCGGTCCATATACCTGGACGTTATATGGGGTGCAATTGTGCCGAGTGTTTGGCGTGGCCTAATTTTTTCCTGTTGTAAATGTCCCGAACTTTCTGCCAACCATCCCGAAGTATGGCGCAGGTACGCTTGCCTCACATGCATGGATCTCTCCTTCGGTTGACACCCGGAAGAGTATGTTGACAGCGAATCGGCGTGGAGGTATGATAGCGCTACCTATTCTGGATCCGCATGACTGTGCCCCACCGGCAAGCATGCCCTTCTGGATGGTGTTATCGGTCCCCGGATCATGTGGCCCCATGATCCGGGGATTTTCTTTATAGACGTTCAGAGAATGGTTTTGGACTGCGTTATCGGTCGTCGCGGTATCGGGATACAGCTTCCTCCCTCTGGCCTTGCCAAAACCATTCTCTGAACGTCTATACATGG
>JBNKKC010000135.1:0-8076 GCA_050291625.1 Desulfobacteraceae bacterium
TTCCGGCTTTCGCCGGAATGACGTCAACTCCAAATGTCGTCGTTTGGGTCAATTACGACACAGTCTCGCAAGCCGGAATCCAGAGGGTTTTAAGCTGTACTCCGGCTTACGCCGGAGTGACATTTATTTTGGACTTATTTGCGGGGCGCAACACTAGAAAAAACCACCCCCCGGCAGGGGGGTGGTTTGGATGTCATTGTCTTAATTGATGGGGGCGTGACTATCGGGCTTGTCCGAGGTCATCTCGAAGGACATATCATGTTCGGAAAACAGCGTCTCTCCCGGCGCCAATACCAATGCATGGGGCAGCACTTCGTCCATGTGCTCCACCGTGACGATTTCCAGTTTTTTGGAGATGCTGGTGGGGATGTCTTTGAGATCCTTTTCATTTTCTTTGGGAATGATGATCTTTTTGATGCCGCCTCGATGCGCCGCCAGGATCTTCTCCTTGAGTCCGCCGATGGGCAGGACGCGGCCGCGCAGCGTCAGCTCACCCGTCATGGCGACATCGCGGTGTGCCGCTCGCCGGGTCAAAGCCGATACAACGGCGGTGCACATGGCTGTTCCGGCCGAAGGCCCGTCTTTGGGGATCGCCCCTTCGGGGATGTGAATGTGCAAGTCCAGCTTGCGGTAGAATTTGGGATCGATGCCCAGGTGTTCGGCCCGCGAGCGGACAAAACTGACGGCCGCCTGGGCCGATTCTTTCATGACGTCGCCCAGTTTGCCGGTAACGGTGACCTGCCCCTTGCCGGGCATGGTCAGGGTCTCGACGAACAACAACTCGCCTCCGACTTGCGTCCAGGCCATTCCGGTAACCATGCCCACCTGGTCTTCATCTTCTATCTCGGTGCTGCGGAAGCGCGGCGGCCCCAGATATTTGGTGATGGTCGAATGGGTCACGCGGATCACATTTTGTTCATCATCTTTGACGATTTTGCGTGCCACTTTGCGGCAGATGGCGGAGATTTCGCGTTCCAGATTGCGCACACCCGCCTCCCGGGTATAGCGGCTGATGATGGTGTAGACCGCTTTTTTTGAAATGGTGATCTGCTCTTCGGTCAGGCCGTTGAGCTTGATCTGCTTCGGAATCAGGAACTCTTTGGCGATGTTATACTTTTCATGCTCGGTGTACCCCGGCAGCCGTATGATTTCCATCCGGTCCTGCAGTGGCAGCGGTATATCGGGCAGGGTGTTGGCCGTGGTGATGAACAGGATCTCGCTCAGATCATAATCCAGGTCCAGGTAGTGATCGTTGAAGGCGAAATTCTGCTCCGGGTCCAGTACTTCCAGCAGGGCCGCACTGGGATCACCCCGGAAATCCATGCTCATTTTATCCACTTCGTCCAGACAGAAAACAGGATTGTTGGTGCCGGCCTTTTTCAGAGACTGGATGATCTTTCCGGGCATGGCGCCGATATAGGTGCGGCGGTGCCCGCGGATTTCAGCCTCGTCGCGCACGCCGCCCAATGAGAGTCGCACAAAGCGGCGGCTGGTGGCGCGGGCCACGCTGCGGGCCAGAGAGGTTTTGCCCACACCCGGCGGACCGACCAGGCACAGAATCGGCCCACGGATTTTCTTGACCAGGGCCTGGACGGCCAGATACTCGAGGATGCGCTCCTTGGGTTTATTCAGGCCGTAATGGTCCTCATCCAGGATCGTTTCCGCTTCGTTGATGTCGATGCGCACCCGACTGCGATCGAACCACGGCAGGCTGATAATCCACTCGATATAATTTCGCACCACAGTGGCTTCCGCCGACATGGGCGTCATCAGTTTGAGCTTTTTGAATTCCTGGCGGACTTTTGCGGCCGCTTCCCTCGGCAGCCGTTTGCGCTTGACGCGTTTTTCCAGCTCCTGGAGTTCGTCCGCGGCTTCGTCTTCTGCCCCCATCTCTTTTCGTATGGCGCGCATCTGTTCGTTCAGGTAGTAATTCTTCTGGGTTTTCTCCATCTGTTCTTTGACCCGCCCCTTGATGCGTTGGTCCATGCGATAGACCTCCATCTCCAGGTTGATCAGTTCCAGCAACAGATTGAGTCGCCGGTCCAGAGGCGTTGATTCCAGCAGGCGCTGCTTGTCTTCAATTTTAAACGAGAAGTGTGAGGCCACAGTATCGGCCAGTTTGGAATGATCGGTGATGTTGCCGACCTTGGCCACCAGATCTTTGGATATGCTTTTGTTCAGTTTGGCATAGGCTTCGAAACTCTCGTTAATCGATCGGGCCAGCGCCTCGACCCTCGAAGCGGAGCCCATGGTTTCCGATATGGGGGCCAGCTCGACCTGGAAAAAGTCGTCGGCCCGGATGAATCGTTGGATGTGCGCCCGGACCTGCCCTTCCACCAGCGCCTTGACGGTTCCGTCGGGCAGCCTGAGCAGTTGCAGCACGGTTCCGATAACACCCACCTGATGGATGTCTTTTTCGGTTGGATTGTCTATTCCGGCCTTGTTCTGGGTGGCCAGGAAGATGTGTTTGTCGGCCGTGTCCATGGCCTTGGACAGGGCCGCCACCGATTTGGGGCGTCCCACGAAAAGGGGCGCCACCATATGCGGGAATATGACGATGTCGCGCAGCGGCAGCAGTGGCAGGATACGCCCGGTCGGCGCTTCGTCTTCGTTTTTAAAGAAACGTGATATGTTCACCATGAGTCAATTCCTATTAAATCCAGCGGTTGATCAAGCTTGTTTCTTGGTTTGCTCGTACAGCAGAATGGGTTCTTCACCGTTCAGGACCACATCCTCGCCGATGACGCACTCTTTGACATTGTCGGTGGAAGGGATGTCGTACATGATGTCGAGCATGCACGCTTCCATGATGGCGCGCAGTCCGCGGGCACCTGATTTGCGTTTGACGGCCTGATCGGCGATGGCGGTCAATGCGCTGTCGGTCAGACGCAGATTGACCCCTTCCAGTTCAAATAGCTTTCGGTACTGCTTGACCAGCGCATTCTTCGGTTCGGTCAGGATACGAACCAGGGTCTCGGCGCTCAGCTCGTCGAGCGTGGCGATAACGGGCAAGCGGCCCAAAAATTCCGGAATCAATCCGAATTTGATCAGATCCTCCGGCTGCACCTCTTTGAGGGTCTCGCCGATGGTCTCTTCTTTTTCCTTGACGATTTTGGCGCCGAAACCCATCATTTTCGATCCCATGCGGCGCTTGATGATCTGCTCCAGTCCGCTGAAGGTTCCGCCGCAGATGAACAGGATGTTGGAGGTGTCCACCTTGACGAAATCCTGTTGGGGGTGCTTGCGGCCGCCCTTGGGAGGAACGCTTGCCGTAGTGCCTTCGATGATTTTCAGCAGGGCCTGCTGAACCCCTTCGCCCGATACGTCGCGGGTGATGGAGGGATTGTCCGATTTGCTGGCGATTTTGTCGATCTCATCGATATAGACAATGCCGCGTTTTGCCTTTTCCACGTCATAGTCGGCATTTTGCAGCAGCGACAGGATGATGTTTTCAACGTCTTCACCCACATACCCCGCTTCAGTCAGGCTGGTGGCATCGGCGATGGTGAACGGAACGTTCAGAAAACGAGCCAGTGTTTGAGCCAGCAGGGTTTTGCCGCAGCCCGTTGGGCCGATCAGCAGGATATTGCTTTTCTGCAGCTCCACGTCCCCGGAGCTGACGCTCGAATCGAGGCGTTTATAGTGGTTGTATACCGCTACGGCCAGGATTTTTTTGGCGATATCCTGTTCGATGACATATTCATCCAACTTGACCTTGATCTCTTTTGGAACCATCAAATTGGCCAGTTCACCTGCCTCTTTTTCGGTCTCCTCTTCGATGATCTCGCTGCACAGCTGGATGCACTCATCACAGATATAGACCGCCGGCCCGGCAATCAGTTTTTTGACCTCTTTCTGGTTTTTTCCGCAAAATGAACAAAAGAGGTTGTCATTGGGATCGTCTTTTTTGGCCATCTTGGTTATGCCTCCGGTTTGTCGATTTGATCCAGGTCATCCCGATTGCGGATGACCAGATCCACTATACCATAATCTCTGGCTTCTTGGCCCGACATAAAATAATCTCGATCAGTGTCTTTTTGAATTTGTGCAAGATCTTTGCCAGTATGTTCCTTTAAAATGGAATTCAGGGTCTCTTTCATGCGCAGGATTTCCTTGGCCTGAATTTCGATGTCCGAGGCCTGCCCCTGGAATCCTCCCATGGGCTGGTGGATCATGATTCTGGCATGGTTCAGGGCATAGCGTTTGTTGCGGGCGCCGGCAGCCAGGAGCAGGGAGCCCATGCTGGCGGCCTGGCCGATGCAGATGGTGGTGACATCCGGCTTGATGTATTGCATGGTGTCATAGACCGCCAAACCGGCGGTGACCACTCCGCCGGGAGAATTGATATAAAAATTAATGTCTTTGTCCGGATCCTCGGATTCGAGAAACAGAAGCTGAGCGATCAGCAGGTTGGCCACCTCATCGTTGATGGCCGTTCCAAGAAAAATAATACGATCTTTAAGCAGACGCGAATAGATATCGTAGGCGCGTTCGCCACGACTGGTTTGATCGATAACCATTGGAATGATTGGCACGAATTCGCTCCTTTTGTTATGGTTTCTGTGTCAGTTTTACACTAGCGTACCGTCAGATGCTTGGCATTGATTCTGCTTATGTCGATGCCTGCGCATCTTCCGATTCACCGTCTTGCCGGTCGTTCTTGTCCTCGGGATCGACTTCCGTGATTTGACCTTTATCAATGATAAGATTCAATGCCTTCTTTTCAAGCAAGGTGTGTTTAAAAAAGGCCAAACCTTCCTTGTTCTGTTGGTAATACCCTTTGAGGTGCTCAACGGGCTGCTGGTAGGTGTCCGCCATCTCCTGAAATCCCTTCTCCAGCTCTTCGTCGGACAGCTCCAGACCTTCCTGTTCGACCATCTTGCTTAAGATCAGATGCCGGCGCACCTGTTTTTCCGCCGTGGGGCGATACTTTTCCATCAGGCTTTCGCGCGTCAGCCCGACATCCTCAAATGTCTGGTTGCTCTGAGCGAACGAGCGTTCCGCGTCTTTCATGATCTGTTCCAGTTCGGCGTCCACCAGCGTATCGGGCACTTCAAACTCAGTTTTTTCAATGAGTTGCTTGAATATCTGCTCGTTCAGTTCCTGTTCGATGCGTTTGGTGTACCCGGCCTGCAGATTTTCCCTTATCTGGTCCTTAAGCGCGTCCAGGGTCTCAAATTTGTCGCTGATGCTTTTGGCGAAATCATCATCCAGCTCCGGCAGGATCTCCTCCCGGATTTCATTCAGCTTGACCTGGAAAGTGACCTGTTCGCCCACGAGCTCTTTTTTGAAATAATCCTCCGGAAAGGTGGCCTCGATCTGCTTTTCCTCCCCGATTTTCATGCCCACCAGGCCGTCGTCGAGGTCTTTTATCACCTGGCCGTCGCCGACCTTGACCATGAAATTATCCGTTTTTTTAGTCGGTTCAAAAGGTTTTCCCTCTTTGAACCCTTCATAGTCGATCAACACGACATCGCCGGACTGCACGGGGCGCTCGTCATTGATCGTTTCGCTTCTGGCCATATTCTTGCGCAGCATCTTTAATTGAAGATCCAACTCGTCGTCGCTGACCGCGTACCGGGTCCGGGTCAGCTCCAGACCTTGATAGGCGATGTCGCCTATTTCCGGGTTGATCTCGACCTGGGCGTCAAAGCAGTAGGGATTTTCAGCGTCAAGATCAGGCGGATCGACCTTGGGGCTGCCGACAATCTTCAGATCCGTCTCTTTGAGGGCATCCATGAAGGCCGATTGGATCAATTTCCCGGTCACATCGGCATTGACATCCTTGCCAAACATGCGTTCCAATACGCTGCGGGGCGCCTTGCCCGGCCGAAACCCCTTTATTTTTGCCGTTTTTTTAAGCTGCTGGTAGGCGCCGTTCAACTCGCGCACAACATCCGCCTGGGGAACCTCGATATGCAGAATCTTTTTTACCGAGCTCTGATCTTCAACTGTAACTTTCATCATCCGATACCTTTCTAATAATAAAGTGCCCGGAAAGAATCAATCTGAGGGCACTAAAAAAATGCAGACCATCACCGCAAGATCTCTATCGCATATTTGTCCGATCAGGCATCCGGTTCGACCGGCGCAATGCAACGGGCCTAATCAAATCGAGAATGTCAGGATGCGACCAGAAGGAGTAACCCCAATAAGGCGCCTTGAATGGATGGTCAAATTGGTGCGAGAGGGGAGACTTGAACTCCCACTCTGTCGCCAGAGCTGGATCCTAAGTCCAGTGCGTCTACCAATTCCGCCACTCTCGCATAATTATATTGTCGGGGCTGCACGGGCCCTTGACTTTCAATACCTTTAAAATAAACTATTCCTTTCTATTAAGGCAAAAATAGTTAATATTAAACCCCAAAAGTGTCAAGTCAATTCAAAAGTGAAAGATGCCGTGTTTAAAACCTGTTGGGTTCGATATCTGTTGATGATTGCCTGCGTTGTAGGGTGCTTTCCAGAGGTGCAAACGGCCTGGAGCGCGCCGCCCTTACCGTTTGACGAAGCCGACGCAATCGTGGCGCTGGATCCGGGGCACGGCGGGCGAGACCGGGGGGCGCATGGACCGACCGGCCTGCTGGAAAAGCGCGTCACCCTCGAGTTGGCCGACAAGCTGGCGCTTCGCCTGGAATCACGCTATCTCGTTCGTCTGACCCGCAGCGACGACTATGACGTCGAATTGCATCAGCGCGCCGCAACCGCCAACGAAGCCAAAGCCGATCTTTTCATCAGCCTGCACACCGGGGCGGGCTTCTTTCACGCCACCCAGGGCCTGGCGGTCTATTATTACCAATCCGGAAGCCCCGGCGGCGAGTCCGTTTCCGAAGGCGAAGCCGTCGCAGAGCCGCGCCGATGGAGCCATCTCCAGCAACGCTATGCCGCAGCGAGCAAAGCCCTGGCCACGCATATCCAGAGCGCCATTACGGCCATGCCCCAACGGCCTTCCTGTCACGTGTTCGGCGCACCGCTGGTTGTGCTGCAAGGTGCCGATATGCCGGCAGTATTGATAGAAGTGGGCCACATCACTCATCCGGCTACCGAAAAGTTTCTATCGCAGTCCCGCGGCCAGGACACCCTGGCCAAGGCCATCGGCCAGGGCATTGACCGGTTCCTGGCGGAGTTGCCTTCGGCCAAAAAATAGCCGGCATCCCGTCGAATGCATTGATATAATGTCCCTTTGCCATTGCGTCGCAGCCTCAGGCATGATATTGAGGCGGCCATCCATCGGGGCGTGGCGCAGTCTGGTAGCGCACCTGCTTTGGGAGCAGGGAGTCGCAGGTTCAAATCCTGCCGCCCCGACCATAAAATCAATGGGTTACGGATATTTCCGTAGCCTTTTTTATTGTGTTTCTTATCGGGGTACAAGATCGGGTACAAGTCTGCGGCGCATAACAAAATATTATAAAGTTATTACCTGAACGAAATCCAGCCTACCAAATCAATTAACTTGTAATTTGTAATTAAATCAAGTTCATCTAAGCATGATTATCTCCATTTTCGAATTATATTGGGCCATTACATAAACCGCCAATATGGTAACTTTGGCAGTTCATGTGCAGCTATTATGCGGGCATATATCGTTCATCAACAGCCTTCGATTTTATATTTTTATACTATAATGTAAAACAACTATACCCATTCCTTTTTTATGGGATCTAAACACGAGAGATAAAGCGGCAAAAATAATCTTTTACCGAATAATAATTCCATCGGCTTAAATTAGTCGTATTTATCCTTGCTGAATTTTACAATTGCTTAAAGCTGGGTGCATTTTTTATAAATGGTTGGGCTTTGAAATAAGATAGCTATCAGCAGCTTGACCAAATCTTTAATCGTGGTATTCTATCATAATAAAAGATCCCACACCAATATTTCACTATCTGTATGGTTTTTTGGATCAAATCAATTCAAATGGGAAGGTATTTTGAGGCCATAACAATTTCGATCTAAAGATTGTTAATAAAATAATATCTGCCTACAATAATCACAAAACATCATTCATGGTGATTGTGATATGAGCTTCACGATATCGATAGATTCTATAAAGAGCTTAAAAAGCCGCGCTCTGTCACT
>JBNKKC010000136.1:0-23177 GCA_050291625.1 Desulfobacteraceae bacterium
CTCAGGGGGAGAGGTCAGGTGAGGGGGTGGTCTTTGGCAAGGTCCACCCTCACCCTAACCCTCTCCCTCAAGGGAGAGGGAACCCGTTCGAACAAACCGTCAACTTGATCTTTATGGATAAGCGCCTAACTGTATTCGTCATACCGCGACGACCGATAACACCGCCAGAAACATTATCTGAACGTCTATACAAGAAAAGATCCCGGCCCACAGCAGCCTGTGAGCCGGGATAACTTCTTTACATGCTAGGGTTTGTAGAAAAGAAAATAGGGATGAAAAGTCAACCGGCAATGGACAACACCATTGTCCAGGCGGTTATTATTCACTCTATTCTGAAACGGATGGCGCCGGTGTAACGGGCGTCCACCCGATGTGAACCGGAAGGCCGGCATCGTTCCAGGAGGCAGACGGCGTGTCCTGCGGATACGTATTCCGGCCCGGGTATCCCCGGTATCCGTTGTATACATCGCCGTAGGAAGTGCCCTGGAAACCGCCATGTCCGTTGGTGCCGTCGGGATCGTCGATTTCGTAAACGGCCTGAAACAGGGTGGTGTCGAAGGCGCGGGTATTTGAGCGTTTGCCGCTGCGGCACATCAGGATCAGAACATCGTAATCTGCGCTTAACGATTCGATGGTGGCGGCAAAGTTGGGATTGGCGAATTTTGTGCAGTTGGCTTCATCCCAGATATGCGTCGGTATATGGATGGAAATATCCACGGTATCGACCGAAGCAACCTTTTTGACTGGCAAATAAACCGGTCGCAGACGGCCGTGGTGGCCTTCGACCTTGAAGCAAAGCATGTTGCCCCATTTCATCACGACCTTGCCGTTGTGCGGAAAGAATTCTTTGCCGGAAGTCGTTGTAATGCTTTCCACCTTGCCGCAGGCGCCGACCCAGAAGTACTCCGCGGTTGTGCGCACATCGATCAGGGCGACGCGCATATTCTCACCTGTTGCCGGATCCACCTGCTTAACGACGGCATCAAACGCCTGATTTGCCGTTATGGGGATGTTTACTTCGCCTTCCGCAGCCATTGCATTTGCAGCAAAGACAAGCGCAATAATAAACGTCACCATCGCTACTGATCTGAAATTCTTTTTCAATGTCGACCTCCTTAGTCATAGAATCAATGTCATGGTCAAATCTCGTGTGAATTCGTTTCATTCAACTCATTGCAACTCAGTCCAATTGAACACTTAATTCTATCGATCTGACGAAACACCTCCTTTCATTGCCTCAGGTCAGCGCAAATGAAGCCTTCGTGACCAATTACGCGCGGAAACAGGAAGTTCAGGCGGTAAACATATAAACGCAAAAAAATGCGTTTTCAGCGACATTTATTGTTCTGGAATAAGTAATGTAGTGTCTGTTGCATCAATGCAATAATCAGACCAGGCACATCATTTTTTTTATAATATAATATTAGTATGTTATGATGATGCGAGTGCTAAGGACGGTGAAAAAAGTGACCGGTTGCGGCAACATCGGTGACGAAAAATGTCAGATGATCAAAATAAAAATAGCGAGTTGACAGGTTTGCCAACCCGCTATTATTATTTAAATTTGGTCGGGGCGAGAGGATTTGAACCTCCGACCCCTTGAACCCCATTCAAGTGCGCTACCAGACTGCGCTACGCCCCGACGCAAGCAAGCACTGATAGCACCATGAATGGGTTGTGTCAAGGAGGGAAAACTGTCTGTAACCGTTGTTGATCCATTTCGTTTGCTGCAAAACGTTTTCAGGATTTGAGGAAAATATGCCAAAACATTCAAAACCGATCAAATCGCGTTGTCTCAAACAAAATGATACGTTTGGAATTGTCGCTCCGGCAGGTTCGTTTGACAGAAAGCCTTTTGACAGCGGTGTTCGAATTCTGCATAAAATGGGTTTTAACACCAGGGTTGACGAGCGTATTTTCAACCATAGCGGTTACCTGGCCGGAACCGATGACCAACGGGCGGACCAGTTTGAACAAATGATCAATGACGATCAGGTGGATGCGATAATTTGTGCCCGAGGAGGCTTTGGCTGTTTGCGAATACTGCCTCATTTGGATTTCGATTGCATGCGGCGCAAAGCCAAGCCACTGGTGGGTTTCAGCGACATCACGGCCTTGCACCAGGCAATGTATAAACGAGCCGGCCTGGTGACATTCCATGGACCGACCGTTACGACCCTGGCTCGCGCTGATGAGGCATCATGGCAGTCCATGCTCCATGTCATGACGCAACCCCATCCGCTCCGGCTTGATTTGTCGCAGGCGAGCATCGTCCAGGAAGGGGTCGCCAGCGGGGTGTTTCTGGGAGGCAATTTGACCACCCTGAGTCACTTGATTGGAACCCCATACATGGCGGATTTGGCGGGCTGCCTGCTATTGCTCGAGGACACCGGAGAGAAACCGTACCGTATCGATCGTATGTTGACCCATTTGCGTATGGCCGGTTGCCTGGACACACTGGCCGGGCTCGTATTGGGAACCTTTGATGATTGCGGCGCCATGGCGGAAATAGAAGCCTTGGTGCTGCACCATTTCGGAGGTTACCAGATTCCTATCGTATCGGAGGTGAGCATCGGTCACGGCCACTGCAACTTGACGGTTCCTTTGGGGCTGACGGCCGAATTGGATACATATCAAGGCACCTTGGTTTTTGCCGAATCGGCTTTCACCGGTTAGGGCCATGCGGAGATACTATAAGCTATCTCAAGGTTCGGGAAATAAGCAGGCGGATACCGACTGCTTTTCACTACTGCGATTGCTCAATGCCAAAGACAGACTCAATAGACGATCCACGCATGAGGGATGTGGACGAAACAATGCACACCGGAATAGAAAACGGTGTCTTTCCCGGTGCTGTTCTTCTGGTCGGCCACAACGGCCGGGTGCGATACCACCGGGCCTTTGGCTATGCTGATTTGTTCAGCGGCGAGAGGGTGACATGTGATACGTTTTTCGATCTGGCATCGCTGACCAAACCGCTGGCAACAACACTGGCGGTGATGCAACTGGTCCAGCAAGGCGCTATCGAACTGGACAGGCCCGTCGCCGAGATCGCACCGGAGGTTATGGGTGACGGCCATCAAGCGGTTACCGTTCGTCACCTGCTGAGTCATTGTTCGGGACTGCCGCCCATGCGCCCGTATTATTTCAGGCTTTGCCGCATGACCCCTTCGGAGCGGATCGATGCGTTGACGCGCTGGGTGCGGCGCGAACCGCTTCTATTTGAGCCAGGGACGCAGGAAGATTACAGTGATCTGGGATTCATGATGCTTCAATGGCTCGTTGAAACGCTGAGCGGCTTGTCTCTGGATCGCCATGTAACGCAAAACATCTACCGTCGTCTGGACGGTGATGTTCCTTTTTTCGTTGATTTGCGTAGCACCGGGAAGAAAAAAGGTTATTTTGCAGCGACAGAATTGTGCCCCTGGCGCGGACGCCTGCTCAAAGGACAGGTTCATGATGATAATGCTTATGCCATGGGCGGCGTCGGCGGGCATGCCGGCCTTTTTTCCACTGCAGCGGCGGTGTTCCATGTGATGCAGGCCATACTGGATGTTGATACCGGCGATCGTCATCACGGCCTGTTTGATAAAGATTGTATTCAACTCTTTTTAAAGCGTCAGATTCTGGGTCGATTCGCGTTGGGTTTTGACACGCCATCATCCCAAGGGTCCAGCGCAGGACGTTTTTTCTCACAGGACAGTGTCGGACATCTTGGCTATTCAGGCACTTCATTCTGGATGGATCGCCAAAAGGCGGTCATTATCGTGCTGCTGACCAATCGCGTCCACCCGACACGATTCAACCCGGGGATCAAGGCGTTTCGACCTCGACTGCACGATGCGGTCATGTCCGCGCTCGGGATGGATCGATAGACGTTAAGAGAATGTTTTTGGACTGCGTTATCGGTCGTCGCGGTATTGCGAATACAGCTTCCTCCCTCTGGCCTTGCCAAAAACATTCTCTTAACGCCTATAACAGGGACATGTTTTTGGACTGCGTTATCGGTCGTCGCGGTATTGCGGATACAGCTTCCTCCCTCTGGCCTTGCCAAAAACATTCTTTTAACGTCTATCCACCTGAACAAGGTCGGTTTGAATCGTCATTCATTGTGCCGTTTGGCGCGATCAGATACTGAACGTCGCTAAAAGCGCCTGCAACCCAGGTTGTGGATTTTTGGCGCAATTTCCGTAATTTATTCTTGAAAATACACCATCTTTCTGGTAGCCAAAAAGAGAATGGATTGGTTACTGCGCCCGAACTGCCCAACAAAAAATCCGGCGTATCGACCCAACAGTGTTCCCATATTTTCGTTAATTTAAAATAGAAAGTGTGCCAATGAACTTTTTCATGGATTCCATATTGGGCTTTTTTTCCAGCGATTTAGCCATTGATTTGGGAACCGCGAATACGCTTGTGTATGTGAAAGGCAAAGGCATTGTTTTGAGTGAGCCTTCGGTTGTGGCCGTGCGAACCGACAATCGTGCCAGGAATCGAGTTCTGGCGGTGGGCGCCGAGGCCAAAAATATGCTGGGCCGCACACCGGGAAATATTGTCGCCATCCGCCCGATGCGGGACGGTGTTATCGCCGACTTTGAAGTGACCGAAGCCATGCTGCGGCACTTTATCCAGACCGTTCACAACCGTCGCTCTTTGGTACGCCCGCGAGTGATCATCGCCGTGCCGTCGGGAATTACGCAGGTTGAAAAGCGCGCCGTGAAAGAATCGGCGGAGTCCGCGGGTGCAAGAGAAGTTTTTCTGATAGAAGAGCCGATGGCCGCCGCCATTGGAGCCAATCTGCCCATTACCGAGCCGACGTGCAACATGGTTGTCGATATCGGCGGGGGCACTACCGAAGTCGCAGTGATCTCTCTGGCGGGGATCGTCTACAGCCGCAGCCTGCGCGTTGCCGGCGACAAAATGGACGAAGCCATCATTCAATATATCAAACGCAAGTACAACCTGCTGATAGGTGAGCGCACCGCCGAGATTATCAAAACCACGATTGGCAATGCCTATCCGGACCCGGACAAGGTCGAAACGATTGAAGTGAAGGGTCGCGATCTGGTTTCAGGCATTCCCAAAATCCTGGCCATCGACAGCGAAGAGGTCCGCGTGGCCATTTCCGAACAGATCGACGCCATTGTCGAGACGGTTAAAATCGCCTTGGAACAGACGCCTCCGGAGCTGGCAGCCGATATTGTCGATCGTGGAATCGTGCTGACCGGCGGCGGCGCTTTGCTGAATAATTTTGATAAATTGCTGCGTGAGGAGAGCGGCCTGCCCATTACCGTCACCGACGATCCGCTGTCAACTGTTGCGCTGGGATCCGGCAAAGCATTGGATAGCATCGAAATTTTAAAACAAGTGGTGATATACTGATTTTATGTTTTCTAGAAAAATGGTGATGATCGTCGGCCTGATTGTAATGGTTGCGGTGAGCGTCCTCATCCTTTCGCTGAGCAGTCGGCGTCCTTATCCCGCCTATGGCGCTGGTCGAATTGCCATCTCATTTGTGGCGCCCTTTCAAAAAATGATCGTCGGCATCAGCAGATTCTTTCAGGACATTTGGGAACACTACTTTTTCCTGGTTTCTGTCGTGGACGAAAACAATCGACTGCGACATGAGCTTTGGAAGGCGAGGTCACATCAACATCAATACCGGGAAGCGATGTTGACTAATGAGCGGTTGCGGCGGCTGCTGGAATTGCAGCAAAGCATGCAGCAACCCCTGATTGCGGCTCAGGTCATCGGCAAGGATCCGTCGCCATGGTTTCGAACCATCATGATCGACAAAGGAGCTGACGTCGGCGTTGTAAAGGGCCGGCCGGTGATCAACCCGGAGGGCATCGTCGGGCTGGTGGTTGAGGCGACCGCCCACTATGCCAAAGTGATGCTGATTACCGATCCCAACAGTGCGGTCGACGCCGTTGTGCAGGACATTCGTGCGCGCGGGATCATCAAAGGCGGTACCGCCGGCCAGTGCACATTCAACTACGTCCTGCGCAAACACAATATCGTTGTGGGCGATCTTGTGATATCCTCCGGTATGGATGGTGTATTTCCCAAAGGGCTGCCTGTCGGGCAGGTTGCTACCATCGTCAAACGCGAAGCAGGCATTTTTCAGGATGTCACCATTACGCCGCGTGTGGATTTTGAGCGGTTGGAAGAGGTGATGGTGGTTCCCATGCCGGAGCAACCCGACGCATCATGACCATATTATTTTACATCCTCGTCTCCCTGTGCCTGCTGGTTATTAAAACCACGCTGATTCCAGGATTGCCCTTCTTTTCCAAGTTCTACGATCTGTTGATCCCGATTGTTATTTATTTGAGTTTGTTTCGTTCACTCCGGGAAGGGATACCCATTGTGCTCTTTTTCGGTTTGATTATGGACAGTCTGTGCGGCGGTCCCATGGGGCTCTACATGGCGACTTATATTTGGCTCTATGTCGCTTTGCGCTATCTGCGACAAGTGCTGCACGCCGGTAACATCGCTTTGTTCGCGGTTGCCGTTGCCGCCGGCGTGGCATTCGAGAGTTTTGTCCTGCTGGTCTACATGCTGGTGCTTGCGCCTGACGCCATCGTGCCGGCAGATGCGGCCAATATAACGGTGCAGCACATCTTCTGGGCATTGGTTACGGGCCCGATTTTAATGGTGATGATCAGCTGGGCCCAAAAAAAGATCGACATTTGGCGTGAAAAGCTATTCCCGGATTGGTTGGATACGAATGGAACTTAACACTTTTTTGTTTAATGCAAGTATGGTTCGATAAGCGACAAATTACCTTCAACCCTGATAGAAATAGTATGCCAACGTACCTAGAAAGTGTGACCGGCGAGTGGTTCGGCCAGCGTATCGTCGGCGTTGTGCTGGTTGTACTGGCGGCATTTACCATCCTGTTCGCTCGGTTGTTTTACCTCCAGGTTGTGGAAGGCAGGGAGTATCGGCGTCTTTCCGAAATCAACAGCATCCGTCTGCAAGATATCGATGCACCGAGGGGGTTGATATTCGACCGTCAAGGGCAGATGCTGGTGGACAACCGGCCGTCGTTTGACCTGCATATCATTCTCAAGGACGCAAAGCCTCTTAATGACACGTTAGATCGACTTGGCCGCATTACCGGGCTGTCTGTAACGGACCTGGAGGAACGGATTCGAGCCAATCGAAAACGCGGCGGTTACACTCCGATTTTGCTGAAGGAGGATATCGGGCGAGATCTGTTGGCGGCTCTGGAGGTGCATAAATACGAACTGCCGGGCGTCATCGTCAATATTTCGCCCCGCCGGCATTACCTTCATTTTGACCGGGCGGCACATCTGCTTGGTTACATGGGGGAAATCAGTCAAACCGAGCTGAAAAACCTAAGCGGCAGCGGTTTAAAGAGCGGCGATTTTATCGGAAAATATGGCACCGAAAAAACCTATGAGAATTCGCTCCGAGGCCGCAGGGGCGGGCGACAGGTCGAGGTCAACGCAACCGGGCAGGTGGTTCGGGTGATCGACAGCGTGGACGCCATCCCCGGGCAGAATATCGTTCTGACCATCGATCACGAAACGCAGATCGCAGCGGAAAACGCTTTGGCCGGGTGGGCTGGAGCCGTGGTTGCCGTTGATCCCAACAACGGAGAGATCATCGCCATGGCCAGCAGCCCGACGTTTGATCCCAACATGTTTGTGGTAGGCATGAGCCGAGATCAATGGAATGAATTGATTACAAACCCCTATCGACCTTTGGAAAACAAGGCTATTCAGGCGGAATACCCTCCAGCCTCAACCTATAAAATAGTGACCGCCATGGCAGGGTTGGAAGAGAAAGTGATCGATCCGCAAACCACCTATTTTTGTCCGGGGCACTATCGTTTCGGCAACCGGGTGTACCGCTGCTGGAAGCGCTGGGGGCATGGCGAGGTGGATTTGTTACGTGCGATCACCGAATCGTGCGATGTCTATTTCTACCAGGTAGGAGAAGCGGTCGGTATTGACCGCTTGGCCTACTATGCATCCGCATGCGGACTGGGGGGCTTGACGGGTATCGAACTGGGGCAGGAAGCCAAAGGGATCGTGCCCACTTCGAACTGGAAGCTGAAGCGATTCGGGGAACCCTGGCAGGGCGGCGAAACGCTGTCGGTGGCCATTGGACAGGGATTCAACCTGGTGACACCATTGCAATTGGCGACGATGATCGCGGCAGTGGGCAACGGCGGCATTCGATACAAACCGCAGCTGGTGAAGAAGATGGTGTCAGTGGAAAACACGGTTACCTATGAATCGCAACCAGAAGTGATCGGTCGAATTCCGGTCTCGGCAGAGACATTGGAGCATATCAGGCGTGGGCTGTGGTCCGTGGTCAACTATCAGAAAGGAACCGCCTTTGCATCCCGAATCAAAGATCTCGAATTTGCAGGCAAAACCGGAACGGCGCAGGTCGTCAGCCGACCGCCGGATGATGTCGTAGATCAGGAGCAGATTGACGAGATGCTCAAGGATCACGCGTGGTTTGTGGCATACGCTCCTGAACAGAAGCCGGAGATAGCAGTGGCCGTGATGGTCGAACACGGCGAACACGGTTCATCGGCCGCCGCTCCGATTGCCAGGGAAGTCATTCGCACCTATTTCAAATTGCCGGAAGACAAGGTGTCGGAAGCATTGAAGCTGGCAACGAAAGAACGGCTCGAAGCCAAACGGCTGAAAGCCGAACAGGCAAAGCTATCCACCGAAAACGAAACGGGGGCCGGGGACGTCACAGCGACTGATGAAAAAACCGATGAAAAAGAAGAAATGGAATAATAATAGATTGTAGGTTGGGTTGAGGAACAAAACCCAACAAAACAGGATCACCAAACGTTGGGTTTCGCAAGCTCAACCCAACCTACATGGCTGGTATTTAGAGAAATATGATAGACAGACGATTAGTTCAATATTTCGATTGGTGGATGCTCGGCCTGATTGCCGCTGTCAGCGCCATCGGGATGGTGGCGCTTTACAGTGCCGTTCATGCCGGCGGTGCAACGGCCCAGGCCGGATTGTTTACCAGACAACTCATTTGGTACAGTGCCGGCACGGTGGCCATGATATTGGCCTTTCTCTTCGATTACAAAAACTTCGAACGCTGGGCGCATCTCTTTTATGCGATCTGTGTGGCCATGTTGATCGCCGTTCTGCTGTTCGGCAAGTTTGTCGGCGGTGCCAGGCGCTGGCTGGCCTTAGGGCCGTTTACCATACAACCTTCGGAGATTGTCAAACTGGCGGTGATTTGCGTGCTGGCCAAGTATTTTGCCAGAGTGTCGACCACCAAAGGCGTCAATTTTCGGGAATTGGCTACACCCGTCATGCTGACCACCGTTCCATTTATCCTGATCGTTCGCCAGCCGGATCTCGGCACAGCCATGGTTGTGGCCCTGATCGCTGCCTCCATTACGTTGTATGTCAAGATTGAACGGCGGACCTTGATCTGCCTGATCGCGGGCGGATCTCTGGCCGTTCCTCTGGTCTGGATGGCGCTCAAAGGCTACCAGAAACAACGGATTTTAACCTTTCTGGACCCGGATCGCGATCCATTGGGCGCCGGGTATCATATCATTCAGTCCAAGATCGCCGTCGGTTCGGGAATGCTCACCGGCAAGGGATTCCTGAAAGGAACCCAAAATGCCCTTGATTTTTTGCCTGAACAGCATACCGATTTTATTTTTACAGTCCTGGCCGAAGAGTGGGGGCTGCTTGGAACGATGACGGTGCTGGCGATCTTCATGCTGTTGACAACCTGGGGCTTGCGGATCGCACAGCGGAGCCGGGATCCGTTTGGAACGATTCTCGCCGTGGGCGTGACCACTATGATCGCCTGGCAGGTGTTTATTAATATAGGTATGGTAATGGGGCTCATGCCGGTGGTGGGTGTTACGCTGCCGTTTGTCAGCTACGGCGGATCCTCAGTCATCAGCATGATGGCCGGAGCCGGGCTGCTGCTCAATGTCAGCATGCGCCGTTTTATGTTTGAGCCCTAGCGGCCTGCGGCCGTGTTCAAGGTTTAATGTTCAAAGTTCAATGTTCAGGGTTCAAGGTTCGAGGTTGTGGATGGGCCGATTCGGATTGTGAACTCCGGGCATCGAACATTGAACCCATATCTTGAGTTTTGTCCGCTGATCACATAACGTAGAACCTTGAACCTTGAAGGTTGAACCTTGAACGTTGAACTCCGAACTCAATGGAGGCCTTATGTTAAAAAAGGAAAAGAAGCGACCACAGACCGAATCGAGCACTATTTCAACCCTGTTGGGGAGGGACACCCAGATTGAGGGGACGTTGACCTTTCAGGAAACGATCCGCATTGACGGCGCCGTGAAAGGAAAACTGATCAGCAGCAAGGGGACGGTGATTGTTGGTGAAAAGGCTGCAATTGATGCCGACGTACGGGTCGGCGTGGCAATTATCCGCGGAAAAGTGACCGGAAAGGTGGAGGCCGGACAGCGCATCGAGGTTTATGCGCCGGCTCAAGTCCATGGAGACATCAGCGCACCGACGATCACCATCGACTCCGGTGTGATATTCAACGGTCAATGTCAGATGCAGCCACGGACCGATAGTGTCCAGCGTCCGAGCGGCAAGACACCGGCCGAAGCCCCGCCCAAGCCCGGCAACCAGGGCAGTGCAGCTGCCGAAAAAGATGCAAAAAACCTTTGACAATGGGATTTCCCTTTTGGTATACGGACCTCTTGGCTTTTCCTCAGGTTGTCGTTTTTATAGATAGTTATTAATACAAAAATTATCCATCCGAGCCGTTACGGAGGCGCCTTTATGGTTGACATCAATTGGACTGTATGGGTTCAAATCGCCAACTTTCTCATCCTTATTTTTGTCCTTAATATTGTATGCTACAAACCAATTCGCAAGATTCTGTTGACCCGCAAAGAAAAGATCGACGGCCTGAACGACAGCATCAAGTCCGTCGGCATGGAGGCACAGGAGAAAGACATGGCCTTCGGCCGGGGATTGAAAGAAGCGCGCAGCAAAGGCCAGGCTGAAAAGGAGGCGCTGATGCAAGCCGCCAGCGATGAGGAGAAGGCCATCATCGCCAAGATCAATGAAAAAGCCAGGGAGGATCTGGCTGCCATTAAAAGCCAAATTGCCAAGGATACGGACGCAGTCAAGTCAGCGTTGGAAAAGGACGTCGATTCCTTTGCCGATGCCATTACGCAGAAAATATTGGGGAGGGCGGCTTAGATGAAGATTCCTGGATGTTGCGGGAAACGGAAATTGGGATCCGTTTGCGCCATTTTAACGATGGCCCTGGCGGTGATCGTTGTAGGTCTGGCTCCCGCATGGGCGGCCAGTGGCGGACATACCGAGGAGAGCGGTCAAGCAGCCGATACCGGTCATGCTGCCGAGAGCGGCCATGCTGCCGAAAGCGGCCATGCTGCAGGGGGCGGCAATGGTGAGGTTCACAGTCCGCCGTGGCTCATCACGGATACTGCAAAAGTATTGAATTTCGCCGTATTGGCCATTGTGCTGATTTTAGTGCTTCGCAAACCGGCTTCACAGGCGCTTAACGGTCGCATCAAGAGTATCGCCGACGAACTTGAGGATTTGGAAAGCCGTAAGGCCGACGTTGAAAGAGAACTGGCTGAGTATAATAAGAAATTGTCCGCCTTGGACAAAGAATCCGAGCAGATTGTTGCCGAATATATTCGGCAGGGCGAGGAGGCCAAAGCCAGAATCCTGAAAGAGGCGGAATTGACGGCTGAAAAGCTTAAAGATCAGGCAAAAAAGAATATCGAGCATGAGTTTAAACAAGCCAAGTTGACGTTGCAATCCGAGATTGTCGAGAAGGCGCTGGCCAAAGCGGAACAAGTCATCAAAGATAAAGTGACCGATCAGGATCAGGATCGCCTGGTGGATGAATATTTAGACAAGGTGGTGGCATAATGAAAAATTTGGCAATTGCACGGCGTTATGCCAAGGCGCTTTTGCTGATCGGCAAAGAGGACGGCCAGACAGAGCAGTACCGCCAGGAGCTCGATGGGGTGGCCAAGCTGATGGTCGAGCAAAAAGCACTGGCCGATGCCATTACAAACCCCCTCTACAATGTCGATGAGCGCAAGCAAGTGTTCCAGAGTGTCCTGGAAAAGCTGAACCTGTCGAGAGTGATGTCCGCTTTTCTTCTGCTGCTGTTCGAAAAGGGCCGTGTGGGCTTTCTATCCAGCATCAATGATTTTTTTCAAAAGCTGGCTGACGAACTCAAGGGTGTAGCGCAGGCCAGTCTGATTTCAGCCACAGAGCTGTCCGCTGAAACCATAGAGAAGATCCGCTCCGCGTTGTCCAAACGGACAGGCAAGGAGGTCGTCCTGGATGTGAAGCAGGATTCGGGACTCATCGGAGGGATCGTTACCAAGATCGGTGACCTCGTATTGGATGGAAGCATTAAAACACAATTACTCAATATGAGAGAATCTTTAAAAAGGGGTGAGAGGGCATAATGGAACTACGAGCCGAAGAAATCAGTCAGATCATCAAAGAGCAGATTACCGACTACGATAAAACTGTCGAACTTAGTGAAACCGGTGTCGTTCTATCCGTAGGTGACGGCATTGCCCGCGTTTACGGGTTGGAAAAAGCCATGGCCCTCGAACTGGTTGAGTTTCCCGGATCCATTTTAGGTCTGGTGCTCAACCTGGAAGAGGACAATGTGGGTATCGCCATCATGGGCGAAGACATCCATATTAAGGAAGGCGACATCGTCAAACGCACCGGCCGCATTGCAGAGGTTCCGGTGGGTGAAGCGGTTCTCGGACGCGTGGTGGATGCCACCGGAGCGCCGTTGGACGGTAAAGGCCCCATCGAATCCGAGCATACCAGCCGCGTGGAGATGGTGGCCCCGGGCGTTATCGCCCGAAAGAGCGTCCACGAACCCTGTTACACCGGCTTGAAAGCTGTCGACGCCATGACCCCTGTGGGGCGCGGACAGCGAGAATTGATCATCGGCGACCGCCAGATCGGCAAAACCGCCGTGGCCATCGATGCCATCCTGGCCCAGAAAGATACCGACATCTACTGCATCTATGTTGCATGCGGTCAGAAAAAATCCACCGTGGCCCAGGTGCATGCCATTCTTGAAAAACATGGCGCTATGGAATACACCACCATCGTTTCCGCCTGCGCCAGTGATCCGGCCACCCAACAGTTCCTGGCCCCTTACGCCGGATGCGCCATGGGTGAATATTTCCGCGACAGAGGCAAACACTCCCTGATTATTTACGATGACTTGTCCAAACAGGCCGCAGCTTATCGCCAGGTCTCCCTGCTGCTGAGACGTCCGCCGGGACGTGAGGCCTACCCGGGCGACATTTTCTACAACCACAGCCGACTGCTGGAACGATCAGCCAAGGTGAGCGATGATCTGGGTTCCGGTTCCCTGACCGCACTGCCCATCATCGAGACCCAGGCGGGCGACGTGTCCGCATATATTCCCACAAACGTTATTTCCATTACCGACGGTCAGATCTATCTGGAACCCGGTATGTTTTTCGCCGGGGTTCGACCGGCCATCAACGTCGGTCTCTCGGTCTCCCGCGTGGGCGGTGCCGCCCAGGTCAAGGCCATGAAGCAGGTCGCAGGTACCCTGCGCCTAGACATGGCACAGTTCCGCGAGCTGGAAGCCTTCGCCGCGTTCGGCTCGGACTTGGATAAAGCCACACAGAAACAGCTGACCCGCGGCCAGCGGCTCGTGGAGATTTTGAAACAGCCCCAGTATCAACCGCTGTCAATGCCACAGCAGGTGACCATCCTGTACGCAGGCACCCGGGGGTTCCTCGACGAATATCCCACCGATGTCGTGGCCAAATACGAAGCGGGTCTGTACACCTTCATCGAAGAGCGCTATCCCAAAGTATTTGAAACACTCAAGGAGAAAGAAGCCATCGATGACGATCTGGACAAGTTGATGACGGAAGCCCTGACCGCCTATGGTGATGAGTTTAAAGATACCATTTAGTATTCGGTCGAATTCAAACCACTAGAATATAAGGGCTATCTTTATGCCACAGTTAAAAGAAGTGCTGCTGAAAATAAACGGTATCAAAAAGACCAAACAGATTACCAAGGCGATGAACATGGTGGCGGCATCGCGGTTGCGCGGCGCACAGACCAACATGGAGGCCTTCCGGCCCTATGCCGCCAAATTTGCAGACGTGCTGGGCAGTCTGGCCAAGAATGCCGGTGAAGAAACCAGTCCTTTGCTGGTGCCGCGGGATGCGCCCAAGAAAGTCAATATCGTTCTCACCACATCCGATCGCGGCTTGTGCGGCGGTTTCAATATCAACCTGATCGAAAAAGCGGTGGCCCTGGCCAAAGAAAAAATCGAACAGGGCATGGAGGTGAGCTTCACCTGCTTCGGTAAGAAGGGACGGGACTGGGCTCGCAAGGAACAGAAAACCATTACATCCGAGCACCTGGGCGTTGTCGGCGCATCCTTTGGATTCAACGTGGCGGTCAACGCCGGGCGCGATCTGGCCGGCGGCTACCTGGCCGGCGACTATGACGAGGTCTTCGTGGTCTATGCGGAGTTTATCGGCATGGCCAAACAGGAACCGTTGGTGCAGCAGCTGCTGCCTATTCCACCCATCGAAGCGGCCGAAGAGGAGGCCGACGAAGACGCGCCTTACCTGGCGGAACACATTTGCGAGCCCTCCACGGACGAGCTTTTGGGTGTATTGCTCCCGAAGAGCATCGATGTCAAGATCTTCAGTGCGCTGTTGGAGACGTCCACCAGCGAACATGCCGCCCGGATGATGGCCATGGACAACGCCACCAAGGCCTGCAACGATATGCTGGACAACCTGCAACTGATATACAACAAGGCCCGGCAGGCAGCCATTACGGCTGACCTGATGGATATCGTGGGCGGCGCCGAAGCCCTCAAAGGTTAACGATAGGCTTTAAGATAATTAATTTGGCAAGGCTAGAGGGAGGAAGCTGTATTAGAATACCGCGACGACTGATAACGCAGTCCAAATTAATTATTTTAAAGCCTATAAATTACTGTTTACAGTTTTACAGGAGGTTAATAGATGGCTGAGAATATCGGAAAAATCACGCAGGTTATGGGACCTGTCGTAGACGTTGAGTTCGAACAGGGCAAACTGCCGACCATTCTTACGGCGTTGACCGTTAGCAACCCGGCGATCAACGATGACGAGGACAACCTGGTTATCGAAGTGGCCCAGCATCTGGGCGATAACGTGGTTCGCACCATCGCCATGGACGTGACCGACGGTCTGGTCCGCGGCATGCCGGTCAAAGACACCGGCAGCCCCATCATGATGCCCGTGGGCAAAGCCAGCCTGGGACGCGTACTGAACGTTGTCGGCCGCCCGGTGGACGGACTGGGGCCGGTAAGCCAGGAAAAAATGTTGCCTATTCACAGACCCGCTCCCGCTTTTACCGAGCAGGACGTGGAGGTGAACGTACTGGAAACCGGGGTCAAGGTTATCGATCTGCTGGTTCCGTTTCCCCGCGGCGGTAAAATGGGAATGTTCGGCGGCGCCGGCGTGGGCAAAACCGTTATCATGATGGAAATGGTGCACAACATCGCCATGCAGCACGGCGGTATTTCCGTGTTCGCCGGCGTAGGCGAGCGTACCCGTGAAGGTAACGACCTGTACCATGAAATGAAAGAGTCCGGCGTTCTTCCCAAAGCGGCCCTGATCTACGGTCAGATGACCGAGCCTCCGGGAGCCCGCGCCCGCGTAGCTCTTTCAGCGCTCACATGCGCCGAGTATTTCCGTGATCAGGAAGGTCAGGATGTGCTGATCTTCATCGACAACATCTTTCGCTTTACCCAGGCCGGTTCAGAGGTGTCCGCCCTGTTGGGACGTATGCCTTCCGCTGTTGGTTATCAGCCGACCCTGGCCGTCGATCTCGGTGAACTTCAGGAACGCATTACCTCGACGGACAAAGGCTCCATTACAGCGGTTCAATGCGTTTACGTACCCGCCGACGACTTGACCGACCCGGCTCCGGCCACCACCTTTGCTCACCTGGACGGCACGGTGGTTCTCTCCCGTCAGATCGCCGAGCTCGGCATTTATCCGGCCGTTGATCCGCTGGACTCCACCTCGCGTATTCTGGATGCCTCCTACATCGGTGACGAGCATTACCAGACCGCACGGCAAGTCCAGCAGATGTTGCAGAAATACAAAGAGCTGCAGGACATCATCGCCATCCTCGGAATGGAGGAACTTTCCGATGAGGACAAAGTTACGGTTGCCCGCGCCCGCAAAATCCAGCGCTTCCTGTCTCAGCCGTTCCATGTGGCGGAAGTTTTCACCGGCTTTGCTGGCAAATACGTCAAGATCGAAGACACGGTTCGTGGCTTTAAAGAGATCTGCGACGGCAAGCACGATGACATTCCCGAGCAGGCATTCTACATGAAGGGCGGTATAGAGGAAGTGATCGAAGCTGCACAGAAAATGGCGGAAGCCGCTTAATCGTTTGAGGAAGGCAAATGGCTGATAACATACATTTGGAAGTCGTTACACCGGAAAAATCCGTCGTCAGTGAAGAGGTGCAAATCGTCATGGCGCCCGGTGAATTGGGTGAATTTGGCGTGTTGTCCGGTCATACACCGTTTATGACGGCGCTTAAAGTCGGGGCGGTCCGCTATGAGGATAACGGAGGCACCGAACGCTTCGTCTTCGTCAGCGGCGGATTTGCCGAGGCATTGCCGGATCGTGTGACCATCCTGGCCGATTCTGCCGAACGGCGCAGCAAGATCGATCTGGAGCGCGCCAAGTCGGCCATGGAACGCGCCGAAAAGCGCTTGGCGACAACAGGTGATACAGACATTGATTATGCCAGGGCGCATGCCGCACTAGCCCGCGCCATCAATCGTATTCGTCTGGCTGAATCTAAGCTTGGTTAGAGCGTTTTTTAGGGACCATTTTATCTCTAATAAAGGGGCAACCTTTTTATGGTTGCCCTTTTTTTTGTCTTATTGTAGTTTTTCGGTCCCATGAAAGGCAGATCAGTATGAATTCACATGTTGGCATTGTCATCCTTGCAGCTGGATTGGGCACCCGTATGAAATCGGACAAAGCAAAGGTGCTGCATGAGGTTTGCGGCAGGTCGATGATCGAACACGTTGTGGACACAGCTGTCCAGGTCGCCGGATCCAATGTTGTCGTTGTTGTCGGACATCAGGCGGATACGGTGCAAGCGGTTGTGCGTCGATCCTTCCAGGTCCATTTTGCGTTGCAGGCCGAGCAGCTCGGCACCGGTCACGCTGTATTATGCGCCATGCCGGAGCTTCCGGATGAGGTTCAGCAGGTGATTATTCTGTGCGGCGACGTGCCCTTGATCCGACCAGCCACTATCTGCAATCTGATTCAAAACCATGAAAAAAGAAAAAGGGACGTCACGATGCTGGCCGTGAACATGCACGATCCTGCCGGATATGGCAGGATTCTCTGTGACGGCGATCAAAACCTGATCGGCATCGTGGAAGAAGCGGACGCCGATGCCGATCAGAAAAAGATAACCTTAATCAATACAGGAATATATGCCGTTCAGCGCCATTTTTTAAGCGAGGCGCTGCCTCAAATTGGGTCAGATAATGCCCAAAATGAGATCTATTTGACGGATATTATAGGGATCGGCCACAGGCAGAATAAATCCGTGGGAACGGTGGTAGGGCAGGACAGCAGCGAAATCATCGGTGTAAACAGCCTTGCCGATCTGCAACTTGCTGAAAATACAATGCTAACAAGGACATGCGAAAAATCTTGACTTGGCTTGTTGCCAAAGATTATATAGTTATGTCATAATTGCGGTAAGTGGGTGAAACAAGTGACTGTACTACAACATTTTGATGCGCTGGAGAAAAAAATTGAACACCTGATCGAAACCTGCAGGCAGCTCGAAGCGACGAAAGCCGAGTTGTTGCATCGAAACAACGAGCTTGAGAGTCAACTTAAGGAAAAGCTTGCCGAGCATCAACAGCATCAGGAGCTGAAGGGATTGATCAGATCAAAAATCGATAGTCTGATGGGAAGACTCGATGAACTGGCAGAAGGGTAGCTGTTTTTTTCGCCTAATATGACTAAAAAGGAATTCATTGTTCCATTGGATCAATTATTGACCATAGAGGTACTAGGGCAACCATTTACGTTTAAATCCGATTCAGATGCTTCGGAATCCAGAGCCGTGGCCGATTATGTGGCCGACACAGTCAAGCGGGTAAAATCGCAATGCGCACAGAACACGCCCACTCCAGATAAACGTGCGATTTTAATACTAACCGCTCTAAATATAACGAGCGAATATTTTGAACTTAAAAAGAAGCATCAACAATTATTGCACGATATTGACACACGCTCTGTAAACCTGCTGAATGCCCTTGAATCACGCACTCTATCGAAAGATGCTGAAACTGTCTAAGTGTTGATTATTGAATCCAATTATGGAGCGAATGGCTTTTACGACCATCTGAGTTTCTAACAGTCGATTTTTCGGGCTACTGGTTAGCATCCCGGGATCTACAGGTGATACCCCTGCCGTGCGCGTGATTGGAAGGGAGCCTTTGACCCAACACTACCATGAATGGGAGCCGGCCCTGGTTTCGGTGAGCAGGTTCTGCTTGAACAGAAAAGCCTAAAGAAATCATCAGGCGCCCACCTAAGTTCATGGATCAAAGACCTGCCCACACGGCAATTTGGTGGGGGTTCACCTTACTCCTTTCGAATCTTCCGCAAACAGGCGACACCGCCTTCCATCCAATCCCATCAGACTACATACAGCCGGCGCATTGCATCTTTTATGCTGTCATGGCAACAACGCCCAACTCGGTCATATCGGATGGGTGTCAACATATAATCGTATAACCCGCAGGGAGGCACGATGAATGAATATCTGCTCGGTCTAGTGCTGGTAGGTCTCGCCGTTGGTTTCGGGCTTGCGTTTTGGCTTAAAGGCTATCTGGACAGTCAAAAAGCCAAAGCAGCGCAATCGCATGCTGAACGAATCCTCCAGGATGCCCGCCATAATGCGGATGCATTGCTGAAAGAGGCCAATCTGGAAGCCAAAGACCGGCTTTTGAAGATGAAAAATGAGTTCGATCTTGAAACCAAAGAGACCCGTTCCGAACTGAAACGACAGGAGCGGCGGCTTATTCAAAAAGAGGAGAATCTCGACCGCAAGAACGATCAATATGAAAAAAGAGAGCGAGAGCTGAGTCAGCTGGATAAAACACTCGAAAAAAGAGCTCGCAAAGCCGAGGTGCAGGAGCAGGAGTATCAAAGCCTGATCAGCGAGCAGAAACAGCAACTGGAAAAAATTTCGACGCTTACCGCAGAGCAGGCCAAGGAGTTGCTCCTGCGGGCCATGGAGAACGAGGCGCGCTACGAGGGTGCCAAGCTGATCAAGCGGATTGAGAATGAAGCCAAAGAGGAAGCCGACAAAAAGGCTAAAAAAATCCTGGCCACCGCCATTCAGCGGTATGCCGCCGATTATGTGGCAGAACGGACCGTTTCCGTTGTTCAGCTTCCCAGCGATGAAATGAAAGGGCGCATCATCGGACGCGAAGGCAGGAACATCCGGGCCCTTGAAGCGGCAACCGGGATCGATCTGATCATCGACGATACGCCGGAAGCGGTCATTTTGTCCGGTTTCAATCCTGTGCGCCGGGAAGTGGCCAGGTTGTCCCTGACGCGGCTTATCGCCGATGGCCGCATTCATCCGGCACGTATCGAAGACGTCGTTAAAAAAGTCACTCAGGAGATCGACACCGCTATCAAGGAAGCCGGTGAGCAGGCGGCCTTCGATCTCGGTGTGCATGGGATTCACAACGAACTGGTCCGGACCATCGGCCGGCTGAAATACAGGACCAGTTATTCTCAGAACGTACTGCAGCATTCCGTCGAGGTCGGCTTTCTGGCCGGTACCATGGCCTCGGAGCTGGGTCTGAAAGAGAAGCTGGCTCGCCGAATGGGGCTGCTCCACGACATTGGAAAAGCCATCGATCATGAAGTTGAAGGCCCCCATGCCGTCATCGGCTCCAAACTCGCCAAAAAATACGGTGAAGCGGCCAACGTGGTCAATGCCATTGCAGCGCACCATGAGGATATCCCGCCCGTGACGGTTTATGATATTCTGGTTCAGGCCGCTGACGGCCTGTCCGGGGCGCGTCCCGGCGCCCGCAAGGAATTGCTGGAGAACTATGTCAAGCGCCTGGAGGATTTAGAGACCATTGCCACTTCTTTTCGCGGTGTGGAAGGGGCCTATGCCATTCAGGCCGGCCGTGAACTGCGCGTGATTGTCGAAAGCGGCAAAGTATCCGACGAAGAAGCGATCCTGATGAGCCGCGATATCGTGAAAAAGATCGAAGAGGCCCTGACCTTTCCCGGGCAGATCAAGATTACGGTGATTCGGGAAACAAGAGCGGTTGAATATGCTAATAAATAATAGTTTTAAGTTTTAAGTGTTAAGTTTTAAGTTGAAGGATTGGATCGATTTATATTTATCGGCTCCCACGATTTTTTGTGGGAGCCGACTTGTATGTACCTACGCACGATTTGTGGGATGGTGCCATATTAGATAAGATAGCGCCCATTCATTTATTCCCTCTCCCTCGAGGGGAGAGGGTTAGGGTGAGGGTGAAAACGTCTGTGGCAGCCCGTCTGCCTCGCCTACGTGCGACCTCTCCTCCTTTATTGGGAGGGGGGCAATGGATGTCTGGATGGACGTGAACCGAGGTCGTTGTGCCAATGCAGAGCTCACTGGTTGAACGAGGCAGTGTGTCGGCTGCACATCAGTTGAATTTACTGCAAAAATCTGCGATATGATATCTGGATCTCGATCGTAGAATCCGACAATCTTGGGCCTGTTGTCAAAAGTTCCTTGTGGGAGCGGCCTCTCGCCGCGATATGTCCTGTTGATAGCCTCGACATCGCGGCGGGACGCCGCTCTCCACAGTTGATAAGTATTAAGCTAATGACATTGACGTTAAGCTTTCCCATTGAAAGGTTTAATAGAGTATGGCGAATGTTATTGAAATCCTGAAAGAACGCGGATTCATCGAGCAGACGACGCACGAGCAGGAACTGACGGACTACATCGACGGCGGTGAGGTGACGTGCTATATCGGATTTGACCCGACGGCTTCCAGCTTGCACGTGGGCAGCCTGGTTCCCATCATGTCGCTGGCGCATATGCAGCGCCACGGCCATCGCCCCATCGCCCTGGTGGGAGGCGGTACGGGCCTTGTGGGCGATCCCAGCGGCAAGACCGAAATGCGCAAGATGCTGACCATCGAGCAGGTCGACTCCAATGCCGAGGGACTTAAAAAACAACTGTCCCAATTCATCGATTTCAATGACGGCAAGGCCATGCTGCTCAACAATGCGGACTGGCTGACCAAGCTGAGTTACATCGATTTTCTGAGAGATATCGGCCGGCACTTTTCCGTGAACCGCATGATCAAGGCAGAGAGCTGTCGATCGCGCATGGAGTCCGAGGATGGTTTGAGCTTTATCGAATTCAACTATATGGTGCTGCAGGCCTATGATTTTTTGGAGCTGTTCAGTCGACATCGATGCCGGTTGCAGATGGGGGGCAGCGATCAATGGGGCAACATCGTCGCCGGCATTGACCTGATTCGTCGCATGCGCGGTGAGGCGGCCTTTGGCGTCACATTCCCGCTGCTGACAACCAGTTCCGGCGCCAAGATGGGCAAGACGGCAACAGGGGCCGTATGGCTCGATGCCGAGCGGACATCGCCCTACGACTATTACCAGTTCTGGGTGAACACCGACGACAGGGATGTGGCACGTTTTCTGGCGTTGTTCACCTTTCTGCCGATGGAAGAGGTGAGAGCCATCGATTCCCTGGAAGGGGCCGAACTCAACAGCGCCAAAATCGTACTGGCATTCGAAACCACCCGCCTGGCGCACGGCCAAGAGGCGGCTGAGCAGTCCTATAAAGCCGCTTGCGAGATGTTCGGGGTGCGGACCGTACCTCAGCATATTTTACCCTCGTGTTCCATCTCCAGGGACCGGGGCCGGGCCAAGGATGATGGCGTGCCCAGTTCATCCATGCCGCAGGAAGTATTTGAAAAGGGCGTTGCGGCCTTTAAGCTCTTTGCTGATGTCGGATTGTCCAAATCGGGGGGCGAAGCACGGCGTTTGATTAAACAAGGCGGAGCTTATATAAACGGTCAACGCATCGAGTCCTTTGAGCAGTTAATTAATTATAATAATATCAAAGATATGGAGATCGTCTTAAGGGCCGGTAAAAAAAGATTTCATAAAATAAAAATAATAGCAAAAAAGTAATTGACATCCTTGAGTCAGAATTGTACAAAGCGTTTCGTTTTTCACGGGAGCAACCTTCACGGTGGCTCCGATGCTCTTTAAATACAGCCCTTAAGTTGTTCAGCTTGATACTGCTCAGCTGTTCTTCTGCCTTTTCCCAGGACAAAGTTCGCAGTGAATTTAAGGCCGATTTTTTAAAAACCGGTGAGATTTTCTGTTGACTTAAAATGGATGCTGCGGTATATAATGCATCTTTCCACTGAGGAAAACTGTTAGGGCTCGATTAGATCTGGGTTGGAATTAGTTGATTGGAATTCCATGTTGATCTAAAGGGTTAGCGCTGTCTAAATTCGGCAGTCGCTGTTTGATCTTTGAAAACTAAATAGTGACGAAGTCTTGAGTTGGGACCCTGTATGCATGTTGCTTTACGCAACTGCACATATTTTAATTGGAGAGTTTGATCCTGGCTCAGAGTCAACGCTGGCGGCGTGCTTAACACATGCAAGTCGTACGAGAACGCTTCTGCTTGCAGAAGCTAGTAAAGTGGCGCACGGGTGAGTAACGCGTGGGTAATCTACCCCCGAATTGGGGATAACATTGCGAAAGCGATGCTAATACCGAATAATATTCATTAATTTTCGAATTTTTGGATCAAAGGTGGCCTCTTCTTGAAAGCTACTGTTTGGGGATGAGCCCGCGTCCCATTAGCTTGTTGGTAGGGTAACGGCCTACCAAGGCGACGATGGGTAGCTGGTCTGAGAGGATGATCAGCCACACTGGAACTGACACACGGTCCAGACTCCTACGGGAGGCAGCAGTGAGGAATTTTGCGCAATGGGGGAAACCCTGACGCAGCAACGCCGCGTGAGTGATGAAGGCT
>JBNKKC010000137.1:0-1795 GCA_050291625.1 Desulfobacteraceae bacterium
GGGCATGACGAAGTCCTCGCGCGCTTCGTCATCGGGCACCAGGTCGAAGGTGTTCTTGGCCACGTGACCCAGGGTGTCGAGGCCCACCAGGTCGGCGGTCTTGTACATGGCGGTCTTGGGGCGCCCCATGGCCGGGCCGAAGAGGGCGTCCACCTCGGAGATGCTCAGGCCATGCTCGACCATGAGCTGCATGGCCTTGACCATGCCCTGGACGCCAATGCGGTTGCCCACGAAGTTGGGAGTGTCCTTGGCCCAGACGATGCCTTTGCCCAGGATGCGTTCGCCGAAATCGGCGGCGAAGTCGAGGACCTCTGGCAGGGTCTCTTCCCCGGGGATGATCTCCAGGAGTTTCATGTAGCGCACCGGGTTGAAGAAGTGGGTCCCCAGAAAATGTTTGCGGAAATCGCTGCTCAACCCTTCGCTCATTGCCGCCAGGGGGATACCCGAGGTGTTGGAGGAGACGATGGCGTCCGCTTTGCGGACCGGTTCGATGCGCTTGAACAACTCCTGCTTGATCTTGAGGTTTTCCACGACCACTTCGATGATCCAGTCACAGTCGGCGAGCTTGTCGAAGTCGTCCTCGAGGTTGCCGATGCTGATGAGGCTGGCGTCCTTCTTGCGCATGAGCAGCGCCGGTTGGGACATGAGGACCGTGTCCAGGCCGGCTTTGGCGATGCGGTTGCGGGCCGCCGGATCGGACGTTTCTTCGGGTTTCAGATCAAACGGGACGATGTCGAGAAGCAGCGTTTTAACACCGGCACTGGCCAATAGCGCCGCGATGCCGCCGCCCATGACGCCGGAACCGATGACCGCCGCCTGCCTGATTTTTCTGGTCATAATACCCTCCTTGGTATGGTTTGCCGTTTACCATTTGGTTGCTTGTGTTGGCGAGCTTGCGCGGGGCCGCAAGGTTTGCTGTCGGGGCCGCATGAATGCGGTCAGGCCGCCACAGCTGCTGAATCTTTGTCCGGATCGGCCGCCGGTTTTTGATTGCGATGCTGGAAACAATAAATGGCTGGTGAAAGCCGGCAATCTGGCTGGATCCGGGCAAATGCGTGTACCTGGTTTTTTATGAATGAACACTCATTCATTTACAGACTGATCAGATTGATGTCAAGCTTAAAATACCGCCTTGATAAAAAGAAAAACGATTTTGAATATCTATGAAACAATCTGTAATTTATAATTTTTCAATTCTATCCAGGGGAAGAATGTGTCTGTCGTCAACATCAAGAAGGGCTTTTGGTCGAATTATGAATAAATGTTCAGTTGCAAACAGGGGTTACCCCCTTCAACAAAGGGCTTCTCATTGAAGTAGAGTCTGCTGATGACAGTTTCGGTATCGATATCGGGTGAGCTAGTGTATCTATTATGAAGGATGAATGGAAAGACAGCAAGGGTGAGTGGGCAAGCCAGGCGGGCGGAAGATTTCGGGGGCCAGTCTTTACAAGGTCGAGGGTCTATGGCATGGTATGCGGCGTTTCCTGAGTGCCCATCCAGGAACGGTATCTCTGACCCGGCTTAGCTCGGGCGAGAAGCACTATTTCCGGATGGATTCATCCTGAAAACAAACAAGCCGGTGTCGGTGCCTTTGGTTCCGCATCTGGATGAAATGCCTTTCTCATAATAATGTAGGAGGTAGTCACAGCATGACGACGATGGGAGACCTGGTTCTCATCCACTTCGAAGACAAGCCCATGTCTTTTGCGCGGGTGGAGGATATCCAGCCTGATAACAAACCCGGCTGGTTTCATATCAAGCTGCTCATGCTGCAGGTGCCTGTGCAGGTGGTCAG